>JAYOUT010000013.1:4800-35861 GCA_038151055.1 Luminiphilus sp.
ATGCTTATCTTTTGCCACCGCATGCTCAGTCCTCCGATGGAGCGCTCAGTCTTCGTTCGCGCTCTGGGCTGTAGGTTCCAATAGTCTGCCGAAAAATACGCCAAGCTCAAATAGGAGCCACATGGGGATCGCCAGCAACGACTGGGAGATCACGTCCGGTGGGGTGAGCAACATGCCGAACACAAAGCAACCGACGATGATATAGGGGCGTTTTTTGGAGAGTGCATCAGGGGTGGTCACGCCGGTCCAGATCAGGATCACTGCCGCAATGGGCATCTCAAAGGCGATACCAAAAGCCAGAAACAGTTTGAGCACGAAGTCGAGGTAGCTGTTGATGTCTGTCATCACCTGCACGTTTTCCGGTCCCACGCTGGTGAAGAACGCGAAAATGAGTGGAAACACCACAAAGTAGGCAAAGGCGGCGCCGGCGTAGAACAGGAGTACGCTGGAGGCCAATAGCGGCATCGCGATGCGCTTCTCTTTTTGGTAGAGGCCCGGTGCGACGAAACCCCAGATCTGATACAGAATCACGGGTATGGCCAGAAAAATAGCGAGCACCAGACTGAGCTTAAACGGTGTCAGAAAGGGTGAGGCCACGCCAGTAGCGATCATGGTTGAACCCTCCGGCATCAGCTCTCTGAGCGGCGCCGAGACAAAGCCGTATATCTCGTTGGCGAACGGGAACAAAATGATGAATCCGATCAGCACGGCAAGGACTGACCTCAGCAGCCGGTCGCGCAACTCCGTCAGATGGGCCACCAGAGACATCGGTGGATCGTCGAGATCGGTTTGATCAGTCATGCGCTTTTAGTGGGTGCGTCAGGTAAATCTGTTTCTTGAGGGCTCGCCGGGTCAGCCTTTTGGGGCTGCGTAGTGGTCGACGGGGTTTGCAGTGAGGCGCTGGCGTCGGCGCCTAATGCTTGAAGTTCGTGCTCTACCGACTGCGTGGTGTCGCGCACCTGTTGTTCGAGCTGCCGTGATTCTGCTTTCAGCTTTTGCATAATCTCGTCGTTATGCAACTCGCGCCGCACCTCGGTACGGATCTGATCAAAACTGCGTCGGAAGCGGTTGACCCATGCCAACACGGTGCGCACCGCGCCGGGCAACTGTTCTGGTCCAACCACTAAGAGGCCGACTACGCCAATCAGTAGTAGCTCTGCGAAGCCAATATCAAACACCGAGGTTGGCTCCGCTTATGATGCCGGTTTGTCGGAGTCGCTCTCTTCTCGCGCCACAGTCGTGCTGGTGGTGTCATTTTCGCCTTCGTCTTTGTTCATGCTGTTACGAAAGCCTTTGATGGCGCTACCCAAATCGCTGCCTATATTCCGCAGGCGCGATGTGCCAAACACCATCACGATAATGGCGAGAATAATGAGGAGCTGCCAGATACTGATTCCGCCCAGACCCATAGTCGCTCTCCTTGTCTTTAACTGCCTTTCGAGCCGGCATTATGGCCTTTTCGGGCGGCTTTTTCTGCCAGCCCGGAGAGCCCCATCCGCGCATCGAGTACTTTCAGGACGTCCTGATGATTGAGGTCAAGATGCGAGAGCATCACCAGCGTATGAAACCAGAGGTCGGCCACCTCATTGACCAGGGCCTCAGCGTCGCCGCTTTCAGCGACGTCCTTCGCCGCCAGTATCACCTCGGTCGCCTCTTCGCCGACTTTCTCCAGGATCTTATTCAGTCCCTCTGCATTCAAGGAGGCGACATAAGAGCTGTCGGGTGATGCGCTCTTACGTTCAGCGAGCACCTTGTCGAGCGCGGTCAGTAAGTGGTCCACTCAATCATCCTCGCTCAACTGCCAGCTACCGTCGGCCGGGCGATAAAAAAAGCAGGTTCGGCGCCCTGTGTGGCAGGCGCCCGCGCCATTTTGATGCACGCGCAACAGTAGCGTGTCGCCGTCACAGTCCAACCGGATATCTACCAACTCCTGGGTGTTACCAGAGGTATCGCCCTTCCGCCAGAGCGCCTGTCGTGAGCGTGACCAGTAAACGGCATGACGACTCGCAAGGGTTTGCGCCAATGACTCGGCATTCATCCAAGCCAGCATGAGCACTTCGCCGGTATCGGCATCTTGCGCGATAGCCGGGATGAGTCCCTGCTCGTTCCAACGAGGGGAGAGGGTGTCTGGCGTGGGTGTGAATTCAGTCATGGCAACAGTATGCCAGACGCGCTTTCAGAGGGTTACCGATGGCGCATAAAGAGCGCGGACAGCAGGCACCCTGCGCCCAACAGCAACCAGCCAGTGCCACCCTGAGTGGAGGCGATACCGACGCCCAATGTCAGGGCGCCCAGCGTGGCAAGAGGCAGTAACCAAGGCGTTCGCTGACGCCCCGGAGCGATACGGGTGGGGGTTTGCCGCAGGCGATTCAGAATCAGGTCAGGTAATAACGGCAGCGTTTCCAGTATCGCGGGCGCGTCTTGCTGCAATCGTTGGCTCACTGTTTGTAGCGAGTATCGGTCTGCCAGCCAGGTTTCGAGGAAAGGCTTGGCGGTATCCCACAGATTGAGGTCTGGATAGAGCTGGCGACCCAGCCCCTCAATATTGAGCAGTGTTTTTTGTAGAAGGACCAGCTGCGGCTGCACTTGCATGTCAAATTGCCCCGCTGTGCGGAACAGCGTGACCAGCATATGCCCGAAAGAGATGTCCGAGAGCGGCCGCTCAAAAACGGGTTCGCACAGCGTCCTCAGCGCGGTTTCGAATTCGGCAATCGGTGTTTCGGGTGGCACCCAGCCACACTCAATGTGTAGCTTGGCACACAGGCGGTAATCCTGCTGAAAGATTGCGAGCAGGTTGCGTGCCAGATAGTAGAGATCCTGCTCGTCCAGTTGCCCCACAATGGCGCAGTCGACTGCCATGTAGCGCGGATCTTCCGGGCGCGTGCAGTCTACGAAAATGTTGCCCGGATGCATGTCGGCATGAAAAAAACTGTCGCGGAACACCTGTGTAAAAAAGATTTCGACGCCGCGCTCTGCCAGCAGTTTGATATCCACTTGTTTCTTTTGCAGCGTCTCAATATCACTCACAGGCGTGCCATAGATGCGCTCGCTGACCATCACCTGCTCGCAGGTGAGTGGCCAATGCACTTCAGGCACATAAACCAAATCCCCGGTCGGAAAGTGGCGACGCAGTTGGGAGGCATTTGCGGCTTCTCGCTGCAAGTCGAGCTCGCCATGAATAATCCGGTCGTATTCATTGACGACTTCGACAGGCCGCAAACGGCGGCCGCTGCGTGACCATCCCGCGAGCAAGCGCGCGGCGTGCTTAAGGAGCTTCAGATCTTGATCAATGGTTTTCTCTATCCCCGGCCGCAGCACTTTGACGACGACATCGCGACCGTCGGTCAGCTGGGCGCTGTGCACTTGGGCGACCGAGGCGGCAGCGAGAGGGTTTGCGTCAAACTCCGAAAAGCACTCACTCAGGGGTTTACCAAGGGCCTGCTCAATGCGCTGTATCGCCTCTTTCGCAGGGAACGGCGCGACCTGATCCTGCAGCAGGGCCAGCTCGTCGGCAATGTCATGCGGCAGAAGGTCCCGTCGCGTAGACAACAACTGGCCAAACTTGATGAATACCGGGCCGAGATCTTCCAGCGCGCGGCGCAGTCGCTCCCCCCGAGGGGTAGTACTGGGCACGGGCAGGACTGGAAAGACCCGCAGCAGTATGGAGAACAGGCGTGGGCGCTGGTTGGGCGGCAGCAGTTGGTCGAGACGATACCGGGCGACCGTCCGATACAGGGTCACCACCCGGCTCATTGGTTTTCTCTCTTGAGGGCGGCCTTGGCGAGCAACTTCTCAAACTGATTTTGCGCGCGGTCCACGCGCATGGCCAATGATTGCACCGCATCGTAAAAGTGCTCGAGTTCCGCTTTGGGTGGCGTGAGTCGACCCTCTTCGAGCAAATATTCTGAGACCTGCCGTTTCAGGCTTGCCCGCGCGCCCTCGCCCCAGCGAAACACGCTGCGCAGTCCTTCTGCGATTTGATGACCGATCACGTCCCCAAGCAAATCGACAAGGGGCGCCTCCCAGTCGATGTCCATGCGGGAGATCACTTGTTGCAGTGCGATCAAACTGTGGCTTGAACCCTGCAGCTCGATGCCGCTGTTGATCAATGTCGCAGCAGGGTCTTCAGATGTGGCCAAGGCTCCAAAATCTTCCAGCGTGCCCCGGACAAACGCATCTGGCTGATCCTCACAGTGCGTCATCAGTCGGATTTCGGTTGCGTCGACCATCTCGATATACAACGTCAGGTCCAGCGTTGTGACCTCCACGCCGAGTAGCGTGCCACTGAGCCCACCCAGTGCCTGATGGGAAGTGGGCGCCAAGGCGATGGCCTGATTCATGGCGCGCTCGGCGCCGGCGAGCGCCGCGCTCAGCAGCGCGGGATCGTGCTGGGTCACGCCTTGAAGCCCTGATGCACGGCGACAATGCCGCCCGTCATATTGTGGTAGCGGGACTCCACAAATCCCGCGTCCTCCATCATGCCCAACAATGTCTCTTGGTCGGGATGTTTGCGGATTGACTCAGCTAGATACCGATAGCTGTCGGCGTCTTGGGCAACCAAACGGCCCATCGCCGGCAGAATCTGAAACGAGTACTGGTCATAAATTTTGCCCAGCAGCGGGGAGGTGGGCTTTGAGAACTCGAGCACCAGAAGACGCCCGCCGGGCCGGAGCACCCTCAACATTGATTGCAGTGCGATGGCCTTATCGGTCACGTTGCGTAATCCGAAGGCGATGGTGATGCAGTCGATGCTGTTGTCGGCAAAGGGCAGATATTGGGCATCAGCCTGGACGACCTCGATGTTGTCCGAGGCGCCCTTGTCGATCAATCGATCCCGACCGACTTCAAGCATCGCCGCGTTGATATCGGCCAAAATAACTTTGCCGTCTTGGCCTACCAGCCGTGAAAAGCGGGCCGCAAGATCGCCGGTACCGCCGGCGATATCGAGGATGGTCTGCCCGGGTCGCACGGCACACAACTCAATAGTGAAGCGCTTCCAAAGTCGGTGAATGCCGCCGGACATTAGATCATTCATCAGGTCATAGCGACTCGCAACAGAGTCGAAGACGCCGCGCACCATGCCGGCCTTGGCGTCACGGTCTACCCGAGTGAATCCAAAGTCGGTGGTGTTGTCGTTGTCTTCGGCGGTGTTTGCCCGATCTTCGCTCATGAGCAGCAGTGCCTCGTCTTGCCGACCTTGAGCCGGCGGGTCGGCAAGTGTACCTGAGCGGGGGCGCGGTGTTCAGGGCTAGACGAGGGGGCGCGACGCCTCGCCGTCAGGGCTCAAAGTGGAGAACCTGCAGCTCGGGGTCGCGAGATTTGCCCTCGGCAGCCAGTTTTTTCAGATAGATTTGCCAGTAGTGGTCTTGTCGCTCAGCCAGGTCGCGTAAATAGCGCCAGCTATACAGCCCCGAGTCATGGCCGTCATCGAAGGTAATCTGGACCGCGTAGTGTCCGACCGGGTCGATGCGGGTAATAGCGACGGACGACTTTCCAGCTTGCAGCGTTTCCTGCCCGGGCCCGTGGCCGCGAACCTCTGCCGAGGGAGAGAAGACCCGCAAAAACTCCGCGCTGAGAGCGAACTCGGCATCGTCATCAAAGGTTAACTGCAGCAACCGTCGTGATCGAGAGTAGTGCAGCTGGGTGACGCGATGTTCCTTGGCGGTACTCATTGCGATCCTTATGGTGCTTCGCGTTTTAGCAGCAAGGTGTCCATGTCGGCTTGTGCCGTGAGTGAGCGCGCGCGCGCCATATCGGATCGGCTTTCGAAAGGCCCCAGATAAACTCGATACCATCGTCCACTGTCGTTGTCGCCCGCTTCAATGGTTGCCTCGAGCCCCAGTAGCGCCAGCTCTCCTCTGCGCCGATCGGCATCAGCTTGTTGTCTGAAAGAGCCCGCTTGTAGCAAATACTGCGCGTCTCCTTCACTCCGAGACTGCAGATCTGCGGGCTCGATATCTGGATTGAGATCCAGCTCCTGGCTGGGTAGCACAGTGTAAAAATCAAAGCGCGGACCCTCATCAACTTGTCCTGCCGGGGTTGTTGTCGAGAGCGACTCGGTAACCTGCACAGGGCTTTCCGATGCCGGTATAAAAACGAAACTGGCGAGCACGCCCGCAATCAGACCAGCGGCAAATCCCTGAAAATGCGCTGCGCTGAGAGTAGGCGGCGCTTCAGTGGTGTCAGTCGCCCTTTGGCTTCGCGTCGCTGAGGGTTTTTTCACCGGCTTTGCCGCGCTGGCCATTACATCGCCTCCGGTGCCGAAACGCCCAGTAGCGCAAGCCCATTCGCTATCACCTGTTGCGTGGCGGCCACCAAGGCAAGACGTGCTTTCGCGGTGTCGGGTTCTGTTTCAAGCACTTTGTGGGCGTTGTAAAAGCTATGAAAATCCGCGGCGAGTTCGCGCAGATAATTTGCTAGATCGTGCGGCTCCAGCCGCTCGGCGGCAGTGGCAACCACCTCGGGGAATCGCCCCAGGCTAATGGCCAATGCCAGCGTCTCGCTCTCACTCAGGCAAGACATATGGCTCAAGCCTTCCTGAGCGGCGTCCTCTCCTACGGCTTCTTTGGCCTTGCGCAGCACGCTGGCGCAGCGAGCGTGGGCGTATTGAATGTAGTAAACGGGGTTTTCATTGCTCTTTGCCAAGGCGAGGTCGACATCGAAAGTCAGTTGCGACGTGGGAGCTCTCGCGACCAAAAAGTATCTCGTTGCGTCACAACCCACCCAGTCGATGAGATCGCGCAAGGTGACGTAGCTGCCGGCCCGCTTGGACAGTTTTACCTCGGCGCCGTCGCGCATCACGGTGACCATCTGGTGCAGTACATACTCCGGCCACCCTTCCGGAATGCCGACGTCCAGCCCCTGCAAACCTGCCCGCACACGCGTGATCGTACTGTGGTGGTCAGCACCCTGCTCATTGATAACGCGCTCGAATCCCCGTTGCCATTTGTTGTGGTGGTAAGCAACGTCGGGCACAAAGTAGGTGTATCCACCATCGCTCTTGCGCATGACGCGATCTTTGTCATCGCCAAATTCAGTGGTGCGCAGCCACAATGCGTCTTCATCCTCATAGGTGTGGCCCGCAGCTTGAAGCGCGGTCACTGTGTCCTCGACGGCGCCATCGTCATAGAGAGAGGACTCCAGGAAATACTCGTCAAACACCACCTGAAAAGCGCGCAGGTCTTGATCTTGCTCGCGTCGCAATGAGGCCACTGCAAATTCTCGAATCGCCTCGAGGTCAGCTGGATCCCCGGCGGCCGTGATCTCCCGATCGGCAGCTTGCACGGTCTCACCCGCGAGGTAAGCCTTGGCGACATCTTCAATGTAGTGTCCCTGATAGCCGTCTGCTGGCCAGTCGCTGTGGTCCGGGCCCTTGCCCTGAGCGCGCGCTTGAACTGACAGCCCCAGATTGTTGATCTGCTGTCCCGCGTCGTTGTAGTAGAACTCGCGCTGCACCGACCAGCCGGTGGCTTCTAACAGGCGGCCAAGGCAGTCGCCAATCGCCGCACCCCGTCCGTGACCGACATGCAGTGGGCCGGTGGGGTTCGCAGAGACAAATTCAACCTGAACGCGTCGGCCGGCGCCCGAGTCGGAGTGCCCAAACGTGGAACCCATCTCAAGAATCGTGCGCACAACTTCCGTATGGTGGTGCTGCTCGATGAAGAAATTGATAAATCCTGGACCGGCAATATCAGACTGGCGGATGACGGTGTTGGCGGGCAGTGCATCGATGACTTGCTGGGCAAGATCGCGCGGCGCAACGCCTGCGCGTTTCGCCAATACCATCGCAATATTGCAAGAAAGATCACCGTGGCTGGCCTCTCTGGGTCGATCGATTTGCGGCGGGGTGTCCGGCAGTTCTGCCAGCGTGCCTTGTGCAACGAGTTGTTCCAGCGCCGCATGGATCAGCGCAGCCAGTTCGGATTTCATGATAGCCCTGTCAGAATCGTGACGCGCTGCGTTTGCGCGCGCCTCCTATTATTACTAACCCGTGGCGCTGGCTCCAGCCAAGGAAGTCACAAGCTTTCATAGGGATCGATATCCACTGACCAGCTCAGCTGATGCGGTTGGCGAAGCGATTCTGCCTTCTGCACCAGCGAGGTCATCATTGCTGCCAGCATGGCGCGATTAACGCTTGATACGACCAGCTGCGCCCGATAGCGATTTTTGCGTCGGGCCATGGCGGCAGGGAGCGGTCCAATCAGCTGGCAGCCGCGAAGGGTCGCAACGCCGTGGCTTATTTGCTGAAGGAAGTCGAGGCCTTGTTGCCGAGATGCGCTATCACAACGAATCACGCCAAGAGCGCCATGGGGTGGCAGGCCGCCCTGTGCTCGTTGCTTCAGCAGGGTGGGCAGTGCTGCGTGATAGGGTGCGTCCAGATACTGCATCAGCGGATGGTCGGGATGCCGCGTTTGGATGACCACCTCTCCGGCGATTTTTTCCCTTCCGGCTCGGCCAGCTACTTGAGTCAGCAGTTGTAGCAGCCGTTCCTCACCTCGGAAGTCGGGGCTGAAGAGCAACGCATCGGCGTCGACAACGGCGACCAGGGTGACGCCCGGGAAGTGATGGCCTTTGCTTAACATCTGGGTGCCGATCATGATCACCGGATCGCCAGCAGAGAGTTTTTCGATTAGCGCGGGTACGGCGTCTCGCCCGGCCATGGTGTCACTGTCGACGCGAATAACGGGCGTGGCCTCGAAGTGCTGGGCCAAAAACGATTCGGTTTGTTGTGTTCCGATACCCGTGCCCAGCAAACGTTTGCTGCCGCAGTGCGGACATTGCTGTGGCAAGCGGCTGCGACGATCGCAATGGTGGCAGTGCAAACCGGCGGGCGTTTTGTGCAGCGTCATCCGGGCATCGCAGTCGGGGCAGTCGCTGCACCAGCCGCAGTCGTGACACAGCAAAGCGTTGGCGAACCCGCGGCGATTGAGAAACACCAGTACTTGCTGACCTTGCGCGAGGGCTTGCTCTATGCGGCCGAGCAGTTCGACAGATAAGCCGGCTGACAGATCAAGACCGCTGACGTCAATCATATGCTGCCGAGGTAGCGCGCTGCCGCCTGCCCGATGCGGCAGTGTATGGCGTTGGTAACGACCCTGGTCGGCATTGTGCCAGCTCTCCACGCTGGGGGTGGCGCTGCCCAGCACTACAGGGCAGTCTTCCAGTTGGCCACGCTTGATGGCGACGTCTCTGGCTGAATAACGAAAGCCATCCTGCTGCACGTAGGCGGCATCGTGTTCCTCGTCCACGACAATCAGACCGGGCTGTTTGAGGGGTACAAACACCGCCGATCGCGTCCCCAATATGACGGCAGCCGTCCCCTGACGCGCTGCAGCCCAGGCGCGATCACGCTCCGCATCGCCCATGCCCGAGTGCAACGCGACCACGGGTGCGGCAAACCGGGCCTCAAAGCGCGCCAGTGTCTGCGGTGTCAGTGCAATCTCGGGCAGCAGCACCAGAGCCTGTCGGCCCTGCGCCAGGCAGGCTGCAATACTTTGCAGGTAGACCTCGGTTTTGCCGCTGCCGGTCACGCCGTAAAGTAAGTGCACGCCGAACTGACCGATCTGCGACACCACCGCATCGATAGCGGCTTGTTGCTCGGCATTGGCGGTGAGGGGCCTGTCACAGGTCTGCCAGCTCACGGGCTCGCTCAGCTCGCAGCGTTCAGCGAGCTGGCTGTCGAGCAATGCTTTAATGACCGCTTTGCTGAAGCCGCTTTCTGCCAATGCGGCGAGGGGTTGTGGCCCGGCGCGTAGGGCAGAGATCAATGCGGCCTGTTTCGGCGCACGATGTGGCGCGCCCTCAGGTAAGCCCCGGGCTCTGGCTGTGAGTGCGATGGCCGCCTCACCGACGCGACGCTGGTCATTGCCTCGACGTTCTCCCGGAGACAGACCCAAGGGCAGCACCTCGCCAATGGGATGATGGTAGTAATCCGCCGCCCATGTCAGCAGTGCCAATAAGTTTTCGGTGAATAGCGGCTGTTCATCCAATGCCGCTGTGACGGCTTTGAGTTTGGCATCCTTGATCGACGATTCGCCCGCTACTGATTCCACGATGGCGGTGACCGTTCGTCGGCCAAAGGGCACTGTGACGCGAGTGCCTGCGCTAACAGAGCCCCGCCAATGAGGGGGTGGAAGATAGTCGAACACCCTTCTCAGGGGAGACGGCACAGCACAACGCCAGATCGATGGATCGGGGCGGTTATCTTCGGATTTCTGGCTCAAGATCGGCTCGGTGCGCTGCTCAACAGGCCCAGTGTACTAGAGCGCGTGGTTGGGCGTATTCCATGTTGCTATCGGAGCCCGCTCTGGTATTATCCGCGCTCTTTTTCGCCCCGATAGATGCTGGCGGAGGTTGGCATGAAAGCAGATATACACCCACAGTACAGCGAGATCACCGCGCGGTGCAGCTGTGGCAACGAAATTCAAACTCGCTCAACGCTGGGTGAGGACATCTCATTGGACGTTTGCAGCCAGTGCCACCCGTTCTACACTGGCAAGCAGAAGATTGTCGATACGGGCGGACGCGTTGATCGCTTTAACAAGCGTTTCGGCGGTCGCAGCCTGAAGAAGTAAGTAGCGTTTATCAGACCAAAAGGACGCCGGCATCAGCCGGCGTTTTTTTTGCGTCAGAAGATTTGTTCCAGATTACCGCCACTGCTCTGATTGCCCGCTTCGGTATCCCACTCTGGAAGGTGCTCCTCCAAGAAGTACTCCATGATGCTGCCCTCGGGCTGGCCTCGAACCCGCAATCCGGAGTCGCGATCGACGCGCAGTCTGACGATCCCCGGCGGCATGGGCGCGTTGGGCCGGGCGGGGGGGAGCGCCTGTCGCATGTAATCGATCCAGATGGGCAAGGCCGCGGTGCCGCCAAACTCTCGTCGCCCGAGGGGCGCGTAATCATCAAAGCCCACCCAAGCGGTCGTAATCAAATCGCTGTTAAATCCTGAAAACCAGGCATCTCTGGGCCCGTTAGTGGTGCCCGTTTTGCCCGCTATGTCAGTTCTCTCCAAGACTTTTGCGCGTCGGCCGGTGCCGCGCTGGATAGCGTCATTGAGAAAGGAGGAAACGATATAAGCCACCCGCGGGTCCATAACACGCTCCGCAACGCGCACCTCGGGGATCGAGGTGCCCAAAATATCCTCCATTCTGAGTTCTTCGTTAGCATTGTCGGCAGTGGTGGTATCACCGCTGTAGAGCTGATTGCAGTCAGCGCAGGCAACCTCTGGGTCAGCGGCGTAAATCACTTCACCCTTGGCGTTTTCAATTCTCTCGATCAGCCACGGTTCCACCTTGAACCCCTCGTTGGCCAACAGCGCATAGCCGGTGGCGATCTCCAGTGGTGTGAACGTATGGGTACCCAATGCGAGCGTTAGGTTGGCCTGAATGCCCTCGGTATCAAAGCCCAAAGCCTCGACGTAGCGGATGAAGGATCTGACCCCCACCCGCTGCAAGACTCTGATCGAGACCAGATTGCGCGAGAAGGTGAGCGCTTCACGCAGTCGGGTCGGGCCATAAAACTTGCCGCTGTCATTCTCGGGGCGCCAGATTTCGGCGGCCGCCAGATTATCGAGGACCACGGGCGCGTCGTTAATGACGGTTGACGGCGTGATGCCGGCCTCCAGCGCGCTGGCATAGAGGAAGGGTTTGAAGTTAGAACCCGGCTGACGCTTTGCCTGGGTAGCCCGATTGAACTTCGACAGTTCGAATCCCATGCCGCCGACCAGTGCGCGAATAGCGCCGTGCTTGGGGTCCAAAGAAACCAGTGCAGACTGTGCCTTGGGTACCTGCGTCAGACGCCATATGCCTGATTCTTCCCGAATGCGGATTAGGTCGCCGGGGGCGAGCAGCGCCGACAGCGTCTTCTCGGGGGCAGCGGTTTGGTTGACGGATCGATAGCGACGCACTTTCTCGAGATCGCCTTCCCAGGAGAGCGACACTGATTCGCCGGATTTAGTCAGCACGGTTGCCTGCGACTCACTGATATCGGTGACGATGCCCGGTGGCAGCTTGGCGATCGTAGGCATGGCCCGGAGCGCCTCCTGCCAGCGGGCCAGCGTTTCTTCGGCGGACTCATCTTCCCTAGGCGCCAGTCTGCGTTCAGGTCCGCGCCAGCCATGCCGCCAGTCATAGGTTCTCAGGCCTTTCAGCAGGGCGTCTTGAGCGGCCTGTTGTAGATCCGCTCTGACGGTCGTGTGCACCACGTAGCCATCGTTATAGGCTGCGTTACCAAAGCGCTCCAACATTTCCTGGCGGACCATCTCCGCAACATAATCGGCGTCGACTTCGACCACCTGCCCATAGAAAGATGCCGTGACCGGGGCGCGCTGGGCGATTAAACGTTCGCGGTCCTTGATCATGCCGAGACCGGCCATGCGGCCCAGAATCCAGTCTCGCCTTACCTTCCCCTTGTCGGGGTTGCTCAGAGGGTTGTTGCGAGAGGGCGCCTTCGGCACGCCGGCGAGCATAGCGTGCTGTGCGAGATTCAGTTCGGAGAGCGGCTTGCCGTAGTATGTCTCTGCCGCAGCCTCAAATCCGTAGGCACGATGCCCCAGAAAGACTCGATTCACGTAGAGCTCAAAGATTTCTTCTTTGGTCAGCCGCGCTTCAATTTCAAAGGCCAGCAGGATCTCGGTAAATTTTCTGAGAAAGGTCTGATCCAGCGTCAGAAAATAGTTACGCGCCACCTGCATGGTGAGCGTGGATCCGCCACTGCCTTTTTTACCGGTCAGGAGCAACTCGGATACCGCTCTCATCAAGCTCAGTGGTTCGATGCCGCTGTGTTCAAAGAATCCGTCGTCTTCAGCAGCCAATAAGGCGTCCACGAAGCTCTGCGGTATCTCGTCGAAACGAAGCGGTTTTCGTTTTTGCTCGCCAAACTGCCCGATGAGCGCGCCATCGCTACTCAGCACCCGCATTGGCGTGCGCAGCGTAATGTTGCGTAACGCGCTTTCCTCCGGGAGGTTTGGACTCAAATAGAGATATAAGCCGGCCAGCCACCAGATTGCCGCGCAAGCAAGCAAAGCGATATATCGCGTCAGTGTGAGAGTTCTCGACACTCTGTGTTCTCCGGCGTGATCCGTTTCAGGCTGGGTTCACGGTACCTGTGAAGTGATCTGGGGCAGTTCCAGATGCCTGAAGGCCCAAACATATCAGGGCTTTTGCGGAGATTTCACACAATTGGCGGTGTTAAGTGACCTTTTACCGACTTTGACAGGCCATAAAGCGGAGAGCCCATCGTAGTATTGGCCTCTGAATAAGAGGACCCCTCTCGGGGGACACATCGACACACGCAAAGGAATGACAGGTGTTGAGGGGATTTGGTACGGCCAAAGCATCGCAGGTGCTTGGCATCGACATCAGTTCGACGACAGTCAAACTGCTGGAGCTCAGCCGGGAGGGCGACCGCTACCGGGTTGAGAGCTATGCCGTTGCGCCGCTCCCTCCAGAGGCGGTTGTTGAGAAGAACGTCAATCAGGTCGAGACCGTCGGCACGCTCATCAGTGATCTGGTGGTCCGGTCCAAGACACGCGCCAAACAGGCGGTGGCAGCGGTTTCCGGTTCGGCCGTTATTATCAAAACGATTGCCATGCCCGCCGGGTTGTCTGAGGAGGACTTAGAGGCCCAGCTGACGGTTGAGGCGGATCAGTACATTCCCTACCCCTTGGAAGAAGTCGCACTCGATTTCGAAGAGCTGGGGCCGGTCCCGGGTCGTGAAGACCAAGTGAATATTCTGCTGGCCGCCTGCCGTCAGGAGAACATTGAATCTCGGGTGGATGCGCTCGAAGTCGCTGGCCTGACACCTGCGATTATGGATGTAGAAGTGTTTGCGATGGAGCGAGCACTGGCGTTGCTGCAGACGCAAATGCCTGCCAGCGGGCCGCAGACTATTGCGATGGTTGATATCGGGGCCAGCATGACCACGCTCTCGGTATTTGCCGATGGCGAATCGGTGTACACCCGCGAACAACTCTTTGGTGGCAAGCAGCTCACCGATGAGATTATGAATCGCTACGACCTGTCTTTTGAGGAAGCGGGCCGTGCAAAGAAACAGGGCGGTTTGCCAGAAGACTACGAACGTGAAGTGTTGGAGCCCTTTCGCGAGGCGGTCGCTCAGCAGGTGAGTCGCTCGCTGCAGTTCTTTTTCTCCTCCAGTGAATACACGCAATTAGATGCCATCGTGCTCTGCGGCGGCGTGTCGGCGATTGAAGGGCTGTCGAATTTGATTGAGGAGCGGTTGAACACGCCGACGATCGTTGCCAACCCGTTTGCAGATATGTCCGTGGGACCAAGAGTCAACGCACAGGCACTCGCCAAAGATGCGCCCGCCATGATGGTGGCTTGTGGGTTGGCCATGCGGAGCGTGCGCTAATGGCGAACATCAATTTATTGCCGTGGCGTGAGGCTCGGCGTCAGGAGCGCAAAAAACAGTTTCTGGTGGGTCTGGGTGCCACGGTGGTCGGCGCTGCTCTGGCGGTGTTGCTGTGGGATGTCATGGTCAATGCCCAGATCGATTATCAGCAATCTCGCAATCAACATCTGCGCACGCACATCGCGTTGCTGGATCAAGAGGTCGCAGAGATCAGGGATCTACAACGCAAGCGTAACCAACTGGTTGAGCGCATGCGCGTCATTCAGGCGCTGCAGGGGAATCGCCCCGTGATTGTACGGCTGCTCGATCAGCTGGTCAGAACGGTGCCCGATGGAGTGTTTTACACGTCGCTGGAGACCAAAGCTAACGTCGTATCCATTGAAGGTGTCGCTGAGTCCAATAACCGCGTCTCGAGCTTGATGCGGCGGCTAGACGCCTCGGATTGGCTGGAAAACCCCAACCTCGATGCCGTTCAAGCCGCACCCGAATACGGAGAGCAAGCGACGACCTTCAAGCTGACGGTGAACCTCGAGCTTTCCGACGCCGATCAGGAGTTATCGCTGTGAACGTCGCTGAACACATCAAGGCGCTTAACGAGTTTGATCTGGCTGATCTCGACATGGAGAACATCGGCAGTTGGCCTGCAGCCTTGAAAGTCATTTTGCTCGGGTTGCTGTTCATTCTGATCGTTGTCGCAGGCTTTTATTTTCATATCGATGACCTCAACCAGCAGCTCGCCGTTGTTGAGAAAGAGGAACAAACTCTTAGGCAAGATTTTGAGAAAAAAGCCTTCGAAGCAGCGAACCTAGATGCTTATAAAGCGCAGCTAGTGGAAATGGAGGCGCGATTCGGGGCTTTGGTGGCGCAGCTCCCGTCCGAGACC
The DNA here is from genome assembly GCA_038151055.1 of Luminiphilus sp. Classification (GTDB taxonomy): domain Bacteria; phylum Pseudomonadota; class Gammaproteobacteria; order Pseudomonadales; family Halieaceae; genus Luminiphilus. The sequence goes on from JAYOUT010000013.1 coordinate 20,054, forward strand.
GAAGTGCCTGGCTTGCTAGAGGACATTACGGATAAAGGTGAGCTCAACGGCCTCAGTATCAAGCGCATTGATCTATTGGATGAGCAGGCTCAAACCTTTTACATCGAGCTGCCGATCGCTATCGAGGCGGTGGGCTCATATCACGATCTGGGTGCATTTATATCCGGGATGGCTGGATTGCCGCGCATTGTGACATTGCATGATTTCGACATCACGATTGATGCCGATGCGGCACCTATGCTCGAGATGAGCATTCTTGCCAAGACCTATCGCTATCGGGAGGAAGACGATGGCGCGTGATATGACAAAGTCGGCGTTTCGTTTGTTGTGCCTTTTGCTAATGGCGCCTGGCTTGCTCTCGTGCGCTGATCGTGGCTTTAGCGATCTCGACGCGTTTATGGCGGAGAAGCGAGCGCGTCCCGGCGGCGTGATCGAACCGATTCCCACTTTTAAGGCCTACGAAGCCTTCGCGTACGCCGCAACGACGTTGCGCAGTCCTTTTGATCGGCCAGTCGATATTCGGCAGTTGGCGGCGTTATCTGCCAGGGTTGCATTGCGTCCTGACGACAATCGCCCGAAAGAGTACCTGGAACGTTTCACGCTTGATTCGTTGCTGATGGTAGGGTCGTTGGAGCGAGGCGGGCAGGATTGGACCTTGATCAGGGATCCCGACGGTGGCATTCACAGAGTGCAGGTAGGGAATTTCCTTGGGCGGGATCACGGCAGAATTGTAGAGATGGGTGATACTTTTATCGCGGTAATCGAAATCGTCCCGGATGGAACCGAGGATGGCTGGGTGGAGAGACCCAGAACGATAGAGCTCTCAGGGATGTGAGCGAGGGAGACACGGAATGAAAAGTGCGAACGCTACGCGTCGTCAAGGTAAAGGCTGGAGCGGGACACTGTGCCTCTTTCTGGGCCTAATTTGGGCCGGAGTGAGCGCGGCCCAGCCGGTGGTGATCGAGGATATTGCCTTCACGGCTCAGCCCGGAGCGCAATTAGAGGTGCGCCTGACGTTCAGCGCGCCGCCCTCGGCCGATATTGAGAGCTACACAATCGAAGACCCTGCTCGGATTGTGTTGGATTTTCCGGATACACAGAGCGGCCTTGAAGAAAAACGGTATGCGCTATCACAGGCCAACGCGACCAGCGTGATGGTGTTGGAGTCGGGGGATCGCACCAGGCTGATCGTGAATCTGGTCGAACTAGTGCCTTTTGAAAGCCGTGTCTCAGGCCGTGAGATGACCTTGCTGGTGGGCGAGGACGACGGTCCCACGGTTGCTGCCTCGTCTGCTACCGACATTCTGCGGACCGACGCCAACCGGGTGGAGCGTGTTGTGTCTGAAATTACGGACCTCGCTTTTCAGCGTTCGCCTGAGGGCGAGGGGTTGTTGATTCTGACCCTGACCAATCCCGGTGTCGATGCGTCGATCTTTAGCGAGGGCGGGGATATTACCCTGCAATTTATGAACACCAATGTGCGCGAGTCTCTGATTCGGCGTTTTGACGTGACCGACTTCGCGACGCCGGTGCAGGGCATTGAAGTGAGCACGACCGAGCGGGGGACGCGTCTCAAGCTCAAAGCGGATGGGCTCTACGATTATCTGGCCTACCAGACGGGTAACGAGTACATCCTTGCGGTTGCGGCGCTGAGTGAAGAGGAAAAGCGCGAACGTCTGAATGAGTTTGATTATGTAGGCGATCGCATCTCGCTCAACTTCCAAAACATCGAGGTGCGGGCGGTACTGCAGCTCATTGCTGACTTTACTGAGCTAAACCTGGTGGCGTCGGATTCCGTTTCCGGCAGCATCACGCTCCGCTTGCAGAATGTGCCCTGGGATCAAGCGCTTGATCTGGTATTGAAAACGCGCGGCTTGGATAGCCGGCAGATTGGCAACGTGCTGATGGTGGCGCCCGCGCAGGAGATTGCGGAGCGGGAGCGGCAGGAGATTGAAGCCAACAAGCAGCTGGCTGAGCTGGCACCGTTGCAATCTGAATTTATCCGGATTCGCTATGCCAAAGCGACCGATGTGGTCGAACTGTTTGAGGCGGGTTCGGAGGAGGGTGGCTCACTGATCTCCGAGCGAGGTTCGGTAGTGGTCGACGAGCGCACGAACTCTATTGTCGTCACGGATACCGCGGCAAAGCTTGCGGAAATCAGGGACCTGATCGACAAGGTTGATATACCTATTCGCCAGGTCATGATTGAGGCCCGTATTGTCATTGCCTCGTCCAATCTTGACGAGCAACTCGGCATTCGCTGGGGCGGCGGATACCTTAATGTTAACGGCGACAAATTCACTTCGATCGCGGGTGATACGGCGAGCGTTACGGACCTCAATAGCCAAATGATCGGGGGCGCTAATCCGGTCACGATGCCGTCTGCGCCCTTTGTCGACCTGGGTGTGGCAGAGGCGACCTCGGGCTTCGCGGTCGGCTTTACGTCCACGGATCTTTTTCTGGCCGCCGAATTATCTGCGCTGGAGGCATCGGGTGACAGCGAGGTCGTATCCCAGCCAAAGCTGATTACCGGCGACAAGCAAAAAGCCACGATCAAATCGGGTACTGAAGTGCCGTATCAGGAGGGTGCTGCTTCGGGGGCCACTACAACGGCCTTCAAGGAAGCGGTGCTCAAACTGGATGTGACGCCGAACATCACTCCCGATGATCGAATATTGCTGGATCTGGTTGTGAATCAGGATTCCGTCGGGGATCTGGTTCCGAGCGGCAATGGTGGCCTGATCCCGACGATCGATACGGTTGAGCTGACCACACAGGTGCTGGTGGGTAACGGTGAAACGGTTGTCTTGGGCGGCGTCTTCAAGAACGAGGAGTTGGTGAAGGTCGAAAAGGTGCCGGTGCTGGGCGACATCCCCTACTTGGGCACGCTTTTCAAGAGCACAGCCAACAACCAGCAGAAAACCGAGACGCTGATTTTCATCACGCCCAGAATCCTCTCTGAAGCGTTGGTGAACTAAAGACCTGACGATGTCCAAGCAGTCCGGGGCCCTGAGGCTTTTTTTGGTTGGGCCAATGGGCTCTGGCAAGTCCACCGTCGGCAAGCATCTGGCAGACCTGCTCGGTCTCACTTTTATCGACTCCGACGATGAAATCGAGCGCCGGGCCGGCGCAGATATCCCCTGGATATTTGATGTGGAGGGAGAAGCGGGTTTTCGTCGGCGCGAGAGCGCTGTCTTGGAGGAGCTTGCCCAGCGCAATGAGACTGTCATCGCGACCGGAGGCGGTGCCATTCTGGCCGAGCAAAACCGCGAGCTAATGGGTCGCACGGGTGTTGTCGTCTTCCTCAATGTCTCGGTAGCCCAGCAGCTGAAGCGCACAGGGTCCGGTGAAGGGCGGCCCCTGCTGCAGCAGGGAGACCGGGAAGCAACGCTTAAAAAGCTGATGGCAGAGCGTGAGCCGCTTTACAGAGCGCTCGCAGATGTCATCATTTCAGCTGGCGGGGGCAATGCGCGTAAAGTTGCCCGCCAAATACACAGCCAACTGCTGGAACGTGGACTACTATCCCACCCTGCTGGCTAGCTCCTAATTCGAAGGCGCCGATAAACCATGCCTGATGTGATGCACACCCTTAAAGTTGATCTGGGTTCAACAGCCGATGATCGCAGTTACCCGATTTATATCGGGCGGGGCCTGCTCTCGGACAGTGCGCACTGGCAAAAGCTCGTTGAGGGTCGCGGCGTGGTTTTGGTGACCGACGATCACGTCGCACCGCTCTACGCTGAGCAGCTTAAGACCGCACTGGGTTCAACCTCACTGCTGACCGAAGTTGTATTGCCCGCGGGTGAGGCCCATAAACATATGAGCTCGGTACAGCGGATTTTGGATGCGTCGCTCGAGGATCGGCACGAGCGGCAAAGCCTGTTCATTGCGCTCGGCGGTGGTGTGGTCGGCGACATGACCGGTTTTGCGGCCGCCTGTTTTCTCCGCGGCGTGGATTTTGTGCAGGTGCCCACCACGCTGTTGGCGCAGGTGGACTCCTCAGTCGGCGGCAAGACGGGTGTGAACCATGCCATGGGCAAGAATCTTGTCGGCGCGTTTCATCAACCGACCCAGGTGCTGATCGATTTGGACACCTTGCAAACGCTTCCAGAGAGAGAGTTCGCAGCAGGGCTGGCTGAGGTCATTAAGTATGGCCTGATTCGAGACGCAGCGTTCTTCAACTGGTTAGTCGGTCATGTTGGGGAACTTAAAGCGCGCGATAGCGACGCCCTCGCTTATGCCATTGAGCGCAGTTGCCGCATCAAAGCGGCCGTTGTCGCGGAGGATGAGCGGGAAGGCGGCGTGCGTGCGCACCTCAACTTTGGCCATACCTTTGGTCATGCCATTGAGCGTATCCAAGGCTACGGCGAGTGGTTGCATGGCGAAGCGGTGGCAGCGGGAATGGTGATTGCCAGCCGCCTGTCGGCGAGTCGCGGCATGCTCGAGGCGTCGGCGGTGGAGCAGCTCACTGCGTTTAATGAGGCGCTGGGCTTACCGAGCTCGCTTCCCGCTGGCATCTCAACGGCCCAGCTCCTGAGCGCCATGGGGAGCGACAAAAAGGTTGCAGCAGGAAAAGTTCGCTATATTTTGCTTTCAGCGTTGGGTGAGGCGATAGTGACCGAACGCGTCACGGAAGACGATATTGCCCGCGTGATCACCGCCTGATCGGCGACGTTTACGCTCATTGAGCGCCCGTTTTCGGGCGTGTACACTACGCACCCTTTTTTCTATGCCCTTTACGGGGTGGTTTCGCCGGTGTTGTGCGCCGGTTCAAAGGCGAAACAATCTATGAATCATGCTGTAGATGCGGGCGGCATCGATCGTCAATCGATGCCCTCCAGAGGTCTCTACCGCCCCGAGGAATTTCGGGACAATTGTGGCTTTGGTCTGATCGCTCATATTGAGGGCGAGGCCAGTCATCGCCTGTTGCAAACAGCAATTGAGTCATTGACCTGTATGACCCACCGCGGCGGTATTGCGGCAGATGGGCGCACCGGTGACGGTTGCGGTCTGCTGCTACAGATGCCGGACGCCTTTATGCGCGCTGAGGCCAAATCGCTGCTGGGCGTCGATTTGGGTCAGCATTACGCAGTGGGCATGCTGTTTCTCAGTCAGGACCCCGCACTGCAACAGACCGCCCGGGATGCGATGACCCAGGCGCTAACCGACGAAGGCTTGGCCGTGTTTGGTTGGCGGGAGGTGCCCATTGACCAGAGCGTTTGTGGCGAGATTGCGCTCGACCAGTTACCCCGCATCGAGCAGGTGTTTGTCGATGCCAACGGCATCGATCATGCCCACTGTCTAGGCAAGCTGTTTACTGCTCGCCGTCGTGCCGAGATGGCCCTGGTAGACGATCCCGATTTTTACATTTGCAGCTTGTCGGACCGCGTTGTTTCCTACAAAGGGTTGGTGATGCCGGCCGACTTGGAGCGGTTTTACCCGGATCTGAATGACCCGACGCTGGAGACCGCCATCTGCGTGTTCCACCAGCGTTTTTCAACCAATACCTTGCCCCGATGGCCGCTGGCCCAGCCTTTCCGTATGTTGGCGCACAATGGGGAGATCAACACTATCGAGGGCAATCGAAGCTGGTCTCGCGCCCGAACATCGAAGCTCGACTCGCCGCTGCTACCCGATCTGCAATCGCTGGCGCCTTTGGTCAACACCGAGGGGTCTGATTCTTCAAGTCTCGACAATATGTTGGAACTGCTGACCACGGGCGGCGTGGAGCTGCCTCGCGCATTGCGCATGCTGGTCCCGCCGGCTTGGCAGAATATCGAAGGCATCGACCCGGATCTGAAAGCGTTCTACCAATACAACGCAATGCACATGGAGCCCTGGGACGGTCCGGCCGGCATTGTGCTGACCGATGGTCGCTACGCCTGTTGCCTACTAGATCGCAATGGTCTGCGCCCGGCGCGATGGGTTACTACCGATGACGGCTTTATCACGCTGGCCTCTGAAATTGGCACCCATGGATACCAGCCTGATCAGGTCATTGCCAAGGGTCGTGTCGGGCCCGGGCAAATCCTGGTGGTGGACACTCAGGAAGGCAAGGTGCTCCACACTCGGGATATTGATGAGCTGTTGAAGGGTCGTCAGCCCTACAAGCAATGGCTGCGACAAAACGCTCGCTTAATCGAGGGCAGCTTTGAAGGCGAGCCGGTGGCGGCGATCGCCGGGGCGGAGCTCGACGTTTACCAGAAGATGTTTCAGGTGAGCTTTGAGGAGCGCGATCAGGTACTGCGCCCTCTAGCCGAGTCCGGCAATGAGGCGGTGGGCTCAATGGGTGACGACACCCCTATGGCGGTGCTGTCGCGGCAGGAACGCTCGCTTTACGATTATTTTCGGCAAAAATTTGCGCAGGTGACTAACCCACCTATCGACCCGTTGCGCGAATCCATCGTTATGTCGCTCGAGGTGGATCTGGGCCCCGAGCGAAACATTTTTGACGAGTCTGCCGAGCACGCAAGGCGGATCAGCCTTACCTCACCGGTGTTGTCCCAATCTAAATTTCAGAACATTGCCGCTCTCGAGGAAGACGGATTTCGCAGTGTTGTGGTGGACGCAACCTATGATCCCGCCGAGGCAAACTTGCGTCAGGCTCTGGAGGCGGTTTGTTCGAGCGCCGAGGCCGCGGTGCGGGACAAGCGCAACATTCTGATCCTGTCTGATCGCAATATTGGCGATGAGCGCGTGCCACTGCACAGCTTGCTGGTGACCGGTGCGGTGCACCATCACTTGATTCGGGTGGGCGTGCGCGCAGAGTGTAATTTAGTGGTGGAGTCCGGCACAGCGCGCGACTCTCATCATGTGGCCTGTTTGCTGGGCTTCGGTGCGACGGCTGTCTATCCTTATCTGGCGTACAGCGTGATCGAGGATTTGCTGAGCCGCGGCGAGCTCCTCGGTGATCCGCAGTTGTGCCAGAAGAATTTCCGGAAGGGCATTAACAAAGGCCTTCTGAAGATCATGTCCAAGATGGGCATCTCTGCGGTCAACTCTTATCGCGGTGCCCAGCTGTTTGAAGCGGTGGGGCTCGACAGCGAACTGGTCGACGTTGCGTTCACCGGTGTCACCTCGCGCATTGGCGGCGTGACGCTGGATCAGTTGGAAAAAGATCAGTGGCAGGTGGCGAGTCGGGCGCGCTCGCGCCGCAAAACCCTCGATCAGGGCGGCTTGTTGAAGTACGTGCATGGCGGTGAGTACCACGCCTACAACCCCGACGTGGTCATGAGCCTGCAGTCGGCGGTGGTGAGCGGGGATTACGCTGACTATCAGCGCTACGCGAGCCATTGTAACGAGCGACCTGTTGCGGCGCTGCGCGATCTGCTGACCCTCAAGCTGGCTGACAATCCGGTGCCCCTCGACGAGGTGGAGCCGATCGACAATATCCTGCGCCGCTTTGATTCCGCCGGTATGTCCTTGGGGGCGCTGTCGCCAGAGGCCCATGAGGCGCTGGCCATGGGGATGAATCAGATCGGTGCGCGCTCAAACAGCGGAGAGGGTGGTGAGGATCCCGACCGCTTTGGTACCGACCGGGTCTCCAAAATCAAACAGATCGCGTCCGGCCGCTTCGGCGTAACGCCGCACTATTTGGTGAATGCCGAGGTGCTCCAGATCAAGGTAGCTCAGGGTGCCAAGCCCGGAGAGGGCGGGCAGTTGCCAGGTGGCAAAGTCAACGACTTGATTGCGCGACTGCGCTATTCGGTGCCAGGCGTGACCTTGATTTCGCCGCCGCCTCACCACGACATTTACTCGATCGAGGATTTGGCACAGCTCATCTTCGATCTCAAGCAGGTGAATCCTGATGCGTTGGTGTCGGTAAAGCTGGTCTCTGAGCCGGGCGTTGGGACCATTGCCGCAGGTGTGACAAAGGCCTACGCGGATCTGATCACCATCTCGGGTTATGACGGCGGTACGGCGGCGAGCCCGCTGACCTCGATCCGGTATGCCGGTTCCCCCTGGGAGTTGGGAATTGCCGAGGTGCAGCAAACCCTGCGCGGCAATCGCCTGCGCGGTAAGGTGCGGCTGCAGGCAGATGGCGGCATGAAGACCGGCCTCGATGTAGTGAAAGCCGCCATCCTGGGTGCGGAAAGTTTTGGTTTTGGCACGGCGCCCATGGTGGCCATGGGGTGCAAGTATCTCCGCATCTGTCATCTCAACAACTGCGCGACCGGGGTTGCCACTCAGAACGCTCAGTTGCGTCAAACGCATTTTGTGGGCGACGTCGAGCGGGTCGTTAACTTCTTTACTTTTGTGGCGACTGAAACCCGGGAGTGGCTGGCCAAGCTTGGCGTGCGCTCCCTGGAGGAGCTGATCGGCCGTGTCGATTTACTTCAATGCCTGCCGGGCGAGACCGCTAAACAACAGAGTCTCGATCTGGGGCCCATCTTGTGGGTCGATGAAGAAGCGACCGATCAACCCCAGTTCTGCCAAGTGGAGAGCAACGACCCGTTCGACACGGCGGAAAAAGCCAATCAGATGGTCACCGACATGCTGCCGGCCATCGAGTCCGCCAGTGGTGGCAGTTTTGCTTACACCATTACCAACTGTGATCGCTCAATCGGCGCCCGCTTGTCTGGAGAGATTGCCAAGCGCCACGGCAATACGGGCATGGAATCTCACCCGCTGACAGTGAATCTGACCGGCACGGCAGGACAGAGCTTCGGTGTTTGGAATGCCGGCGGCCTGCATATGTACCTCGAGGGCGACTGCAACGATTACGTCGGTAAGGGGATGGCTGGCGGAAAATTGGTGATCTCACCCCCAAAGGGCAGCCGGTTTGAAAGCCGCGTCACCAGCATTATCGGTAATACCTGCCTCTATGGTGCCACCGGGGGCAGGCTTTTCGCGGCAGGCGTTGCCGGTGAGCGATTTGCGGTGCGCAATTCGGGTGCCCATGCTGTGATCGAAGGGGCAGGTGATCACTGTTGTGAATACATGACCGGTGGCCTCGTTACCGTATTGGGTGCCACGGGGGTCAACTTTGGCGCTGGTATGACCGGCGGCCTCGCCTTTGTGTTGGATGAAGACCGCGCTTTTATCGATCGGTACAACAGCGAGCTGGTCGAAATTCATCGCGTCGCTGCGGAGTCCATGGAAGCGCATCGTCACTTTTTGCGCGATAACATTCGCGAGTTTGTCAGCGAGACCGGATCAGCCTGGGGCGCTCACCTCCTTGATAACTTTGAAGATTACGTCGGCAAATTCTGGCTGGTGAAGCCCAAAGCTGCGGATATCAATCAATTGCTCTCGCGACTGCGGGATACGGACTGAGGCACCGCCCATGAGTACTCGCCTGGCCAACCCGTTTCAGTTCCTCGATGTCGATCGTAAGGATCCTGACAAGAAGGACATGGACACGCGCACTGAGGCGTTTGTCGAGATCTATGATCCTTTCACACAGGTTCAGGCGGCGGAGCAGTCCCATCGTTGCCTCGAATGCGGCAACCCCTACTGCGAGTGGAAGTGCCCGGTACACAACTTCATTCCCAACTGGTTGAAGTTGCTGGCTGAGGGCAATTTATTTGAGGCCGCAGAACTCAGTCATCAAACCAACACCTTGCCCGAGGTCTGTGGACGCGTTTGCCCGCAGGACCGGCTCTGCGAGGGGGCGTGCACCCTCAACGACGGCTTCGGCGCTGTCACCATTGGCAATTCGGAGAAGTACATCACCGATACCGCATTAGCGATGGGCTGGCGGCCGGATTTGTCCGATGTGATCCCGACTGACAAGAAGGTGGCGATTATCGGTGCCGGGCCTGCTGGTTTGGGGTGTGCTGATATCCTGACGCGCAATGGCGTGAAAGCGGTGGTGTTTGACCGCTACCCCGAGATTGGCGGCCTGCTGACCTTCGGCATACCGCAGTTCAAGCTTGAGAAGCAGGTGATGGAGCGTCGCCGGGAAGTGTTCGAGGGTATGGGCATTGAGTTCAAGCTGAATACTGAAATCGGCAAAGACATCACGATCGATGAGCTGTTGTCTGACTATGACGCCGTCTTCCTCGGCATGGGCACTTACAAGGCCATGGAAGGAGGGTTCCCCGGTGAGGACTTGCCCGGCGTTTATAAGGCGCTGGATTATCTGGTCGCCAACGTCAACGAAAAGATGGATTACCCCCGCGAACCCGAGGAGTACATCGACCTCAAGGAAAAAACGGTTGTGGTGCTGGGCGGCGGCGATACCGCGATGGACTGCGTGAGAACGGCCGTGCGGCAGCAGGCTGACCGGGTGTATTGCGTTTATCGACGTGACGAAGAGAACATGCCCGGCTCGCGCCGCGAGGTGGCGAATGCCAAAGAGGAGGGCGTGCAATTCTTGTTTAATCGCCAACCGGTTGAGGTCATGGATTATTTTGGTGAGGCGATCGGCGTCAAAGTCGTCGAGACCCGGCTGGGAGAGCCCGGTCCGGATGGCCGTCGGCGTCCGGAGACGGTCGCGGGGAGCGAAGTCGTGATTGAGGCCGATGCGATCATCATGGCCTTTGGCTTTCAACCGAATCCGGCCGACTGGTTCTCGGATGTCGGTGTTGCCTGCAATGATTGGGACGGCGTGATTGCACCGGAACATCAGACTTTTAAGTTCCAAACAGCCAACCCCAAGATCTTCGCCGGGGGTGATATGGTGCGAGGGTCCGATTTGGTGGTGACCGCGATCTGGGAAGGACGTCAGGCCGCCGAGGGCATATTGGATTACTTGGGCGTCTAGTGTGCGCGCTCGTGCCTAGCCGGCAGCGAGGGTTACACTAGGCCGCAACAAGTACCGCGGGCATTGGGGAATGGCCGCGGTCAGTGACCCGGAGTCACAAAGGCAACACCAGCAAAATAAAGATAGAACAAAAGACATAACCAAAAGAGAGTCGATAGCATGGCCAGTCTTGAAAACGACCGGTTCCTCCGCGCACTGATGCGCGAACCCGTAGACCGCACACCGCTGTGGATGATGCGACAGGCAGGCCGGTATCTGCCCGAGTATCGCGCGACGCGCGAAGTGGCAGGGAGCTTCATGGGCTTGTGCACGAATCCCGAGCTCGCCTGTGAGGTCACGCTGCAACCACTTAGGCGTTATGCGATGGATGCCGCCATTTTGTTTTCTGACATCCTGACCGTGCCCGATGCGCTGGGGTTGGGGCTCTACTTCTCTGAGGGTGAAGGGCCGCGATTTGAGCGCCCGATCTCCTCAGCCGCCGAAATAGCAGCGCTGGATCCAGATCGTGCCGCGAATGAACTCGGTTACGTGATGGATGCGGTGGCGCTGATTCGCAAGGAGCTCAAGGGCAGTATTCCCCTCATTGGTTTTGCCGGGAGCCCCTGGACGCTGGCCACTTACATGGTTGAGGGCGGATCCAGCAAAGATTTCGCCAAAGTGAAGTCGCTGGCATTTAACGAACCCGAGGTGATGCACCAACTGCTTTCCAAGTTGGCCAAGTCGGTCGCGGTTTACCTCAGTGAACAGGTTCGCAACGGTGCCCAAGCCTTGCAGATTTTTGATACCTGGGGCGGTTCACTGAGCCACGATGCCTATCGGGAATTTTCACTCCGATATATGGCCGAGATCATTGAGCAACTGCCCCGGGAAGCCGAGGGCCGACGGGTGCCGGTTATTGTCTTTACCAAGGGCGGCGGACAGTGGCTGGAGGCGATAGCAGATTGCGGTGCAGACGCAGTGGGCCTCGACTGGACCACCGATATTGGCGAAGCGCGCGCACGAGTGGGCGATCGGGTTTGCCTGCAGGGCAATATGGATCCGACCTTACTGAATGCATCGCCTGAGCGTATCCGTTCTGAGGTCAGCCAGATTCTGAGCTCATTTGGTGAGGGCAGCGGTCACGTCTTTAACTTGGGCCACGGCGTCACGCCCGGAATCGATCCGGAGCATGTGGCCGCGATGGTGGATGCAGTCGTAGAGCTCTCGCCCGCTTACCACTGAGACTCGGGAATGGCGTGATCCATATCGAGCGCCGGAGAGTTGGTGGTGGGCTTGCCCACCACTTTCGCAGGGACACCCGCCACAGTCGTATGTGCCGGTACGTCCTGTAAGACAACCGAACCCGCTCCAACCTTCGCTCCCTCGCCAACATGAATGTTGCCGAGAATTTTGGCGCCGGCACTGATCAATACACCATCACCAATTTTCGGGTGGCGGTCCCCGTCTTCTTTACCGGTGCCACCCAGCGTGACGGACTGCAAAATGGACACGCGGTTGCCGACCACAGCCGTTTCACCGACGACCAAGCCGGTGGCGTGGTCCAACATGATGCCGTGACCAAAACGCGCTGCAGGGTGAATATCGATACCGAATTGCCGAGACATCTGGCTTTGCAGAAACAGCGCCAGTGGCTGTCGGTTATGTGTCCACAGCCAGTGCCCGATGCGGTGAATCTGCAGCGCCTGAAAACCCTTGAAGTACAAAAACGGAATGTACAGCTCATGGCAGGCGGAATCCCGATCGAGAATCGCGTTCAGGTCGTCCCGAATTGCGCCTCTAATATCGCTGTCATCGCGCAGCGCCTCAAGAATCAGTTCGCGCAGCATCATGGCCGGTGCAGAGGGGTTATCGAGCAGGTTGGCCAGATGAAAGCTCAGCGAGCACTCGAGCTCTTCATGATTGAGGATAGTGGCGTGCAGGAAGCTGGCCAAAATTGGCTCGGCCGCCGCCGCTTCGCGCGTTTCCCTGCGGATACGATCCCAAATAGGGTCACCGTTTTGCATTTGCTTGATGCCGTCGCGTTGCGTGGCTGTCATCGTTGCTGCTCCGTACCCCGAGGGGGTCTCATTGCAGGGAGGCGAAGGTTAGCGCTTTAGCCGGTGCTTAGCTAGTTGACGCATTTACCCCGAAAACGCCACAAAGTCTGGCCCCGCTGCTGGTATTTCCGCTCGAACAGGGTCATGGGCGACTCGGGTATGACGGTCTCCAAGTGCCCCGAGAGCCCGATCAAGCTGGCAGCCTGCGAGAATTCCCGGGCATAAATCTCCCAGTTCGTGCGCAACTCTATATTTCCACCCAATTTGCCGAGTATGGGAAAAGCGCCATGGCCATGCACGCGTCGCTTGAGCTGACCCGCTTTGGGCCATGGGTTGGGGTACAGCAGCCAATGGCCTTGCAGCGTGATGCCGGCCTCTGCGAGGCATTGCCAAAATGGCTCGGCTTCAGCCTGCAGCAGCAGGTAATTATCTGCCTCTGAAGGTTGGTGCTTGGCCAGTCGATGAGCGGATTGGTCGATGCCCACTACCCAGGCGTCAGGATGGTTTTCGGCAATAGCCGCCGTGCTCATGCCGGTGCCACAGAATGAGTCCAGTATCAGTGGCCGCGGTATCGCCTCAAGTCGTTGCAGTAATTGCTCGAAGGCGACACGCGTATGGTTTGGGCAGGGCTTTCGCCAAGGGTGGCGCATATGGTGCAAAACGATCTTTTCAAGATCAGGGTGGGGCCCGCACTGATCTGTGGTCAGCACCAATGAAGTGGCCTGCTTGGGCCCGGTTTGCGGAGTGTCAATCACCTTGCCATGATACCGCGCAATCTGAACGGATCCCCTCTAAGCCAAGCCCATGCGCGAAGATCTCCGCCCTTACTGGGTGAAACAAACCTATCTTGCGTTCCGCGCTCGCTGGATCGACTGGTTTGTGCGGCCTCGATGTGTCCATCTTGGTGCTCACGCGACCATCATGTCACCTTGGTATGTCGATATCTCAGGGCCGAATATCTCGATCGGACATTCTTTCACCGCGATCAATACTGCCAGTCAACGAGTCCAAATTGGCGTATGGGGACGCGAGGCGGGGCAGGGGCGGATCACGCTGGGCAACGCCTGCCTGATGAGCCCCGGTTCCCGGATCAGTGCCAGTGACGAGATTGTTTTGGGCGACGGCTGCATGTTGGCCAATGGCGCCTACATTACCGATTCGGATTGGCACGGGCTCTATGACCGCATCAACCGTGCGCCAGAGCCCACGCCCGTAGTGCTCGGTGACAACGTCTGGATAGGTGATCACGCTACGGTACTGAAAGGCGTCAGTATTGGGGATAACAGCGTGGTTGCCGCGCGATCCGTTGTGACCAGTGACGTGCCGGACAATGTTGTTGTGGCGGGCAATCCTGCCAAGGTGGTGAAGACCCTTGACCCTGATACCCCGCGCTACACCCGTGCCGATCTCTACGCCGACCCCGACAAAACCGCGCAGCGGTTCAAGGAGCTTGATCGCTACGTGTTGGGCAAAAACCGCCTCTGGTTCTGGCTCTGGACGCTGGTCTATCCGGCCGCGCGACGAGGCCGATAGTTCGCGGAGGGTTCGGCCTCCGTGTCGCTACAGTAAACGAAGGGGTGGTTCTTCGAGCAGTGCAAGCTGTTCCCTGAGTGCCAAAATCTGGTCTGCCCAATAGCGCTCCTGACCAAACCAGGGAAAGGCGGCCGGGAAAGCCGGATCATCCCAGCGTCGGGCGAGCCAGGCGCTGTAAAAGACCATGCGCGCCGTACGCAGTGCCTCAATCCACTTGATCTGCTTGGGATCAAAGTCATGGAATTCTTCATAACCAGCGATCAGCTCGGCAAGTTGCAGTTCCTTTTGAGCCCGGTCACCTGACAAAAACATCCATAAATCCTGAATGGCGGGCCCGGTCATACAGTCGTCGAGATCGACAAAGTGGGGCGTGTCGTCGCGCCATAAGATATTGCCAACATGGCAGTCTCCATGCAGACGAATACCCTCTCCAGGGTCGTAATCATCCATCAGCCGGGTGGCGCGATCGATCAAATCCTTGCCAAGTGTGCCCCAAGCTGGCCGGAGCTCTTTGGGCACCCACTGGTGCTCGAGGTAGTCGAGCGGCTCGCTCAGCCAGCGCTGCAGGCTGAAGTGGATGCGATGCTCGAAGGCTGCAGCTTGGCCAACGCCATGAAGCCGGCCCAATGTGCGCCCGAGCCCCAACAGATGATCAAAATTATCCAGCTCGGGTGCATGTCCGCCACGACGCGGAAAAACGGCTATCAGAAAACCCTCTGCCTCGTTGAGTGTGGCGCCCTCAATAGGCGTTGGCGCCACAACAGAAAGGCCGTTATCAACCAGCTCTTGAGCGAAGGCGTGCTCTTCCAGAATCTGCTCGCGGGTCCAACGCTCTGGCCGATAGAACTTCACGATGACCGGGTCAGCTTCTTCGAGGCCTACCTGATAAACCCGGTTTTCATAGCTATTCAGGGCGAGTAGCCGCAGGTCGCTTTGCAGGCCAATAGCTTCGACGCAGCTCACGACGCAATCCGGGGTCAGGTGCTCGTAGGGATGAGTCATGAGACACCCTGTGATGACGAAGCGCTATCTTACCGCGGAGCGCCTGGATCGGGGGTCCGCGCCAAACACCAGACTTGCACCGTTTTGGCGCCCGCGAGTCGACACGCGGTCGCAGCGGCGCGCGTTGTCGCCCCAGTGGTCATCACATCATCAATCAGCACGACCCGGCGGTTGCAGACGGTGGATCCAGCCACAAAACGCGACTCAGAATGTGCCCAGCGGTCGCTTCGATTCATTCGATGCTGTGCCCCACGCGACTGCTGATTACGCAGTGCGGCACAGACGGTCGAGTCACCGCACCAGAGCGCGCCGAGGGCCTGCGCCAGTAACCAGGTATGGTCAAAGCCCCGTCGGATATGCCGTTGCCACTGTGTGGGAATCGGCACAAACAACCATGGCTCGTCATCGGGTGGTTGCCTGGCACTTGCCTCAGGCGCTCGTGTGTTGTGCGTCGCGATGGCATCGAGAAACAATTCAGCCAGCAAACGAGTGAGCTGCGGCCGGTTCTGAAACTTCCACAAATGGATCA
>JAYOUT010000014.1:0-10566 GCA_038151055.1 Luminiphilus sp.
AAGCGGTACTGCACGCGGTGTTCCGCCAGAACGCAGGCTGCACCCACCTGATTGTCGGCCGAGACCACGCAGGTGTGGGCAGCTACTACGGTGGCTTTGACGCGCAAACCATCTTCGACGACGAAGTGCCCCAAGGCGCGCTGGCCTTAGAGATCTACCGCGCCGACCACACGGCTTTCAGTAAAAAGCTGGGTCGCGTGGTGATGATGCGCGACGCGCCCGATCACAGCCCTGAGGACTTTGTGCTGCTCTCGGGCACCAAGGTGCGCGAGATGTTGGGCCAGGGCATTGCGCCTCCTCCCGAGTTCTCGCGCCCTGAGGTGGCTGAGATTCTGATGGCCTACTATCAGGAAATCGACGGCACGGCCTAAACGGGTTGAGTGGGGTGTGCGCGACAGCGCTGACCCAGTAGCAAAGCCGCTGGGCTAATGACCCGCCCCTGCCCCGTAACAGCTCAATCTACTGAACGGATGGAGTTTGGTGTGGGCACGCCATAGCACCCAACAGCTAACCCAGACGCGAACGAATTTACCTTTTGCAGCAATCTGCGCTCTAATGGGCGGCGACAGTGTGGCGGCAAGGACAGACCCATCGACACATCAACACCGGCGCAGCCAGAGGCTCATGCAACCAAGCCCAGCCTGAAGCAACGCTATTTGCAGCTCCTTCTCCTGATTGTAGGCAGCGGCGTGATCTATCCGGCGGTATACATGCGCCAGAATTTCGAGGGCTCGATGCTCGAGACCTTCGATATCACCCGCGCGCAACTGGCTGAGTGCCACTCGATCCTGGGGGTCATTTTCTTTTTGACCTATCTCCCCAGTGGATGGCTATCAGACAAGCTACCCACCCGCTGGTTGATCAGTGTCTCGATGGCCGGGACGGGGGTTTTCGCACTCTGGCTCAGCACGGCCCCCGACTTTGCGCAGATCAAATGGATTTTCATCGGCTGGGGGGTGACCAGTGGACTGACGCTTTGGGGCGCGCTGATCAAAGGCACCTCTCTGCTCGCGCCCCACGATCAGCAGGGTCGTTTTTTTGGTTTGCTGGAGAGCGGTCGCGGGTTGGTTGAGGCGCTGTTGGCGAGCATTGGGCTCGCTGTTTTTGCCTACTTCTTAAATAGTATGGGCGCTGGTACCAGCGCGTCTCTCACTGCGGTGATTGTGTTCTACGGCTTGGTTGCGATCGGCTTGGCGCCTATTGTCTTTTTTGCGCTCAGAACCTCAACGATGGAAGCCCCGCCTGATCCCAATCGACGCGGCATGTCGGGATTTTCCCGGGATATGAAAGAACTCTTCACCAACCAAAAAATCTGGCTGGCGGCCCTCGTCATCCTGATCGGTTATCAAATCTTCTGGGTGACGTATTCCCTCGCGGGCATGCTCGAGTCCATCTTCCAGTTGAGTGCTGTCACGGTGGGGGCCATTACGGTGGGCAGATTGTGGATGCGACCGCTGGGCGGCGTGCTGGCAGGGTTTATTGGAGACTACTTTAAGGTCATCCCCTTCCTCGGCATCCTCATGCTGATTGCCGGAGGGCTGTTGGCGCTCCTTCCCGCCTTACCTGCCACCGTCGGCGTGATGGTGTTATTCCCCATGGTGCTGTTGATTGCGCTCTTCACCTATGGTGTGCGAGGTATTTTCTGGGCAACGCTTGATGAGTGCGATGTGTCAGCCAGTACCCGGGGGCTTGCGGTCGGTCTCATCAGTTTGCTCGCGTACACCCCGGATATTTACGTGCCCATGGTGCAATCCTGGGCCCTCGCCAACTGGAGTGGCCAACAAGGCTTCCAGGTGTACTACGGCCTCTTTGGCGCAAGCAGCCTTGTGGGCTTTGTCGCCGCAAGACGGCTGACTCGCCTCGGTAAAGACATTCACTAGCCCACCCGGTTGGCAGGTTTAGCCAACCCCTTGGCGCATCCGGCCAATTCATTTCAATGCCACGCCCCGATACTGGATTCATCGGCGGATCGGTGACCTCTGAGTTGCCCTGACCTTCAGGCCAACAACCGCCCCGCCGACTTTGAGTGGCTCCTTTTTTGCCCCGCACTGCGGGGCCTTTTTTCAGCTACTCGACAGCTAGCATAACCACCACTCGGCAAGGAGGCTGAATGGACAAGGCAGCGTATTTTCAATCGGTGTACGAGGCACAGTTTGCCCTGGGCAAAAAAACGGGCGCCTGCCTGAGTGCACAATATCTGGCGTTGGAGGCTTTTCTACAGCGCAGCCCCGACTGGCACTATCAATGGTGGCCTATTGTGGGCATTACCCCTAAGGCCTGGTTCATTTTACAGACGCGCGCCGCCGCGAATCCGCGGAGCCGTATGATTCCGACCCATGGACTGATTCGGGCACATCTCCATGACCGCGTAGAGCGTGGCCGGGAGCTATTTGAGCGCGAATCACCGCTACCCGAGGCTTGGCATTTTTATGAGGCGCGGGACGCCGCGGTGCTGGCGCTTACCGAGGAGCGCGACACCGTCTCAAACATCCCCTGCCTGGCTTTGGATCCCGAGTGTTTTGGGCAGCAAACCAGCGGCGTGCCCACCATTACGCGTAAGAAACTTACGGCGCTACAGGCCAGCTTGAACCAGATGGCGGCGTAACAACCCACTGCAATGAGCACAATTTGGCGTGCATTCAGTTGCGGGAGCATTGGTCTCGGACCCGTGTTCACCGTACTGTCATGAGCCGGTCATCACACCGTCACGAAGCGCCCCTATTCTGAGAGTCCACCTGGGGGTGGACCTCGAGATGTTCTCTCTGTGCCCGGCTAACTTGCCGGGCTTTTTTATGGGCGACGGCCACTTACTTGGGGAATGTGGTTAACGAGAATCCTTTAGGATTGGGGTATTCCTTGATGCTCGCTTGATAGGCGCCAACGATTTTCATGTAGGCACCAATCACCCAGGCCTCGGTGCCCACCACGTTCATCTCCTCGCGCGGATCGCGGGTGATGTTGAAGATGGCCGGATATCCCGTGCCCTCGGCACGCGTCGCGTAGACTCCATGTGCAGAGGGGTTACCGGATGACGCGATGATCTGCTTGGGATAGATCCGCCAATGTCGCCATCGCACCGCGCTGATCTCGCCATCAATAAATGCGATGTAGTCCTCGCGGGCCGATGAGTCGCTCTCTCCGAGAAAGAACGGCAGCTGGTTACGACCGTCGATAGGCCGCTCTGTTGGCAAGGTGTCATTCAGCATTGCAGCAAACGTCGGCAGGAAATCGTGGATGGCCACCATCTCGTTACTTTTGCGAACCGGCACCTGACCCGGCCAGCGCACGATGCCGGGCACGCGTAAAGAGCCTTCCAGCACGTCGCCGACCTCGCCTCTAAACGGACCGGCGGAGCTGCCGAGGAAGTCGTGGTCTTTGCCCTCATAGGCGACCGGGCCGTTGTCGGAGATATAGATGACCACCGTGTTGTCGCGAATGCCGGCGTCGTCGATGGCATCCAGCACCACGCCCACGCTGTGATCATGCTCTATAAACATATCGCCGTAGCGGCCTGCGGGCGATCTCCCGCGAAAGGCCTCAGACACGCCTGCCGGGTAATGAACACTCGACCAACCGACGTACAAGAAAAACGGCTCGTCTTCGTCTGCGTTGGCTTCGATAAATGCACTTGCTGCCCAGGCAATATCGCCCTCAATCTCATCGCGATAAGCGAGATCATAGGGCCTGACCTTTTCCAACTTACCGCTTTGATTGGTGGCCCAAATATAGGGCTGAGCCTGCTCAATCGCCGCCTCCGACATGCCGGAACGGCGCATCGATTCGGGGTACAAGGTGCCATCAGTGGTTTCCAGAATGCCAACCTCATAGGTATCGAACCCCTGATTGGTAGGCAGGCTCTGGGCCTCCTGGCCGAGGTGCCATTTGCCCATCATGGCGGTGCGATACCCGTGCTTTTTAAAGAGCTCGGCAATCGTGAATTCTTCGTCTTTTAACGTAAGGGGGGTGCCCGCCACGATAATGCTGTTGAGCCCCGAGCGAACGCTGTAGCGACCCGTCATCAGACCCGCCCGGGAGGGAGTGCAGCCGGGCTCGACGAAAAATTGGGTGAGCATCAGGCCCTCGGCTGCCAGCGCATCGAGGCTGGGGGTAGGCGTACCCAGCACTGCCCCACCGCCGTAGGCACCGATATCGCCAAAACCAAGATTGTCGGCGAGCATCAGCACCACATTGGGCCGCTCGGCGCCGTGAGCTGTCAGCGCACAAGCCAACGCACCAATCGTTATGACCCAACGCGACAACAGCGTCGTTGCTTTTTTCATGTGTACCCCTCATCAACCTACTCGCTCGGTTCGAGAGCAGTCGTGTTGTGCAATGGCAGGCTGGCACTTCTAATTCAAATGCTACTACATCACGAATACGGCTTACCGCGACCGGCTGTTCTGAATATAATCCGACCTCACCCATTAACCAACTTTTGTTAGATTGTCACCTTCTGCACGACGACAGGCGCGCATCTGGTGCTAACCTTTTCACTCAATCACAACACATGCAGAGCGGTTAAGCGACGACATGCCTGTCGCTCTGTCAAATGACGGCAAGAACACCAGCGCCGACCCCGCATTTAGACCGGAGACAATATGCCAATTGATAAGAAACTTTTTCGCAGCGGCCCCTATGCAGACTTATTCAGCCAAGGGGTCCAGGTTGGCAACACCTTATATATGGCGGGCCAGGTTGGTATGGATGAGGCGGGCACCACGCCCGAAGACTTACTCTCACAAATGAAGCTCGCCTACCAAAATGTGGCGGCGGTGCTCGCCGAGTTTGGTGCCGACATGGACAACATTGTTGATGAGACCTGGTTCGTGACCGATGTGAACGACTGCATGGCACAAGTCGAGGCGCTGTTCACCGAGCGACACATGATCTACGGCAAGGCACCGGAGGTCAGTCAGACCCTCGTGCAAGTGGGTGCACTGGTAGACCCTGCCCTCAAAATTGAAATCAAATGCGTCGCCGTATTGAGCTAACGCGGAGGCAATACCATGCCCGACATTCGACATTTCTCGCTCGATACTGATGCGCAGGCTCTAGCCGATGCAGTCAAGGAAGACGGCGCCATCATCATCGATGACGTCCTTAGCGCCGAGTTCATCACCCAACTGAGAGCCGAGACCGACCCCTATATGGAAGGCTCCAACCTCGGTTTTGACGACTTTGCCGGCTTTAAAACGACGCGCACAGGGGGTCTGATGGTGCGCTCGCAAAAATGTCGGGAGTTGATTGCGCACCCGGAGATTCTCGCACCGTGCAAACTCTTTCTGGAACCCTACTGCCAAACCGTACAGCTCCACCTGACCCAGATTATTCGTATTGGCCCGGGTGAGACGGCGCAGCTGATTCATCGCGACCGCTGGGCCTGGGGCTCCCACCTCGCCCACGTAGAGCCGCAGTTCAACACGATTTGGGCGATCACCGACTTCACCTCCGAGAACGGGGCAACTCAAGTGGTGCCGGGCAGCACCCAATGGCCCGACGACGCAAAGATCGAGCCCGAGCAAGTGACGCAGGCCGAAATGCGCGCAGGCTCCGTATTGGTGTATTCGGGATCGGTGTTCCACGGCGGCGGCGAGAATCGCAGTGACGCTGACCGCATCGGTATCAACATCACCTATACGCTGGGCTGGCTGCGCCAGGAAGAGAACCAGTATTTAACTTGCCCACCCGAGATCGCCAAAGACCTCGACCGGCCTTTGCAGGAGCTGATTGGCTACTCGATGGGCCAGTATGCGCTGGGTTACTACACCCCGCCGGGCAAACCCGGAGAGCACCCTGAGATCGTGCCACCACAGTATGCGCTGGGCCACGAAATCGAGGGAGGCATGCTGGGTACGTCAGCTGAGCTCGACGCGCTGCAGGAAGAGATCAGAAATCGGGAGTAGTCATCGCTTTCTGATATCTCGTGCTAATGACCCCGGCGATCCGCATCTGCGCGCTTAGCCTTTAGAGAAAAGTACATAAACCCGTAGACTGGCGGTTTGTGCCCCCACAGAGCAGCCAATGGATTGCCCGGTCAGCACCTATTCCTTTATTGAGCGCCTCACCGAGTGTGGTCTGTTTGGCTTCAGCCTCACGCAGGTTTTGCTGCTGGTGGGCCTCGCGATGGTCGGGGCGACCTATGCGATCTGGGAGCATCGCAAGCAGGTCCGTGAAGAACGAGACGAAAAATCCGATCGAATGTAGCCCTCGGGGCGCAGCAGAACATCAGTCAACGAACCATAAAAAAACCCGGCAGCTGCCGGGTTTTTTTACCGCATTGCCTTTACTGCATCGTCAGCACATTGACGGACAGGTCATCCGCTGAACCGCAAGCTGCTGCCATCTTGGCGAACTGCGCCTGCCACGTTGCGTCTGCCTCTTGCCAGGCAACAGCTTTCTCCATCGACTCGGCAGAAGAATGCACATCGACTGACACTAGCGCACCGTCTGCATGGATCGCCGGTGACGCCGAGTAAGGATGGGGGGACGCGTCACGCTCATAGGCAATCATCTCCTTGAGTAAGGACATGCCATTATCGGCATCGGCGCAGGGCCAGTAGTACACAATCACAATCTGGCCTGGCGTGGCGGCCAGCTTGGGGCCCTCGCTTTTTTCGTGGTGGCCCCCTACTGCCGTGGCGCTTAGCAGCAGGGCCATGAGCGCAAGCACTGTCGTTTTGATCACTGTCATCGGTGTTCTCCTTGAGTGGTTGGGCGCACAAGCAGGTAGCCCCGGCAGGGTTTTATTGTGGATCCTGATACTCGTAGTAATCGTCGGTCGGGATCATGACGTGCGCACCCGGCGTACCCGGAAACATCACGTAGGGCGCGCCAGTGTTGAAGTCATCGCTCATGCCGTCCAGAGAGGAAGGGTCCTTGGGTAACAGCATGAGATGAGGCCCTGACTCAATCCATTGTGACGGGTCCTTGGCATCAGCCTTGGCGAGCACCCCGGCAGTGGTGTTGTCCTCACCGACGTCACCGTGAAGCATCCACATGAAAGTATCGCGCTCAATATCTGGCGCGTTACCCGCCATAAAATCGCTTATCCACTTCATACCGACATCATCTGTGCACATGGGCATGGCCTCATGAGCAGAGCCCCAGCCACCCTCTGGCGCGGGTCGCGGATTGCCCACCATACAAGTCCATCCATTGGTGCCCTCGCGTAGTACCGAGCCGTCAAGACCCAACACGGTCGCGTTGGTGCCCAGCGGAGCAGGCGCCGCTGACGAGTAAGCCCAGATCTGCCATTCCGCACCGTCATGCGCGCCATCGGGCTCACCCGCCTGAGCCGAGAGGCCCAAAGCAGCAATCACCGCTCCAATTAGTAAACGTGTCATCTTTTTCTCCCCCCTGTTCGCTTAGTTTTCAGTTCCGCTACCACCCTAGGCCAAAACCGGACCCACCACAAACGGAATCAGGGTCAGAGACTGACGCATATCTTGCCAAAGTGCTGTTGCGACTCCTGATATCGAAACGCGTCCGCCAGTTCAGCGAGCGGGTAGGTTTTATCGATCACCGGCTGCATATCGTGGGCCTCGACCGCGGCAATCATATTGGCTTGGTCCTCCTGACTGCCCACGGTAATGCCACTCAGTCGACCATTCTTGGTCATCAATGCCGCAGTGGGCACCTCCCCGGACCAACCCGTCAGTACGCCGATCAAACTAATACAGCCGTCCACCGCCAGCGCGCTGACTGACTGAGGCAGGTTGCCCGGGCCGCCCACTTCCACCACCAGATCCACGCCTGCGCCGCCGGTCAGCTCAAAGGCCTGCTCGCCCCAGTTTGCGTGGGTCTTGTAATTGATCAGGTGCTCGGCGCCCAGTGCACCGAGGCGCTCGAGCTTGGCATCAGAGGATGAGGTGGCGATCACGCGGCAGCCCATCATGCGCGCCATTTGTAAGGCAACTACAGACACACCGCCACTACCTTGTACCAGCACCCAGTCGCCGGGCTTAAGGTTTGTCTCGACAACCAGAGCGCGCCAAGCGGTCAAGCCTGCGCAGCTCAGCGTCGACGCCGCCTCAAAATCCAGATTCGTGGGCATACGGCTGAAGGCCGTGGCTGGCATGGTGACGGTCTGTGCGGCGAAACCGTCAATGTGGTCTCCCGGCACACCTAACAGATTAGGCAGCGTGGGTCGG
This sequence comes from Luminiphilus sp., assembly GCA_038151055.1. GTDB lineage: Bacteria > Pseudomonadota > Gammaproteobacteria > Pseudomonadales > Halieaceae > Luminiphilus. The sequence continues at coordinate 8,151 of JAYOUT010000014.1, forward strand.
CCGCCCGCCCAGTTGGGAAAGAAATAACTCAAGACCCGATCACCCTCGGCAAAAGTCGTGACCCCCTCTCCTACTGCGGTGACCACGCCGGCCCCGTCTGACATCGGGATCCGCCCGTCATCCGCCGGGATCAGACCAGTCACCACCGCATAGTCGTGGAAGTTGAGCGAGGTGGCCTTGATCTCGACCTGTATCTCACCAAAGCCCGGCGCGCGGGGTTCAATCTCGGCGAGGTGGAGCTGGTCTAGTCCGCCCGGGGCGGTGAGCTTCATGGCGTGCATGATCGATCCTTATTATTGTGCAAAGAAAATGTGCGCCGCAGTATAGACACAATCAAATGTGCCCACTTAATCGGCGAAACCTTTATCCGACAGCCACGTCATGCAGTGCTGAATAGACTGCGCCAGCAACTCGGGCTGCCCGAAGTAGTAATGGTTAGCGTCAGCAATGGTGGTGCGGGTTTTGTCCTGAGAACCCAGCGCGTTAAACAGTGCCTCGGTATCACCCGGTGTGCAGGCATCGTCTGCGCCGTTGCCCATTACCAATGCCGGCACCGTGACCTTGGGCGCGCAACGTACGCCATCGGCATTAGAGTGCTCGTCGCTCCATTGCGACAACCAGCTACGCAATGTGCAAAAGCGGGCCAGCCCAATGGGGCTCATGTTGACGACTTCGGGGTCACCGAGAAAACACCAGCGCGGCTGTCGCCCATTCGGGTCTATTGTGGGGTCGAGCCATTTGGGGTCCGCCATGGTGCCGTGCACCACAAAGCCCTGCTCACGGAGCGGTTCGCCCGCGGCCTTAAACGCTTGCAGCCGATCGAGCACCCAAGCCGAAATGCGTTGGCTACGCGCTCGCTGCGCAGCGCGATACTGCTCAACAAATGCCGCATCGTACGGAGGCTGTTGGGGGTTTTGCGGGTCATAGAGATTGAGCCCCGCGTCACGATGGTCGGGATCAGCCTCATCGACGATTGAGGGGTCTAACCACTGTGTCAGCGTATGAGAGCGCCCGATATGGGCGGCCAACAACAACATGCCGTCAGCAGGAATGAGTTCGGCGGCCATCAGGTCCGGCGGCTCACCCGCGGGCGTCGCCACAACAGAGGGCGATTCCGCCTGGCTCTGATAAAACAGTGACAGTGCCGCGCCACCGCTCCATCCCGCCAGCACGACCTTGCTGTAACCCAGGCGCTCCTTGGCGTCGCGCACACAGGCCGCCATATCGAGCGCGACCTTTTCCATGATGAGCGCGCTGTCGTTATTGGGGTAACGACTCTGGCAGTAAATAACGTGGCAGCCCGCCTTGGCGAGCGCCACCGTCATCGGCAGATACTCACCGCCGCCGATCGGATGCATCAAGATCACAACCGTATCCGCGGGCTGGTCTTTAGGCTTGAGCAGGTGCGCCTTGAGCACCACCTGATCCATCGGGCCTGCATAGTTATCTTTATAGCCCGCAGACTCCTGAAACAGAATTAGATAGGGAATGCGCTCATAACCGGCCACGCGCGCTACTCCGCCCTAACGTCCACGCTGATCTAACGCCTCGGCACCAAAGCGAGACTCCTTGTCCGCCCGGGTCTGAGCAGTCCACTGCGTCAACTGATCATGCGCCACCGCTGCATCGGCCGTCATGATGTCGGCGTAGTCTTCGGTCTTACAGGTGATCTCTACCTGCAGGCCATTTGGGTCGTACATGTAAACCGACTGCACAAAATCGTGATCCACGGGACCCAGACAGGTCTTGCCAGCCGCATTAATGCGCGCCTGCCAGGCAAGCATCGCCTCATGGCTTTCCGCCTCGAGGGCGATGTGCACATCAAAGCTGTCTTTTCGGGCGAAGTGCTCGTTGGTCGCCGTCTCGGGCTCGTCAAAGAACGCGATGAAGTTACCGTCGCCCAACTCAAAAAATAAATGCATGTACTGGCTTTTTTTTCCTGTGCCCGGCAGCGCATCGAAGACCATCGCCGCTGCAAGCGGGAGTCCCAGGACTTCCTCGTAAAACCAACGCGTCTGCTCGGCATCCCGGCAACGAAAGGCTGCGTGATGCACATTGCCTAAACGCTTCAGTGTGCCGGTGGGTGTGCTAACACTGTCGCTCATAGCGCGCTCCCGAGTGCTGAACTGACGCCGGATCGATCTTCAATCCGTCACGCATCGATAATAACGAGAATGAAGCAGATTGAGATGGCCGGCAACGTCGGATCTATCTGGGTCGCATGGGGATACTGCAAGCAATTAGGTCGTTGAATACCGATTAAGAGTCGGCGCAGACAGCTTGATCCCTTTGCCAACCCGCTTTGGCTTGCTAGGCTCTCGGTCTCGTCGACCTATCCACCGAAGATTCCGCTCTAACGGGGCGGAGTACCGATATTGCCCACTCAAGAGGTGTTATGAACAAGCTCGAACAACTG
>JAYOUT010000014.1:10666-35001 GCA_038151055.1 Luminiphilus sp.
GCGGAGTACCGATATTGCCCACTCAAGAGGTGTTATGAACAAGCTCGAACAACTGCGTACCATGACTACGGTCGTGGCCGACACGGGTGATCTCGAAGCCATCTCGCGGCTTAAGCCCACGGACGCCACCACCAACCCTTCACTGTTACTCAAGGCTGCGGCGTTGCCCGAATTCGCTGACGAAGTCGCTGCACTCGCAGCGTCTCAAGAGGCTGTTGCGGATAAGGTCGACCGCTTCGCCGTGAGTGTCGGAGCCAAGATCAATCAAGTGATTCCGGGCGTCATCAGCACGGAAGTCGACGCGCGTCTGTCTTTTGACACCCAAGCGACCATTGCCAAAGCCGAGAAACTGATCGGGCTGTATGACGATGCGGGTATTGGCCGCGACCGCGTGCTCATTAAAGTCGCGGCGACTTGGGAAGGGATTCGCGCGGCGGAAACGCTGGAGCAACGCGGCATCCACTGCAACGCCACGCTGATCTTCAGCTTCGAGCAGGCCTGTGCTTGTGCTGACGCGGGGGTGTTCCTCATCTCGCCCTTCGTTGGCCGCATCACCGATTACTACACCGCCAATACCGACCTCGTTATTGAAGACCCCGCCGATGACCCCGGCGTGCAGTCCGTTACACGGATCTACAACCACTTTAAGGCCCATGGGTATCAGACGGTGGTCATGGGTGCGAGCTTTAGGAACACCGGCCAAGTTGAAGCGCTCGCTGGCTGTGATCGCCTGACGATCAGCCCCGATCTGCTACAGCGATTGGAAGCCGACGAGAACGACCTGCCGCAACGCCTCACGGACAGCGGCGACCGCTCTCCCCCACCGGCAGCACTCAAACAGAGCGATTTTCTGTTGGCCAATAATCAGGACCCGATGGTCTCGGAAAAACTCAGCGACGGCATCCGGCGTTTTGTCGCCGATCAAGAAAAATTGGAAGCGCTGCTGGCCGGCTGAAGCCGCGGCCAGAGGCAAACTCAGCCGAGGATCGCGGGTAATTCCTTGGCAAGTGCCATGCGCTCCTTCACCGCCTGACCGGTGAGCGCAAAGCCCAAAAGCTCGCCTGCACCGGATCGGAACAACGCCTTGATATCGGGCGCATCACCCTCAAAGTGCCACTCGCCTTCAGCGTCTTTGGCTGGCGGAGAGACCACCACCGGACACGCAGGTGTTTTGATCGCCACCGGCATGGCGGGATAGCTGACATCAGTCGCCTCACCCGCCAACGTTGCAGCCAATGCCCGCGCCGCCGCCATCAGCGGTGCCACATACACCAGCACGTGCCCGGCTACCTCGGCACAATCGCCCATGGCATACACGTTGGGCGCATTGGTGCGCAGCTGCCGGTCGGTAACGATGCCGCGATTCACCTCTATTCCCGCCTCACTGGCCAGGGCGGTACGTGGCTTAACGCCAACCGCACATAGCACCGCGTCGGCCTCGATGGTGTCACCGTTATTCAAGGCGACGGTATAACCCTCGCCCGCGCGGTTCACCTCGGTAGCGAGCGGACCAAAATGGAAGGTGGCGCCCTTCTCTTCGAGGGCTGCCTGCACTGCCCGCCCGGATTGCTCGGGCAACAGGGTTGGCAAGCACCAACCCATGGGGTCGACGGCCTCAACCGTAAACCCGCCGTTCAACAGATCGTTGGTGAACTCACAACCAATGAGCCCGGCGCCGATGATGGCCACCTTCTTCGCCCCTTTTGCAGCCAGCAGGTCCTGAAAGCGCCGGTAATCGTCGAGATCATTCACGCCGAGCACGTCCTCAGCTGCATCGCCACCAATGGGCGGTCGAATCAACTCGGCCCCCAGTGCCAACACCAACTCGCTATAGGCCAGCGTCTCGCCGCCCTCGAGGTGCACCGTTTGTGTTTGGGTATCGATACTCGCAACCCGGGTGCGGGTGCGCACGGTCACGTTCAACTGTTCCGCTAATTCCTCGGCACTCTGCGCCGCCAACTTGTCGGCGTTGAGATCCTTGGTGTAGCCCGTAGAGATCATCGGCTTCGAGTAGCCCTCGCCGCCGTCGGATGTCAGCACCGTAATGGCGACGCCTTCATCCTTGCGGCGCAGCTCGCGGACCAGGCCATAGCCGGCCAAACCCGAACCAATCACAACTACTGATCGCGCGTTTGCGTCTCCAGACGCTTCCGTTTCTGCGGATGCTTCCTCGGCGTCACCGTCATCCGATCCCGGGATGAGCTCGAAATCTTCCTTGCCCACACCGCAGTCCGGGCAAGTCCAGTCATCGGGTACGTCTTCCCACTTGGTACCGGGCGCAATGCCGTCCTCGGGCCAGCCTTCTTTCTCGTCGTAAATCAGTCCGCAGACGATGCATTCCCAACGGGCCATGGATGCTGTTCCTTGTATCGAAAAAGTTTTATGAAAAGGCGGCGCGCAGGGTGCCAGTACCGAGCACCGCTGTCACGCGCAGATGTACTACGTCGACTGAGACGTTATTAACAGATCAGGTTTGCCAATCATTAAACCGCGGCGGCGAGCTGCGTGGCCTGATTAATTGCTGTCTTGGCATCGAGCTCAGTAGCTTCGAAAGCACCGCCAACCAACTCAACCGACACACCCTCGGCCTCCAGCGCATCATAAAGACTGCGCTCTGGCTCTTGGCCTGCGCAAATAATGACCGTGTCGACCTCAAAGGTTTTTGGTTGACCCCCGATCAGTACATGCAGACCGCCGTCGTCGATACCCACGTACTCCACCGCATTCACCATATTCACGCCACGGCGGTTTAGCAGCAGCCGCTTAGTCCAACCCGTGGTCTTGCCTAAGCCGCGCCCGACGGGCGTGTCTTTACGCTGCATCAACCACACCTCTCGGTCGGCCTTATTCACTAGGGGCTCGACGCCGGTCACGCCGCCGCGCGGGTGATTCTCAAAATCCACGCCCCACTCTTTGGCGAACAGGTCGATATCCAGCGCGGAGCTGGTGCCCTCATGGGTAATCAGCTCGGTCACATCAAAACCAATACCGCCCGCGCCCACGACTGCCACCTTCTTGCCAATCGGCTTGTTGCCCTTAATCGCGTCGATGTAGCCCACCACTTTCTCGTGGTCCATTCCGGGAATATCCGGCACACGTGGATTGATGCCGGTAGCCACCACCACATGATCAAAATCGGCGGCCTTCAGCTGCGCCGCGTCAACCCGCTCACCCAGTTTCACAGTGACCGCGTATTTCTCCAGCATCGCCCGGTAATAACGCAGCGTCTCGTGGAACTCCTCTTTGCCGGGCACCTGTTTTGCCAGATTAAACTGCCCGCCAATCTCCTCAGCAGCGTCAAACAGCGTCACCGAGTGCCCGCGCTCCGCCGCTACCGTGGCATAAGCCAGCCCGGCAGGCCCCGCGCCTACCACCGCAATATTTTTGATCGCCGCCGCCGGACCCCATTTAATTAAGGTCTCGTGACAGGCGCGCGGGTTGACCAGACACGACGTGGTCTTCATCGCAAAGGTGTGGTCAAGGCAAGCCTGATTACAGGCGATACAGGTATTGATCTCGTGCTCGCGACCCTCGGCCGCCTTCTTCATTAACTCGGCGTCGGCCAGCATGGGGCGTGCCATCGACACCAAATCGGCATCGCCATCGACCAACACCGCCTCGGCGACGTCGGGCATGTTGATGCGGTTGGAGGTGATGACAGGAATCGACACCTCATTACGCACTCGCTTGGTCACCCCGGTAAACGCGCGACGCGGCACCATGGTGGCGATTGTGGGCACCTGAGACTCGTGCCAAGTAAAGTGGGTAGAGATAATCGACGCGCCAGCCGCTTCAATCGCTTTAGAAAGCATCGCAATCTCGTCCCAACTCATCCCGCCCTGGAGCATGTCCATGGCAGCAATACGGAAGATCACGATGCAATCGGGCCCTACTGCCTCGCGTACGCGTCTGACCACCTCGACCGGGAACCGCATGCGGTTCTCGTAGCTGCCACCCCATTGATCTGTGCGCTGGTTAGTCTTCTCTACCAGGAACGTCGACAGCAGATAACCCGCCGAACCAATAATCTCGACGCCATCGTAGCCGGCCTGCTGCGCCAGCTTGGCGCAGTGAGCATGGTCAGCAATTTGCTTTTCAATACCCGCCTCATCCAACTCGTTCGGCGAAAACGCACCGATGCGGGACCGCACCGGTGAGGGCGCCACCGCGCCTTCGTTATAGGCCAGCGGACCCATATGCAGAATCTGTAGGCAAATCTTGCAGTCTGGCGCCGCGGCATGCACAGCATCAGTGACAATGCGGTGGCCGGCGGCTTCTTCTTCGGTGTTGAGTTTGGACGCCGCAGCCAGCGGCTTGCCGTCCTCCCCTTTAACGACCAGCCCGCCCTCTTCGTTGGGCGAAATCCCGCCAGTAATGATCATGCCAACGCCACCCGCCGCTCGCTCGGCATAGAACGCGGCCATGCGATCGAATCCGTCTGGCTGCTCCTCCAGGCCCGTGTGCATCGAGCCCATGATGCATCGGTTGCGCAGTTGCGTGTGGCCGAGATCCAGTGGTGAGAACAAGTTGGGGTACTGGGCGTGACCGGGCAGTTCAGCTTTGGCATTCATAGCGAGCATTCAACCTTGATTGGGTGACGGGGCACGCAAGATAACGTAAGCCGACTCGGTAAAACAATGTGGGTAGCAACGCCTGTCAAACCCTAGCCGGACACAACGTGAACTTGCGCAATGTGTCTTGCTACGCACTGCGCTGGCATCCGTCTTAATTGCCAAAGCCTGAGGTAAATGGCACAGCTACCGATGCGAGCTCGAAGGTCAGAGATAACACACCTCACCACCCAAACGCGCACCGGGGGAAGGCCGCTGAGCGAACAGCAACGGACGTAGCGCACGGGCGACACCGAGTGGCAACAATATGTATAGATTGTTAGACATAAATAAAGTAAAAGTATTGATACAAAGGGGCAGTATTGGCTCAAAACCGTGGACAGAACGGCACTACTGACAGTTGGACGTTTTCCCGCCGCGTTGACGCTTGCAAGGAGCTTGCAACGGAACGGGGTTCGGGTGGTGGTGGCTGACCCAATGAGACGTCAGCTTTGCTCTGTCAGCCGCGCCGTTGCAAAGACCTATCAAGTCGCCGCCCCAAATACCGACATCGGCACCTGGGAACAGGACATTCTCGATATCGTTGACCGCGAGCAAATAACCGATGTAATACCGACGTCTGAAGAGGTCTGCCACGTAGCCAATTTGGCGCCGCGCTTACCCGAGACCACCCGTTATGTCGGGCCCTCAGCGTTCTGGATCAACCAGTGGCACGACAAACTGCAATTCGTTGACCACGCCATTAGCCGCGGCGTCACGGCACCCTCGGTCTACACCACCGCCGACCCCGAGGCTCGAGCACTCGTTCGCCAGACCGACTGTGTGGTCAAACCACGGCGGGGCTGTTCTGGCACCGATGTCGCCTTTATCTCACAGGGCAGTACGCTGCCCTCCGCGTCAAATGAGACATTGCTGCAGCGCAAAGTAGAGGGCGCCCACCTGTACACGCTGAGCTGGGTGGACAAAGGTAGCGTCAAAGCCACTGCCAGCTACCGCGGCAGTACCCACAGCGGCACGGTCGCAGTGGGCTTCCAATGCGCGCCCACGCCCTTTTCTGTTCGGCAGTGGATCAGTCAATTCCTTGCTGATACTGACGTCACCGGCTTTATCAGCTTCGACTTCATTCTCGATCGGGGCGGCATTCCCTGGGGCATTGAATGCAACCCCCGACCCAGTAGCGGCGTGCACTTTATTGACGAGGCCTGGCTCGGCGCGGCGATGATGGGGGCGGTCGATCAGCCTGCGCCAATTACTCCCGCGGGTAAGCGTGCGCAATGGTCATACTCCGCGCTGACCGAGGCCTACAAGCACTTGTTCCGCTTTCAGCTTACGGATTTCGTTCGCTGCCTCAGGGATTTACTGGTATCGCGCGACGCGGTGTGGTCATGGCGTGACCCCCTGCCCTTTCTGCTCATGACCCCTCTTTGCTGGGAGTTCATTTGGCGCTCCATACGTGAGCGCATGCCCATTGGCGATGCGAGCCAATGCGATATCGCCTGGCACTGGTTCCGCGCCACCGAGACCGCCGAAGCCGAGCCTATGCGGCAGGGTGACGAACGTGAAGCATGACCTGATCAGCCGGGCGCGTGGTCATGCGGGCCGCAGGCCGCACAGTTTGACCCGGCACGAGCAACCAATCGAACCGGCGCACCAGCTCCGCCAGAATCAGTACGCTCTCGGTTTGCGCGAACCCTGCACCCACGCAAGTGTGAGGGCCCTGCCCAAAAGGAATATAGGCTCCCTGCACCAGCGCCTCTTCATGCTCGGGCATGAAGCGCTCGGGCTTGAACGCGTGGGGGTCTGGCCACCACTTGCTGTGACGCTGCAACGTCCAGGGCGCGATCATCACCAAAGCGCCCCGGCGCAACCGGCGGCCGCCCACCGTGGCCTCGCGCGTCGCGACGCGGGGCATGAAGGTAATGGGCGGATACAACCGCAACGTCTCTTTAAAGAAAGCTTTAGTCAGCGGCAACTGCCGCGTGTGCTCAAAACTCATGGGCGCATCACCGACCACACTGGCAATTTCTTCACGCAACCGCGCGAGCCACTGGGGTTGGTCGGCAAGAATGTAAAAGGCCCAGGTCAGTGCACTGGCGGTGGTCTCATGGCCGGCCAGGAAAAAGACGCCCAATTGGTCAATCAACTCTTCACGCGAGAACGGTGCACCCGTGTGCTGATCCCGCGCGGCGATGACGCTACTGGCAATGTCATCAAAAGCATCCGGTTGGTTGAGGTGAGAGTCGACCAATGTGCCCAAGTGACTTCGGATGCGCTCGCAGGCAGCCAACACCTCGGGCGGCTGCGGAAATTCGCTCCACGCAGGCTTGAAAATCAGTCGCAGCACATCGACCTGCACCGCAGATCGTTCAAACAGCGTGAAATCTTCAAAGACATCGACAGCGACACCCGTCAGCAGCGGGGTCGAAAACACCGTGCGGCAGATGATGTCCGCGGTGAGATGACTCATGGCCAAGTCGAGCGAAAAAGCTTCGCCCGATGCCGCCTTGTCTTGCAGCGTCAGCAGATGATCGTCGACCGCCGCCTTCATGGCACCAAAGGCATGGCTGATGCGCATATGCGAAAAAGCCGGATCAATCATGGCGCGCTGGCGCTTCCAGCGCTCACCATCGGTGACAAAAATACTGTCGCCAATCAGGTGCTCCAAGGCGCTGACCATCAGATCGCTCTTTGGAAATACCCCGTCGGCATCGCGCATGATCTCGCGCACCGCGTCGGGCTCGTTGAACAACACCGTCGAGCGCCGGGAGTAGCCCAAGTTGCCAACATCAAAATGATAGGCAGCGGCGGGCAGCAGTTCGAGCAAGTTACCGTCGCCCTTCCAGAGCACTCGAGCGAGTGCGACGACGGACCACAGCGAGAGCGGCTTGGGTGGAATATAAAGTTCCGACGCTGTCATCTCAGATTCCCAACTCGATGCAAGCAGTATGGAGGGGGCATCTGATGCTGTCGACCCACACACTGTTTGAATGGCTGGTGGGCCTGCACATCGCTACGGGCACGGTGGGATTGGTTGTGGTGTGGATTCCGATAGCCGGAAGAAAAGGGGGTGAACTGCATCGTCGTGCGGGCACACTATTTGTGCAGTCCATGATCGCAACGGGCTTCACTGCCATCGCTATTAGCATTACAACGCTGAGCGACCCCACTGGCACCCATCCGCATCTCGCTAGTCATGACATTTTTGCTGACCCCCAGACCATCACCAATATCTTCGGCTGGATGATGCTGTACCTGGCAACGCTGACTGTGAATCTGGCCTGGCAAGGATGGCTCAGCATGCGCAACGGACTCGATCATGTGCGCAACCGGGCCTGGCATAACCTGTTATCCCAGGTACTGCTGACGGTTGTATCGACCAACTGTTTTGTGCGCGGCGTTTTGGCTGCCGAGCCCATGATGATGGGCATCTCCATGGTGGGTTTCGCCACGGTCGCCACCAATCTGTGGTTCATTTATAAACCCAGCCCCTTGCCCACCGATCGCATCAAGGAACACATCAAGTGCCTCGTTGGCGCCGGCATCTCGGTGTACACGGCTTTCTTCGCCTTTGGTGCCGTGCGACTGATCCCCGAGCTAGCGCTCCAGCCCGGACTGTGGGCGATACCTTTAATCGTGGGATTGACGCTGATTATTTATCACCAGCGCGCTGTCACTCACCCTGCTCGCAGAAAGTGGCGCGTCGCGCGGGGCCGCGCGTGAATCGGGCACCCACCACAAGACCGCAAGGGCCCGTCTCGTCAAGGGGAACGGATTGACCGCCCGGCATGCCATTGTCGTGGGGGCAGGAGCCGGCGGCTTGGCCGCAGGCATCGATCTCGCACGGGCCGGATTCCGGGTCACGATGCTCGAGCGCGCCGCCACGCCCGGCGGCAAAATGCACACCCGCGAAGTCGATGACCGCGAGGTCGATGGCGGACCCACTGTACTGACCATGCGATCGATTTTTGAGCAGTTATTTGCCGATGCCGGCACGCAGCTTGATGAACACCTGACCTTGCTGGAAAGCCCGATTATCGCCCGGCACGCCTGGAGTCACGGTGGTCTATTAGATCTGTATCCGGACCCCGAGCACTCACGACAATCCATCGAGGCTTTTGCCGGATCCGCCGACGCATCGGGTTTTGAGCGCTTCTATTCGCAAAGTGCGCGCATTCATGAAACTCTGTCAGAGACCTTCATGACCGCACCCAAGCCCGACCCGTTGACGCTGGTTGGTCGGGTATTGCGGCGTCATCACCCCAGCTCCCTGATGGCGGCGCGTCCGGCCCCCGACCTGTGGCGCGCGCTGGGGAGTTTTTTCTCCGATGAACGCCTGAGACAACTGTTTGCGCGCTACGCCACCTATGTCGGTTCCTCGCCTCTGAGCACCCCTGCAACACTCATGCTGATTGCGCACGTTGAGCTGGAAGGTGTCTGGTTAGTCGATGGCGGTATGCATCGATTGGCCGCCGCTATGGCCGAGCTGGGTCAAAAGCTTGGCATCGATCTGCACCTCAATACCCATGTCAGCGAAATCCTCGTGAAAAGGGGAAAGGCGGCAGGCGTGCGGTTGACCGACGGTACGTCGTTACCCGCTGATGTCGTGGTCTTTAACGGCGACACAAACGCTTTGGCGACCGGACAGCTCGGACTAGAAGCCACACGGGCGGTGCGCGCGCGCCCAAGGCAGCGCCGTGCACTCTCCGCACTCACTTGGTGTATCAAGGGCAGCAGCTCCGGCTTCAAACTCGACCACCACAACGTGTTTTTTGAATCCAATTATCCCGACGAGTTCAACACGATTTTCGAGAAGCGGGATGTCCCTGCGAAGCCCACGGTCTATCTCTGCGCTCAGGACCGAGGCCCGAATGGCTCACTCAACGGATCTGAGCGGTTGATGATGTTGGTCAATGCACCGGCAGATGGTGACCAGCAAACCTGGGCCGAAGACGACGTAGCGCGGATTCGCGACAATGCCTTGTCAGTAATGGAACGTTGCGGTCTCAACCTTAGCTTTAAAGACGAGCATTGTGTCAGCACAACGCCCACAGACTGGCACGGACGCTTTCCCGGCAGTGGTGGCTCGCTGTATGGCGGCGCATCACACGGCATCTGGTCGAGCTTCACCAGACCCGGTGCGAGAAGTCGATTAAAGGGGCTGTATTTGTCTGGGGGTAGCGTGCACCCGGGACCCGGTGTGCCGATGGCGACCCTGTCAGGCCGACTCGCGGCACGCGCCGTGATCGGCGACATCGCCTGAGCGCATCGCGCCCTGACCCGGCGGCCTCCAGAAATCCTCGAGCGCTTCAATGGTCTCTGCGGGCAACTCCCAATGCGGCAAACCGAGACTCGGAGACAGCTGCTTGGCAGCCCAATGACTGTGAACCTCAGTGAGCTCTGACAGCCGCTCGAACCCGATGTTGGGATCCCGATCGTAAAGCACCAAGCAGGGCAGCTTCAGGCGACTGAACAGGCGGGTGATGGCCTGCTCGGTAAACAGATTGAACGTTAAAAATTTGAGTGGCGCATGATGTGCACCGGGCTGACTCGCCGTTTCCTGCGCGTAGCGCACCAGATATTCGGGCGTGGTGCCGACAAACGCCTGACCCAGGAACCAGCGGATACTCGGCTTGGTCGTCAGCAAACTAAATAGTGGCTTACCTACCCAGCGTGACGACAGCACGCGATCAATCCGGGAACCATTTGGCGCCGTTGGCGGCGTGCGTACACCCATACCAGTAGGCGAAATGAGGCTCAAGCTGCGCACTTTGATGCCCTGCTCGAGGATGGCGCGCGCCATGAACTCGCCGGTCAAACTCAACGCGACCACATCGGCAGGTTGATCAAGGCTGTTGAGCCACTCGGCTAGCCACCGAGCATAAAGACTCGGGCTGTAGGCCACATCGGGTCGGTCAGAGAGACCAAAGCCTGGTAAATCTGGCACCCAAACGGGACGCTTGTCTCGGTAATGCTCGAATAAGGGGCGCATCTCCATCGCACTTGGCACCGCATTGATACTGTGCAGTAGCACGAGTGGTGTGCCTTCGGACACCTCCCCGCGATAGCCCCTAAGCATGACGCCCCCATTGAGCGAAAAGTCAAATTGTTCCGCGTCCAAAGCAGGTAAAAGTGGCTTGGCCATGTTATAAATATCAATGAAATTTGACATGCTGATAGTATAGTTTGTTTGACACCCGCGCGGATAGCCCTCAATGCATACTTTTGGGGCCACGCTCTTGGACAAGCAGTGCGGTTTAAAAGGGGGCATGCATGAGTATCGCTTATCCGTTTACCGCTATTGTCGGTCAGGATGATATGAAGCGCGCGCTGACGATTGCCGCGGTTGATCCCGGCATCGGGGGCGTACTGGTGCTGGGTGAGCGCGGCACCGGGAAATCAACAACGATTCGTGCACTCGCCGCCCTGCTGCCAAAGATTGATGTGGTCAGCGGCTGCCTCTATCAATGTGACCCTCAGGCACCCCGACCCGGCCTCTGCGCTCAGTGCGGCAAGCCCTCCGATACGCCAGAAGCTAAAGCCATCACCATCCCGGTTGTCGACCTACCCCTTGGGTCGACAGAAGACCGCGTGGTGGGCGCACTCGACATTGAGCGAGCTCTGGTTAACGGCGAAAAGGCATTCCAACCGGGCCTGCTGGCACAGGCCAACCGCGGCTTTCTCTATGTCGATGAGGTCAATCTGCTGGAGGACCACATTGTCGATGCGCTGCTCGATGTCGCGGCCTCGGGTGAAAACGTGGTGGAACGAGAGGGACTCAGCATCCGGCACCCGGCGCAATTTGTGCTGGTGGGTAGCGGCAACCCCGAAGAGGGAGAGCTCCGACCACAGCTACAAGATCGATTCGGTTTGTCTGTCGACGTGAGAACCCCAAAAGAGGTTGCGACACGAGTCGATATCATTCGGCTGCGAGAGGCATTTGATCGGGATCGCACCGCATTCCGAAAAAAATGGGCGCGTAAAGAGAGCGCGCTGCGCCGCAAAATACAATCAGCGCGCGAAGCACTGGAAGACGTCGACACGCCGGCCGCACTCCTTGAGACGGCGGCACGCCTTTGCCTGGCACTGGGCACCGACGGGCTCAGGGGCGAGCTCACGTTGGTCCGAAGCACCAGAGCACTTGCAGCGCTGGAAGGTAAAAAAGTCGCCACACTCGAGCATCTGAAAGCGATCGCACCGGCGGTGCTACGTCATCGCCTGCGGCGGGATCCTCTGGATGAATCCAGTGCCGACAGTCGCGTAGAGAGAGTCATCACAGACTTGTTCAGCGATGGTGGCGACTGAGGCAGAGTCTTTTTGGGCCGATGCTGAGTGGGCCGCCGCTCTCCTTGCCCTGATAGGGCCGGAGATGGGTGGCGTGCATCTGCGCGCACCGCCCGGACCGGTTCGCGACTACTGGTTGGATCGCTACCTGCAACTGTCTGGGCAAGAGCGGCTGCGCAAAATCCCCGCCAACATTCCCGAAGGTCGATTACTGGGCGGCATTGACTTGGGGGCAACGCTGCAACACGGTATGCCCATCGCCGAAACCGGCATGCTGGGCGAATGTGACGAGCAAACGGTCATTGTGGCGATGGCAGAACGTTTGCCACGTAGCACCGTCCACCACCTGTGCACCGCCGTCGACCATGGCGCTATCACGGTGGCACGCGATGGCATCGAGGCGACGACTCCCTCACGTATTGCACTCATCGCCTGTGACGAAGGCACCGAAGAAGAATGCGCTCACGGCGCCCTGACGGATCGTCTTGGCATTGCGCTCGACATGACGACTCTGGGCATCCACGACGTCGACGACGAAATTTTTAAGCGCGCTGAAGTAAAAGGTGCTGGTAACAAATTGGCCGAGGTCACTCTGGCCGAGGAGCACCTCACCGCCCTCGCGACGCTCGCGACATCGCTCGGTATCGATTCACCACGCGCAACACTTGCTGCCGCAAAAGTGGCGCGCGCCTCGGCTGCGCTGAGAAAGTCACTCGCAGTGGAAGAACAAGACGTAGCCCGGGCATTGCGGCTGTGCCTGCTACCCAAGGCACAGCAACTCCCCGAAATGGCGGAGCCCCCGCCCGAACCCGAAGCAGAACCGGAACAGACCGAAGATAACGAGCCACCGCCCATGCCCGAACAGCCGCCGCCTGACGAGGAGCGGTTGCTAGAAGCCGCTCTGGCGCAACTGCCGGCAGATTTATTGGCGCAGTTACAAACCCGATCAGCGCGGCTTCGCCAAAGCAGTACTGGCACTGCGGGCGAGCAACATCGGCACCAGCAACGTGGGCGACCGACAGGCGTGTTTCAGGGCGATCACCGGCGCGGCGGACGCGTCAATATTCTTGCCACCCTGCGCGCCGCAGCGCCATGGCAACCCCTACGACGGCGAGAACTCACTGAGCGCAATGGCAACCGGCCTGCCAGCCACTTGCACATTCGCCGCGACGACATTCACCTCACGCGCTTTCAGCAGCGACGAGACACGCTAACGCTGTTTGTCGTGGATGCCTCAGGTTCGGCGGCGCTACAGCGGCTGGCAGAAGCCAAAGGCGCGGTCGAGCTATTGCTGGCGGACTGCTACGTGCGGCGAGACCAAGTCGCACTGATTGCCTTCCGAGATGAACAAGCAGAACTCTTGCTGCCTCCTACCCGCTCTTTGGTACGCGCAAAGAAAGCGCTGGCCGCACTACCGGGCGGCGGCGCCACGCCCATGGCCGCCGCGCTGGATCTGACACGAGACATGGCTGACCGCGCAGCAAAAGTCGGGACCACAATGCAATACGTGCTGCTCACAGATGGCGCCGCCAACGTCGCTCGGGATGGCACCCGCAGCCGGGAAGCCGGCACTGCAGACGCACTAGTGGCTGCTCGAGCGCTGGCATTGAGCGCCTCCAATGGACTCGTGATTGATACCGCGCAGCGGCCCCAGCCGCGTGCCAAAGAACTGGCCGAAACACTCCGAGGCACTTACCTCGCACTGCCGCAGGCAGACGCAAACACGCTCAACCGCGCCATCCGTGCGACCACCTCGTGAGCTCACATAACGCCTGGCAGACCGTTGCCGATTTCTGGCCGCGCGCCGACACCAGTCAGTTCGTGCGGGCTGCCAACATCGACTTCCATGTTCAGGTCAGTGGCAGCGGCGACGATGTGCTGCTGCTTCACGGCGCCGGTGCCTCGGCACACTCCTTTGCCGGGCTCGCCTCTCTACTGAGCGAACACTACCGAGTGATCGCCCCCGATTTGCCAGGTCAAGGTTTCACGAATCTACTGCCACTTGAAGATGTGGGCCTCACCCCTTTTGCCCAATACTTGGTAGAACTGATGGCCGCCCTGTCAGCAAAACCCCGATGGATTATCGGCCATTCCGCTGGCGCGGCGTTGGCGGCCCAGTATGCGCTGACCGGCCCCTCACGCCCCGCAGGGCTGCTCTGTATCAATGCGGCCTTCAATCCTTTCGGCTCGCTCGCGGCGCCGCTGTTTAGCAAAACGGCAAAATGGTTTGCACGCAGCCGATGGCTGCCAAAGGCTCTGGCATCCCCCACTCTGCGCTGGCGAGCCACCGGCTCTATGCTGGCCGATACCGGGTCTTCGGTTGATCCGGTAATGAGTCGTTGCTATGACAGCCTTTTGAGCAATCCCGACCACATCGCCGGGACGCTGCGCATGATGGCGGGCTGGGATCTTCCCCCGTTACTCGCACAATTACCGGCGCTACGCTCGACTGTCTGGTTAGCCGCCGCCGAGGGTGATCGCACGATCCCCCCGGAACGGAGCACCTCGGTGTCCCGCGATTTACCGCTCTCGCGGTCTGTCCGCATTCCCGGGCTTGGACATCTCGCCCACGAGGAGGATCCGGAGATTTTTGCCCGCCTGTTTCATGAAATGGTTGCTACGACAGCTGAATAACCCGGCTATGTCCGCGTAAAAAGAAGGCTGTGCACCCCTTCGTTGCACTGCTACACTGTCAAATATAAATGACAGTTTAAGTGTCTTTTTTATATGAATATCGCGGAATCTGCGTTTCGTTCATTGGAGACGGTCGACGCACGCCCCACTGCGCTGGTGATTGGTACAGGTTTTGGCGGGCTTGCATCGGCCATCCGTTTGGGTGCCAAAGGTTACCGGGTGCATATGCTCGAGAAGCTCGATGCGCCTGGCGGCCGCGCTTACGTTTACCATCAGGACGGCTTCACCTTTGACGCTGGGCCTACCATTGTCACCGCGCCCTTTTTGCTTGAAGAGCTGTGGGCCATGTGCGGCAAGCGCTTTGCCGACGACGTCGAGCTTAAACCTATGGATCCGTTTTTCCGTCTGCGCTTTGACGACGGCCGGATCTTTGACTACTCGGGCGATAAAGCGCGCAACATCGAACAAATCAAAAGCTACAACGAAGCTGACGCCGACGGCTACGAGCGATATCTGAAGGCCAGTGAGGAACGCTATAAAGTCGGCTTCGAGGGCCTGGTCGACAAACCCTTTGATTCGTTGCTGGCACTATTCAAATTTATGCCACAGCTCATTCGGCTGCGGGCTGATCGAAGCGTCTACCAACTGGTCTCCCGGTACATTCGCGACCCCCAGCTGCGCATGACCATGAGTTTCCATCCGCTACTGATTGGCGGTAACCCGTTTTCTGTCACCAGCGTTTACACCCTGATCTCATTTTTGGAACAGCGGTTTGGCGTGTGGTCGGCCATGGGTGGCACGGGCAGCATTGTAAAAGGCATGGCTGGACTCATTGAGGGCCAGGGCGGCACCATCGAGTGTAACGCCGAAGTCGAGGAGATTTTGGTTGAGGATGGTGCGGTTCGCGGGGTCAGACTCGGTGACGGCCGAACACTGCGCAGTGACCTGGTGGTCTCCAATGCCGACGCGGCCTGGACCTACCGGCACTTGATCAAGCCAGACCACCGTAAGCGATGGACCGATCGCAAAATCGATCGGTCGCATTTTTCCAACGGGCTTTTTGTCTGGTACTTCGGCACCCAGGGACAATACCCCGACGTACCCCACCACTCCGTCATCCTGGGGCCGCGTTACAAAGGCCTGCTGGATGACATCTTCAAGCGCAAAGTACTGGCCGACGATTTCAGTCTCTATCTTCACCGACCCACCGAGACCGACCCCTCGCTCGCGCCCGAGGGCTGCGACACGTTCTACGCCTTGGCGCCGGTACCGCACCTTGATGCCGACGTGGACTGGCCGTCGTACGCCGAGACCTTCAAGGAGCGCATCTGCGCGCGGCTGGAAGAGACCATGCTGCCCGGTCTACGAGATCGCATCGTGACATCGCGACTGCTGACGCCGCAGGATTTCCATGACCGCCTGAATTCAGTCAAAGGCGCCGCCTTCGGTTATGAGCCACGGATTACCCAAAGTGCCTGGTTCAGACCGCACAATCGCAGTGAGGATATTGAGGGTCTGTATCTTGTCGGTGCAGGCACGCACCCCGGTGCGGGCATGCCGGCAGTGATCTCTTCCGCCAAGGTGATCGACCAGTTGATCCCAGCGGCCGTGACTCAACATGCGTAACGACCACCAAATCAGAACGCCTCACACCGACATGCGCGAGTGTCGGCGTTTACTGTCTCATGGCTCGAAGTCTTTCTATATTGCGTCGCATTTTTTGCCCCGCGCGTTGCGCGAGTCAGCCTCGGGGCTCTATGCCTTCTGTCGCATCGCTGACGATCTGGTCGATCTGGGAGATGATCCTCGTGCAGCGCTGGTGACCCTCCATGGGCGACTAGACCTGATCTATGACGGCCAACCGGAGAATCACCCAATTGATCGCGTGCTGAGTCAAATCGTTATTGATCATCAGCTGCCTAGAGCCCTACTCGACGCATTACTCGAAGGTTTTGAGTGGGACATCGAGGGGCGCGACTACCAAACGCTGGGCGAGGTTTGTGAATACGGCGCTCGTGTGGCCGGCACTGTCGGTGTCATGATGGCAATCCTCATGGGAGTTAAAGATCACGCGACGCTGGCCCGGGCGGCTGACCTGGGCGTGGCCATGCAACTGACCAATATCTGCCGGGATGTGGGCGAGGACGCCCGCGCCGGGCGGCTTTACCTGCCGCGCGATCTGCTGCGCGCAGCCGGCATCGACCCTGACGCGTTTCTCCACAACCCGGCGCCCAGCGCTGAACTCACCCATGTACTCAAGCAGGTGCTCGCAGAAGCTGAGCGGCGTTATGAGTTAGCAGACGAAGGTATTCGCCAACTGCCCCGCGGCTGTCGACCCGGTATTCTCGCCGCGCGTCGACTCTATGCGGAGATCGGCAATACTGTTGTACTGAACGGTTACGACTCGGTCAGCCAACGCGCGGTCGTATCCCGAGGGCGAAAATGCCAGATCCTGATGGGGCTGGTCCGTAGCCCCGCAGCGGCACCAGAACACATGCTCGAGCCCTGCTCAGCGGAGAATGAATTTTTGATTAATGCCGTACCCGACACCGAGGAATGGCAAAGTCGCTCTCAACCCAGAGGATTCTCAGCCAGCACGGCGTGGATGCTTGAGCTGTTCATGGTGATGAAGGAGCGCGACGAAATGGCCATACAGGGCCAACCTTCTGATCGCGACTAGCCGCTGCGTGCCAGCCTCGGCATACGAAAAGGCAACAGTCGCTGAACCCAGGGCCGGCAAAAACGACCCAAGTCCAAACTCTCGTGCATAAACTCGCGGCCGTCGACCCGCACCTGCGAGCGCGTATAAAAAGGCGTGTCTTCCAGCGTGTTCACGTGGACATAACGCGATGCCGGTAACCGCGCCGGTCGCGCCACACGCCAGACCGGCCCTCGAGGTAGCTGCTGTCGCGAGGGCGACGCGATGCGCGTCAGCTCACCTGCATCACTAATAGAGAGTGACAGGCATTTTTCTTTACCGCTCACCAGCTGCGCGTCGTAATGAATGTGGCAACTGCCATCAGCGGCATGCCCGCGACACCAGTTCCATGACGAAAAGCCCGTCTCGATCGGTCGCTTACCAAAGTTAGAGTCCATGTAGGCGGAACCGCTCCAACTAAGATCAGGCCGGTCCATCTGCACCTGGATGCGAGCCGAGGGAGCAATGGGCCACCACCAGTGATCACCCGCGTCATCCAGTTCAAAACACTCATCAAGCGCCTGATCAAACTGCACCGATACCAGCCCTTCAACCCGCTGACCAAAGGGCATCGCGCGCTCGTGGATCTTGACCTGCAAGCCCTGCGGGGTGCACTGCAAGGCGCTGGGACCAATCTCGAGCCGCGCTGCGGTCTGGTGAAGGGCATGGGATCCACGCTCTGTCATGCACCAACGGGCTTTTCGAGGTCCGTAAAGAATGGCGTTCAAACTCACATGCTCTGTGGCCTGAGCACGACCGCGATGGCGTGAACGAAAGTAGTAGGGCGAGAAGACGCTGCCAATAAACGCAATCAGCGTAATACCAAACTGCCCGCATTCACTGAACCCATCGATATACCACCAGCGGTAGGCCCCCGCTGGCACCGGCTGGCTGAACCCCAAAGCCGTGCTGGCCAATCCGACCCGACCGGGAGTATCGCAGCGCATGGTTGTGGCTTCAGTCATGGGGGTTGCGCCCTGTCACCGAGTGGCGTAGTTTGTCATAGAAATATAACACTTATAACTGTCAGTTTGTTTTGACGGTGACAGGAGGACTGCTCATGCAGGACCCGCTGCTCGACTGTGAGGCGGACATCCGCGATTTTCTCGCAGAACATACGACATCGCAGTGCCCGCCATTGCTGGCACAGGCTATGGAATACGCGGTTTTCCCGGGGGGCGCGAGAGTCCGGCCACAGCTTTGTATGGCTGTGGCACTGGCCAATAACAGTAGCGATCGACCATTGGCCGCCGCCGCGGCGACCGCGGTGGAGTTCTTGCACTGCGCCTCACTCGTTCATGACGACCTGCCCTGTTTTGATGATGCGACCGAGCGGCGCGGCAAACCCTCTGTGCACGCCAAGTTTGGTGAACGCATAGCGGTACTGACGGGCGATGCCTTGATTGTCGCAGCATTTCAGACTTTGGCTGTGCATGCGGTGCATCACGTGCGTGCCGAGCGCGTACCGCTGGTGCTGTCGATTCTCGCCCGAGGGGTGGGCGCTCCTCATGGCATTGCCGCCGGTCAGGCATGGGAATGCGAACCCAGCGTTGATGTCTCGCGCTATCACCGGGCCAAAACCGGCGCACTGTTTATCGCCGCAACCTGCGCTGGCGCTGCCTCCGCGGGCGTTGATCCCGGTCCGTGGGTCAATCTGGGCGCCTGCATTGGAGAGGCGTTTCAGGTGGCCGATGATATTAAAGATGCCATCGGCGACCCGGAGATCATGGGCAAAGCAGCGGGCATTGACGCCAAGCTGGGCCGACCCAATGCCGTTCAAGAGCTGGGCCTCGACGGCGCGACCGAGCGGCTGAAATCGTTGCTGGAAGAAGGCCTGGAGAGCGTGCCGCATTGCACGGGCAGGGAGAATCTGGTGCGACTGGTGCGCGCCCAATCGGAGCGGTTTGTTCCTGAAAAAATGGGCCGTACAGCGGCCTAATCCATGCTGGCCGACCCCGACACCTGGTCTGATCAACAGCCTGCTCCTTCGGACTGGCGGTGCCGATGGCGGCTGTTTCGCAATCGACTCTTGGCTGACAAAAAATTTCAACGTTGGGCGGCGAAAACGCCTCTGGTAAGGCGCATCGCCAGTAAGAAGGCTGTTGAACTGCATCATCTGACAGCAGGCTTTGTTTACACGCAAACCCTCACTGCGGTCGTACAGAGCAACTTGCTGGCTGTTCTACAAGGCCGCATCGAATCAACAAAATCGGTCGCCGCCATGTGCGGCCTGACACCACCCGCGGCACACACCCTGCTGAAAGCCGCGCAGGCCCTAAAGCTGACCGAGGAGGTCTCCAAAGGGTTTTGGATGGTTGGCGAGTTGGGCGCGTCCGTCTTGGGCAACCCCGCCGTTGCCGACATGGTGAAACATCACGCCGTACTGTATCGCGACTTGGCCGACCCCCTTGCCATCCTGAAGCATCGGGATAAGACCGGGCTTCGGGATTACTGGAGCTACGTGCCGGGCGGCAGTCATCCCGACGATGGCCACCGGGAGTACAGCCAGCTGATGAGCAGTTCTCTGGCGCTCATTTCAGACCACATTCTGGATAGCTATTCGTTAAAAGATTATGAGCGCTTGGTGGACGTTGCGGGTGGCACCGGCCACTTCGCGCGCATGGTCGCCAAACGATATCCCGATATCGCAGCATCGGTACTCGATCTACCCGAGGTGGTCTCAGAGGCCAAAAATCAGTTTCCAAACAGTGACGTACGGTTCGTTGCGACCGATATGTTTCATTCCCCTCTGCCACAAGACATAGAGCTCTTTTCGCTCATTCGCGTGCTCCATGACCACGATGACGAACCCGTGGTATCGCTGCTCACTCGACTGCATGGCGCACTGAAGCCGGGTGGGCACCTGCTCATTGCTGAGCCCATGGCCGGCACCGAGGGCGCCGCGCCGATTGGCGACACCTACTTCAGCTTTTACCTCTGGGCGATGGGCAGCGGCCGACCACGCACTGCCGAAGAACTCAAAGGTATGTGTCTGGCGGCTGGCTTCAATAGCATTCGCGAGTTCAAAACCCCCATTCCCGCGCTTACGCGCCTCTTGGTCGCCGAAAAAGCACCCGAAAACGCGTCCAAACCCGCTTGAAATCTAATTGTATTTATTATTTGACAGTTTTAATTGTTAATTTAGAATGACACTTGTGCAGTATTGCCGTCTGGACGCCCCAAAAGGGTGCTTGGCGGCTTGAGAATAAGTGAAAGAAGGCACCGCCATGGGAGCAATGTCCACTGCGGTGGTTTTCGAGCAACCCGGGGAAATGGCTGTACGTCCCGTGGAATTGCCCGAGCCCCTCAGTACAGATTGCGTGGTTGAGGTCCATTGGACCGGCATCAGCACAGGAACTGAAAGGTTGCTGTGGGACGGGCGTATGCCGCCCTTCCCAGGGCTAGCCTATCCGTTAGTGCCTGGCTATGAGAGCGTCGGTAGCGTGATCTCCTCCGGTTCAGAGAGCGCCATCCAGACCGGCCAACGCGTGTTTGTGCCTGGCAGCCGCGGATTTACCGACGTGAGCGGATTGTTCGGTGGCGCCGCCAAGTCTTTGGTGGTGCCGGCAGAACGCTTGGTTTCACTGCCTTCTGAGATGGAATCCACCGGCGTGTTGCTCGCGTTGGCGGCGACCGCCTGCCACGCTGTTCGCCGCCTCGAGGACCTCGGCCCTCCTGAGTTGATTATTGGTCATGGCGCCCTGGGTCGTCTGGTAGCGCGGGTCTCAGAGGCCCGATATCAAGTGACGCCGACTGTATGGGAGACCGCAGCCGAGCGCCGCGATGGCCATTTCAACTACCCCGTGCTGGACCCTTCAGACGATCGTCGACGGGACTACCAGCGTGTCTGCGACGTGAGCGGCGCCAGCATGATCATTGATCAAGCGGTGCATCATCTCGCTAAGCGCGCCACGGTGCTGTTAGCCGGCTTCTATGCCGCGCCCATTCATTTCGATTTTCCGGCCGCCTTCATGCGTGAGATTGACATTCGCATCAGTGCCGAATGGCAGCCGGAGGATATGCAAGCCGCAATGGATTTGGTCTCAGGGGGAGATCTTTCTTTGAGCGGCATCATTACCCATGACCAACCCTTTAACAGCGCTGAAATCGCCTACAACCGGGCGTTTTCCGACCCCCGCTGCCTAAAAATGGTCCTTGACTGGAGAGACGCATGAACGCACCGGAGAGTGCCAAGCTATACGACCCGGGTTTAGAATCTACTGGGGAAAGAGCCGATCTGTTGGCGTCTTCCGGTGACGACGCACCCAAGACCCAGATCATCGCGATCTATGGCAAGGGCGGCATCGGTAAGAGCTTCACGCTGGCGAATCTCTCTTACATGATGGCTCAGCAGGGCAAAAAAGTGCTGCTGATCGGTTGCGATCCCAAGAGCGACACCACGTCTCTGCTATTTGGCGGCAAGGCCTGCCCCACCATTATCGAAACTGCTTCCGCAAAGAAAGCCGCTGGCGATGAAGTCTCCGTCGGAGATGTCTGCTTCAAACGCGACGGCGTCTTTGCCATGGAACTCGGCGGCCCGGAAGTCGGCCGTGGCTGCGGTGGTCGCGGCATCATCCACGGCTTTGAAACCCTGGAAAAGCTCGGCTTCCACGACTGGGATTTCGACTACGTATTACTCGACTTTTTGGGCGATGTTGTCTGTGGCGGCTTCGGCTTACCCATTGCGCGGGACATGTGCCAGAAGGTGATTGTGGTGGCCTCCAACGACCTGCAGTCATTGTATGTCGCCAATAACGTCTGCTCCGCCGTTGAATACTTCCGCAAGCTGGGCGGCAACGTGGGCGTGGCGGGCATGGTCACCAATAAAGACGACGGCGCCGGGCAGGCGCAGGCCTTCTGTAAAGCCGTCGGCATTCCCGAGCTCGCCTCGATTCCGGCCAACGACGATATCCGTCGAAAAAGTGCCTCCTACGAAATTATCGGGCGCCCCGAAAGCGAGTGGGGCTCACTGTTCAGCGAATTGGCAGTCAATGTGGCGGAGGCTCCTCCACACAAACCAGAGCCGCTTTCGCAAGACGGACTGTTGGAGCTATTCGATGGCGACACTGTAGGCCGCGACGTGGTCTTACAGCCCGCGAGTCTCGAGGATCTTTGCAATGTTGAGCACCTGAACAAACCCTCTCTGGAAGTCATTTATGACACCGTCTGACGCCGTCATTGCCGTTGATAGCGAGAACACCGCGCAGGCGGCGGGCTGCCATGCGGGCGAGGATGTGATGCGCGATGCAGCTGCGAAGGCGGGCAAGAGCGCCCAGCTGGAACAGTATGATCAGGATTACCCCAAGGGGCCCCACGATCAGCCGCAAAGCATGTGCCCTGCCTTTGGCTCGCTGCGCGTCGGGCTGCGCATGCGTCGCACGGCAACGGTCCTGTCAGGCTCGGCCTGCTGCGTTTACGGCCTGACCTTTACCTCACACTTCTATGGCGCCAAACGCACGGTTGGCTATGTGCCCTTCGACTCTGAGTCACTGGTGACGGGCAAGCTGTTTGAGGATATCCGCGAAGCGGTCCACGAACTGGCCAACCCCGACGAATACGACGCCGTGGTGGTAATCAACCTCTGCGTGCCTACCGCATCTGGCGTACCGCTGGATCTGCTCCCCGACGAGATTGACGGGGTGCGCATCATTGGTATTGATGTCCCCGGTTTTGGCGTGCCGACCCATGCGGAGGCCAAGGATGTGCTCGCCGGCGCCATGCTGGGCTATGCGCGAAACGAGATCCAGGCTGGACCGGTAGCACGCCCCGCTGGGCTTGAAACCGAGACGGCCGCACCGAGTGTTGCGCTGGTCGGCGAAATCTTCCCCGTGGACGCGATCACCATTGGCCGCATGCTGCAGCCGATGGGGGTCAAGGCCGGCCCGGTGGTTCCGACCCGAGAATGGCGAGAACTGTATGCCGCGCTGGATTGCTCCGCCGTGGCGATGCTGCACCCGTTCTATGCGGCTACCGCGCGCGAGTTCAAAGCCGCTGGGCGTCCATTGCTGGGTTCCGCACCCGTGGGTGTTGAAGGGACGCGGGACTGGCTGACTCACCTGGGTGATGTAATGAACCTGCCCAAAAAACAGATTGATCAGGCAGTTAACGCGCAGCTCTCTGCCATCCGCGGTGTGCTGGAGGCTAACCCCATCGACGCGCGCATTACCCTCTCAGGCTACGAAGGGTCAGAACTCATCGTCGCCCGACTGCTGATCGAAAGCGGCGCCAATGTGCGCTACGTGGGCACCGCCTGCGCGAAATCGGATTGGTCAGCCCACGACTGCGAGTGGCTGGAGTCCCACGGCGTCAGCGTCAAGTTCAGAGCCTCGCTCGAAGATGATCTTTACGCCATGGACACCTTCGAGCCTGATATCGCGATCGGCACCACACCGGTTGTCCAGCACGCCAAAGAGCTGTCGATTCCGAGCCTCTATTTCACCAATCTGATCTCCGCCCGACCCCTGATGGGCGTTGCCGGCGCCGGATCTCTGGCTGAAGTCATCAACACAGCAATAGCGGGCAAGGAGCGTTTCCAGAACATGGAGTCCTTCTTCGCCGGTGTCGGCAGCGGCACCAAAACCGGGATCTGGACGCCCCAGATCATCGACCGTCATGGCATGGGGGAGGCAGGCTAATGTTAGTCCTCGACCACGATCGCGCTGGTGGATACTGGGGTTCCGTGTATATGTTCACGGCGGTCAAGGGCCTGCAGGTCATCATTGATGGCCCGGTGGGTTGCGAGAATCTGCCCGTCACCTCGGTGCTGCACTACACAGACGCCCTACCCCCGCACGAACTGCCGATCGTGGTAACCGGTCTTGCCGAGGAAGAACTGGGACAGCGCGGCACCGAGGGTGCCCTGCGCCGTGCCCACCAAATGCTTGATCCCAAAAAACCCAGCGTGGTGGTCACCGGTTCTATCGCCGAAATGATCGGCGGCGGCGTCACACCCGAGGACACCAACATTCAGCGCTTCCTGCCACGCACCATTGACGAGGATCAGTGGCAGAGCGCAGACCGCGCGTTGGTATGGCTCTGGGATCAATTTGGCAAGGCTAAAGCGAAGAAGCGCAAAGCCAAGAAGGCGGACGACGGGATCAAGCGCGTCAATATCATCGGGCCGGCCTACGGCTATTTCAACACTCCCTCCG
>JAYOUT010000015.1:0-13948 GCA_038151055.1 Luminiphilus sp.
CCGCCTACGGCGATATTGAAGATCAGAAAGAATGGCTTGCGAAAAGGCGCCAAACTGGCGCTGTCGTCGATACTGAACTGATAGTAGGGCACATCGTTGACCCGCCATTCGATCTGATCGGCGGTTCTGATAATGCTGAACACGTTGAACCCTGCGCTGAAGTCACCAGAAGTGAGCGCACCGCCGGTGTAGGTGTGTGCATAAGGTGCTGAAAGACCGCCAATGTTCCAGTGGACGGTGCCGTGGACGGTGTCCTCGCGCCCACTGCCACCGATCATTTCCATGATGTCGATCTCGCCACTGTAAGGCCAGCCTACCTGCCAGAAGTTGCTGCCCAGTGCCCACAGGGCAGGCCAGATGCCCTGACCTCTGGGAAGCGCAGCGCGGATATCAATGCGGCCATAGGTGAACTCAACTTGCCCCTCGGTCTTGATCCTTGCCGAGGTGTAATCACTGTTGCTTTTGCTTTCACGTCGGGCAGTGATGACCAGATAGCCATCGGTCAGGGCAGCATTAGATCGCTGGTAGTACTGCCACTCGTTGTTACCCCAGCCAGAGTTACCAATGTTGTAATTCCAATAGCGGCTGTCGAGTTCTGAGCCCGCAAACTCATCTGACCACACCAGCGAGTAGCCAGCGTAGTCCAGCGGTGAAGTGGGTCCGCTAAGTTGGCTGGGGTCGAAGTCGGGATCGGGGTCTGGATCGGCTACATCGACAACAGGGTCGGCGGTTCGCCACACCACATTGTCAATTTCAAGCGTGATCGCCATGCGATCGGCAGGCCAAAAGACGAGCCCTGTATCGACGTATCTGAGCTCGAGGCCACCCGCGACAAGCCGCGAAATAGGCACACTGATCGACTGCCACTCGGAGGTGATTCGATCGGACAGCCGTTGGTCGCCCGACGTGCATGGCCAAACGCAGTCAATCTTCATGACAAGATCTACGGCGCCTGAAACGGTGCGAATGTCAAAATCGACCGTGCCGTTGGCGAAGGCCGAGAGGTCTTGGGGGGAGGACGACTTAAAGTAAACGCCGGCATGCTGGCCGTTGTTGGTCCATGTGGCGCGCAGGACTGAGCCCCTGCCAGCACTACTTACCCAGCCCCAGTCGACGGTGGGGCATCCGGCGCCCCCGTCGTCAACACAATCGCCGTAGCCAATCGCTTCATCGAATGCAGCGATGCCGATATCCCATCGAGCTGCGAGCGCGCCGTTTGACAGAACTTCCTCGGTCAATGGCTGGCTCATCGCGAAGGCTGAATAAAAGCTGAACAGCCAATAAAAGAGAAACCTTTGCTGAGAAACCATGCGCGGTCCTTCGCGGCTCGAGTTGGGATTTTTCATAGCCGGACCATACCACCAGATATCAAGAGCGAGTCAGCAGGGAGGTGTAAAAGCGTTAGCAGGGTGGCTAGGTGGGGCGAGTCGGTGCATCTCCTTCTTGCGTGTTGCAGGGCGCATCTAGGTGCATGTGGAGCAATACAAGCAGCGCCGGTGTTGCGCACTTTGGGGAGAAATAGATGTCGAGCACAAAAAAGCCGGGCAAGGCCCGGCTTTCAAAAGCGCTGCAAAGAGATTCAGCGGATTAGAAATCCCACTGGAACTCAACACCCGCAGTACGATAAGCGCCTGGTGTCACAAAGGCGCCACCGAATTCGGGAGCCATGATCACCTCGGCAATGTACTCCTCGTCAAAGAGGTTTCGGGCAAAGGCGGTTACGCGCCAGCGCTCGCCGCCGACACCCACACGGAGGTTGGTGATGCCGTAGCCGTCAACTTTGGTCTTCTCGTAGCTTGTGGGTAGTCCAAAAAACAGCTTTGCCGGAACCTCATTGGTTCCATTAGCGCCCGCTGAATCCAGATCTCCACCCTGAACGACATGGTAGAAGATATCCCCTTGATACGCGTATTCCAGTCGCGCCATCAAGTTCAAGTCGCCGAAGTTTTGATCCCACGTGAGGGCGACGTTGGCAGTGAATTCAGCCGCATTCGGGACGTCGTTGCCGGCGACATAAGGGCGCACCGTCATTTTATCGATTTCGCCATCGATAGTGCTCGCACCGGCGTCGAGGCGGAGGCCATCGGTCATTTGCCATGAGCCACCCAACTCGAAGCCTTGAATGGTGACCTCATCGATACCCTCAACCGTTCTCAAAAGACCAAACGGGCCTACATAGAATTCGAAGAACTGCATATCTTCGACTTCGGTATGGTAGGCGGCGCCGTTCAATTGCAGGTTGCCGTTGAGCAATGTCGTTCTGAATCCGACCTCAAAAGAACTAGAGGTTTCTTCCTCGTAGATTTCGGGCGGCGCCACCGGGAGGCCGTCTGGGTTCACGAGGAATAGGCTAATGGTTTCAGTGCCACCGAGGTTATTAAAACCACCCGTTTTGAAGCCAACGCCCCAACTACCAAACAGCGTGGTGTTGTCGGAGAGATCGTAGGTCAGGCTGATCTTGGGCTGGATCGCATCGAATTCTTCACTACGATCCGCTACTCGCGCGCTGACTGCCCCAGTGCTGAGGTCGATAAACGCCGGATTCCACGGCGTGCCGCCCAGCGGTGCCCCATTTAGCGTACAGCCACCCTCAAAGAAGGCGCCGCAATAGTTGATTCGCGTAGAGACGTATCCGTCAGCGGGGCTGGGAACGGCGTTGGAGACCTCCCGGTCCTCGATGTCATACCGCAGCGCGAAAGACAGCTCCATGCGATCGGTAATATCGTAGTTGATTGAGCCGAAGCCAGACAAAACCGTGGTTTCGAAATCATCTAACACCAAAGCGTCGGTGAGCTCGTTCACGAAGGAGCGGGGCAGCTGCGCGCGACCGTCATCCTCGAGCTGGGCCACACCCACGCGACGATCGATATTCAGGAAGTACATGCCGGCCTGCCAACGCAGTCGTTGGTCAGCGTCAGATGTCCACTGTAGCTGGAAGCTGATGTCGCGCTGGTTACGCTCCTGATATTGATAACCGTCACAAGTAGTTGGGCTGTAAGGAGGGAAGAATGGGTCGCCTGCTGGCGAGAAACCACCCAAGTTGAAAGTCGGCGCCTGCATTGGCGTGGCGTCGCCAAAAAAGATTGATCTATCGAGCGCTGTTTGCTGGCAATGGTCGAGGCCGTTGTAGAAACCGAAAGCGCCTGAGGTGCCATCCGCCAGGAAGTACTGATCCTGGTCTGAGTACAGCGCCCAAGCGGTCAACGTACCGGTATCAAACTGTTTGTCGACTTTGATCGATACTTCCAGTGTGTCCTGCTCGTTTTCAGGATCCACGTTGGGCGAATAAACAAAGTTAAAGTCATTAACGTCGATCGACGCCGCGGTGTTATCGATGCCAACGCCTAGGTCAGCGACCGGTTGCAGGGCGCCTACAAAGAATGGAATTTCAAAGGCCGCATTGAAGGCAATAGAGGCCGCGGAAACTTCCGAATAACGAATCTTGGTATCAATTGACAGGGTGTCAGTCGGGTCGAAGACAATGCGACCGCTCACCGCCGTCTCTTCGTAATCGTTGACGACATCATCGTTCAGATACACGTTTTCGAGGAAACCATCGGTCTTGCGTGAGGTGACGGTTAACCGTCCGGCGACATCGCTACCCAAGGGGCCGGCGATAGTCGCGGTGCCATACATGGTGCCATATTCGGCCGCGCCAACCTTGATGCTACCTTCCATCTCTTGAGTTGGACGCTTGGTCGACATGATGACCGCGCCGGCGGCCGCTGAGCGGCCGTAGAGCGCGCCTTGCGGCCCTTTCAACACCTCGATCTGTGCAAGATCGGGATATTCGCGGTTGAACGCTGATGGATTGGTGTAGAGCACGCCATCAACGATGAAGGCGAAGTTGGTCTCGGCGTCACGTGCGCCATTGATGCCGCGGATGCTCAGAGAGCTGTCGCCGACTTCGACGGTGTTGACGAAGGTGACGCCCGGCGTCATATAAATAAAGTCTTCAGCGCGCTCAACGCCCATATTTTCGATTTGCCCCTCGGTGAACGCAGTGACCGTTGCAGGAACGTCTTGCAGAGATTCTGCCCGCGCTCGCGCAGTAACAACCACTTCCTCCAACTGCGCCGAGGCGACAGATGGCAACAACAGCGCGGAAGTGGAGAGCGCCGCAGAGACTGCAGCCGATAACGGGAGTGTTGCCAATAGCTGGCGACGGCGGTTGAGTGGGGTGCTGCTCCTCATGGGTAGCCTCCTTCGGGAAATGCTTGCTTAGAGCCTAGATGTCATAGTTTTACAGTGAGTGAAACGCTTCAGATCAGCGCGTCTGCACTGCAAATACTTATGTTGTCCGGACATTACACTACAACCGGTCCAATATCGCCTCACGATCGGTTTCGGTCAAGTCCAGTTCTTCGATAATTTGTGCTGTTTGGGCACCCATTCCCGGCAATTCGGTGCAGATATCGGCCGGCTCATGGGTAAATCTGACTGCAGAGCCAACATGGTCGTTGCCATGGGAGTCTTTGAATCGCATACCTCGCTCCCAGACATGATCCGCGTTCCAGGCCTCATGGAGCGTAGTGACCGGGCTCCAGCAAATATCCCGACCTGTAAACCATGCCTCCCATTCATTTCGCGAGCGGGTTCGAAACGTGTCACGCAGGAAGTCGATGGCGGGCCAGTGGCCCTCTCCCGCAGGGCCAGCGACCGCATCGATAAATTCAGGGCGATCCAAGCCTTCGAAGAGGGCAGTCACAAATTTGTGTTCACCACCGCCGAGCGCGATGAACTGCTTGTCTGCGGTTTCATAGATGTTGAGCATGGCATTGCCACCGTGCGTGCGTTCTTTGAGACGCTCCGGCGCCTGATCACCGCCGAACACAGGGCCGAGAATATTCGGGCTGGCGGCCAGCACTGACTCGAACATGCTGATGTCGACGAAGTCTCCGAGGCCTGTGGCAGCGCGGCGATACAAGGCCATCATGATGCCCGATAACGCCAGGTAAGAAGACAGCATATCGCTAATCGGCACACCAATGATGGCAGGCCCCGAGTCGCCCTCTGGAGAGCGCGTTACATCTAATATGCCGGCTGCGGCGACGGTCGCAGTATCGTGTGCGGGCCTGTCGCGCCAGGGTCCGGTTTGACCAAACGCAGAGATAGAGCAATACACCATGCGTGGATTGATCTCTGACAGCGTGTCGTAATCAATGCCCAATCGCTTGGCGACTCCGGGACGAAATGCTTCAACGATGACGTCGGCTTTGCGCGCCAGAGCAAGCAGTGCTCTCTTGCCCGACTCGGTTTTCAAGTCGAGGGCGATACTCTCTTTGCCCCGCTGAGTGTTGCGGAACATCACGGTCTCATCTCCCTGCTGCCAAGGAAATGCGGCGGCCGAGCGCGTGGGTTCGGGGGCGTTCGGATTCTCGACTTTGATCACGCGCGCGCCATGATCCGCCATCATCTGCGTGGCAGCGGGCCCGGGCAAAAATAGCGACAGATCAATGACTGTCAGCCCGTCCAGTTTCATTGGGGGCGCGCTTAACTGGTGACGCCGTTGGCGCTGAGACTGCTCAAGTCGTCCTCTGACAGGCCCAGCAGATCGCCGAGAATCTCGGCGTTGTGCTGCCCGATTTGGGCACCTGGCCAGTCGGTGCGGCCGGGGGTCTCACTGAGTTTGGGCATGATGGCGGGGATCTTGAGCGGCTCACCATCGATCTCGACGGTTTCAAACATACCTCTGGCAATGTAATGCGGGTCAGTCATCATGTCTTCGACGCTGTAGATGGGTCCAACCGGTACCCGCGCTCCTTCCAGCTTGCTGATGATGTCAGCTGAAGTATGCTCGCTGCACCACTTGGCTAATGCGGCATCAATTTTTTGCTCGTGGATCACCCGGCCCTGGTTGTGTTCCAGTTCGGGGTCATTGGCCATGTCCTCACGTCCGGCCTCGGTCATCAAACGCTTGAAGATCGAATCGCCGTTGCCGCCAATCACCACGTGTTTTCCGTCTGAGCAGAGGTAAGTGTTAGTGGGCACAATGCCTGTGATCGTCGTGCCCGAGGGCTCCCGCACAACGCCGGCGCCATCGAACTCGGGGACGATGCCCTCAAGTAAATTGAAGATGGACTCGTACAGGGCAACGTCAACGACCTGACCCTTGCCACTCTTATTGCGCTCGATGATGGCAAAAGCCACACCCAACGCCGCGTGGATCGCGGCGACGGTATCGCCAAGTGAAATGTTAGGGCGCACTGGTGCTTTGCCGGGTTCGCCGTTGATATATCTGAAGCCGCCATAGCCTTCAGTCACGGAAGCATAGCCCGGCTTTTCAGAGAACGGCCCGCTTTGCCCATAGCCTGATATCCGCGCATAGATGATGCCCGGGTTCTTTTCCTTCACTTGATCGGGGCCAAGTCCCCAGCTCTCCATTGCGCCGGGGCGGAAATTCTCGATCACCACATCGGCTTTGGTGAGTAGCTCAAAAGCCAGCTCGCGACCTCGCTCGGATTTCAAATCCAACGTCACGCTTTTTTTATTTCGCGCTAGAGAGTGGTACCACAGTGACATGCCGTTGCGGACTTCACGCCATTGTCGGATGGGATCGCCGGTAGGCGGCTCAACTTTAATCACCTCGGCGCCGAAGTACCCGAGCACTGTGCCTGCGAAAGGTCCCGCCAGTAGCTGCCCTAGTTCGATAACCCGCAGTCCCTCGAGAGGTCGTGATTGAGACATGCTTTGCTCCTGACATGAAACTGTTGCTCAATAGGCAAATAGTACGGACATTCGAATCCAATGGGAACGTGAGTCGATTTTGACTTTGATATAGGTGAGTAGAGCTTTTCCGGGGCCTCACTTTTCTCTTGTGAAAGGAGTAACGATGAGAATTTTTAATCGCGCGATGGTTGTGATCTGGTCCTTGTGTAGCGCCACTGCCGTAGCAGAGGCAGATTGGGTGCTTCGCGGAGGCACCGTGTATTCCATGGATGAGACGGCGACGCATTATTCTGCGGTGGCGTTTAGCGGGAATCGTCTCGTTTGGCTGGGTGAGACTGAGGCGGCGGATACGCTGATTGGGCCGGATACGCAGGTTATCGAGCTTGCAGGACGCACCGTGCTACCGGGCTTTATCGACACCCATATCCACAGTATGGACACGTTACCCCTGGTTAATGGTGTCAAACTCAGTCCCTACGACAGCGCCGAGCAGGTGCTGGAAGATATTGCAGAGCATGCTCGCACCCACCCCTATCAGAATCCGTTGCTCGGCTCTGGCTTTTTGGCCCCGGCTTTTGGTGTGGGGGGACCGACCGCAGCGCAGCTAGATGCGATCGTGCCAGATCGACCCGCACTGATTATTGATGAGGGAGGCCACACCGGCTGGGCGAATACGCTGGCGTTAGAGGCCGCAGGGATTTCGCGTGACACCCCGGATCCAGTCCCCGGCGCACATTTTTTTCAACGGGACGAGGAGGGCAACCCAACAGGGTGGCTGGTTGAGGGTGCGGCGATCGATCCGGTGACTGAGGCCCTCGGCGTGATCAGTGAAGAGGCGCTGGCTCTGGCGGCACCCGATTTTTTTAAAGACATGTCGGCAGTCGGTCTCACTGCGGCTTTTGATGCGGGCATGATCGACACCCGTGAGTTGGGGCGTCGCCTGGCGCTTAAGATGGTTGAGGCTGGGGAGTTCCCTGTTCGCATGGTGGCCTCGCTCTATGTGAATCAGCCCGCCCAGTTGGCTGATGCGCTGGCCACACTGCGGGCCTTGAATGCGCGTTATCACCACCCTTTGTTTAACGTATCGACGTTAAAGCTGTCATTGGATGGCACCGTTGAGGCCAAGACGGCTGTCATGCTCGAGCCCTATATTCAACCCGAGGGCCATGAAGCCAAACCGCTTTTACCCAATCCCGTCATGTTTGACGCCGTCGCTGCGGCGCATGCGGCTAACGTGGACTTGCACCTGCATGCCATTGGCGACGGCGCGGTGCGTTCAGCGCTGGATGCGATCGAACGCGCCAAGGGTTTGCACCCTGACAGCGACACACGGACCACCATTTGCCATATCGAGATCGTTCACGCTGATGACGTAAGTCGCTTCGCGGAATTGGGGGCGGTCGCACAAACCACGCCCACTTGGTTTTACTACGATGACCTGGCGCTGCGGTATCTCGGAGTGGGGCGCTTCAATCAGATGTACCCGCTGGCGTCGATTCTGCGGCACGGAGGCAAGGTCACACTGGGCAGCGATTACCCCGTCAGCTGGATCGGCAAAGATGCACTGAATCCCATGTTCAACATTGAAATGGCAGTGACTCGGCAGCAGGCGGGTAACCCTGAGGTCCCCGTACAAGCCAGAGTCAGTGAAAGACTGAGTGTCGATCAAGCGATTCGAGCGCATACCTCAGATGCCGCCTGGCAACTGCGATTAGAGGACCAAATTGGCACCCTCGAGGTGGGGAAGCTCGCAGACATTGTGGTGTTGGACCGGGACCCTTACACCGCTGATCCTTATGCAATCCATACCATTAAAGTCGATTACACCTTCTCGGACGGGCGCTTGGTATACCGCCGGTAGTGGCAGAACAAGCATTTCAGCGCAGAACACGGGAGTCGCGGCTTAAATAAGAATCGTTCTTGTTTCTGTTGCATATGAGAATAATTCGCATTACTATTCGCATCCCATAGCTTGCGAGTAGGTCCTGATGGCGCCAGTGCCGTCTTATTTTCCGCTGAAAACCGCCACGTTGCTGGTGGTGGGCGGATTGGCATTGCCCGGGTTCGCTGACAATGCAACTGAACCTGCTTCGTTAGTATCCGAGAGCACTCCACTCGAGGAGGTCACCATCATTGGTGATCGTAAAGCGGCTCGCGAAATCGCCGGTTCAGGCGCGCTCATCGACTCGTTGCAGATTCGCGATGAGCTGGCGACGGATATCAATCAGCTGCTGAAAACGGTGCCAGGGACGTACATTCGGGAAGAAGACGGATACGGCCTGCGACCAAACATCGGTATCCGTGGTGCGACCGCGGAGCGTTCAGCAAAAATTACGTTGATGGAAGACGGTGTCCTGATTGCGCCGGCACCTTATGCCGCGCCCGAGGCCTACTATTTTCCGACACTGGCGCGTATGCAGGCAGTGGAGGTGCTGAAGGGCGCCTCACAACTGCGATATGGGCCCCAAACCACCGGCGGCGTGGTGAATCTGGTATCGACGCCACAGCCTGAAAATGCGGGCGGGCGATTGCAGTTGGTCTACGGACAAGATCACCAAACAGACATGCTCGCCAGCTACGGCGGACGCTTGGGCGCATTTGGGTTCAATCTGGAGACTGCGCAGCGTTACAACGAGGGGTTTAAGTCGGTTGACCGGTCGGATCAGGACACTGGGTATCAGGTCGAAGACTACGTGGCGAAGATCTCCTGGCAGGGCGAGCAGCACGCGCTGAAGCTGAAGGCACAATACTCGGACGAGACCTCTGATGAGACCTATCTCGGACTGACGGACCGAGATTTTGCGGAAGATCCGGACCGCCGCTACGGGATGTCTGCACCTGACCAGATGAGCAACCTGCATAAAGCGCTCTCTCTGACATGGGATTGGCAACTGGGCGCAGAGGTGGCACTGGCAACCACCGTCTATCGCAACGAGTTCCACCGGGACTGGTTCAAATTATCTGGCGGTGGCGAATGGGTAGAGGCCGCTAACCACGGTGATAGCGACGCTCAAGCGGTGCTTGACGGTGAGCGGGATGCGTTTGGGCTTTCATACAAGCACAACAACCGGCGGTACCTATCAGAGGGTGTTCAGTCCAATCTGGATTGGGAGTGGGGAGAGCACGCGTTTGCGCTCGGTGCGCGGTATCACGAGGACGAAGTGGACCGTTTTCAGCCGACTGAGCGCTACGACCAAATTAATGGCGAGTTGATGTTGAGGGGGGTGATTGAGCCCAACGCCAGCAATAACCGTCTACAGACGGCAGAGGCGCTCTCCTTCTGGGTTACCGACGCGTGGCAGATCAGCGATGCCCTCAGGTTAGATCTGGCGCTGCGACATGAGCGCGTAAAAACTAACGAGACCCGCTTTGACGACGTGAGTCGAGATCAGATTGCATCAACCCGTCAAAACGATCTCTCAATTTGGTTGCCGGGCGTTGCCGCGTTCTACCAGATTAACGATGACTGGTCCTTGCTCGCTGGCATCCACCGCGGGTTCTCACCGTTGGGCGGCAGTGCCAGAGAGTGGGAGAAGCCCGAAACCAGCATTAACTATGAGTTGGGCGCGCGTTATGACGGTCCGGTTTTCGTGGAAGTCATTGGCTTTTACAGTGATTTTTCGAATAAGGGAGAGAGCTGCTCCAATGCGTATCCCTGCTCCAACGGCGCGACCAGCGGCACCTTTATCACCGGCGAGGCGGTGGTTGCGGGTGTTGAGGTTCAGGTTGGGCATGTTTTTGAAACCGGGCAGGTGACTTGGCCTCTGTCTCTCGCGTACACCCACTCCAAGGCAGAGGCCCGCGGCGATGAAGTCGTCAGCGACGTCCTGAGTGGAGATACGCTGGCCTCCGTGCCTGAAAATACACTCAGTGTGCGGCTGGGAGCCCAGGTAGGGAGTCGCTGGGACAGCTACGCGGTGGTGAAGTACGTGGACGATATGTGCGTCGAAATCGGCTGTAATCGCGAGGCGTCACAATTTGCCCAGACGGAGAGTTTCTTCGTTGTGGATGTCGGCACCCGGTATGCGGTGACCGACGGGATATCGGCGTTCGTCAAAATCGAAAATGCCTTCGACAAGCGCGCGATTGTCTCAAGACAGCCCGATGGCGCGCGCCCCAACAAGCCTTTGACGGCGATGTTGGGTGTGGAATGGGTTTTTTGATCGGCTGATCAAGCGCGGGCGCCACGTTTCTGTGCCGCTCCAATCACGTTCTTAGGCATCTCGCCGGGCGCTCACCATGGCTTGCTTCTTCGATCAATAATTCGCACACGCGGTGTCTAGCGCTCACCTTGCGCGAAAACAATGCCGACGAGTAATAGGTGCTAGGTTGTCGCGTCGTAGGTCACGCCGGTGAGTACCCAGGTGGTATGACCGGCCGGCGTCTCAAGCCGCACCTCCGCATCGATCTCTTTGCCCAGCAGTGCCCGACCAAGCGGTGAGTCACAGGATATCTTGCCCTGACTCACGTCAAATTCATCGGGACCCACGATCCGCCAAACTTGCTCTTCGCCTGCCTCATCTTCCAGCGTGACCCAGGCGCCAAACCAGGCTTTGCCGCGGTCACCCAAAGGACCCTCAACGACTTGCAGAGCATCCAGCCGCTTGCGTAAAAACCGCACTCGGGAGTCGATTTCACGCAGTCTTTTCTTGCCGTAAATGTAGTCACCATTTTCGGAGCGATCCCCGTTGGCGGCAGCGGCTGAGACTGCCTTGGTGACCTCGGGTCGCTCGACTTTCCAGAGCTCATGGAGTTCGGTCCGCAGAGCCGCCTCACCCTCTGGAGTGATGTACGGGGAGCCCGCCGGGCGGGGTGGTCGGTATCGGCCCATGGTCGAAGTGTAGGGTCAAGTGCGCGGCATGAAAATGCTAAGGTTCAACTGGTGCCTGCTTGGCACGTTGATGGATAGACAGTGAATTCAAGGCGCCACGCCCACTGGATAAAAACGGAGTGTCGTAAAGGTCATGACAGCGGTATCAAGACTTTATCAGCGTCATCGGCGAGGGCTTGTCTGTTTGTTGTGGCTGATTACGGGTGGATATGTCGCCGGCGCGACAGCTGAACCAAGCTGTGTGTCCCTCGAGGGCAATGCGATTCAGGGAGGCGTGCTGTGGGGCAAGACTGCGCCCGATGCCAGCGTGACGTTTGCTGAACTTGCCGTGCCCGTGCTGCCTGACGGCTCCTTTCTGCTGGGGTTGGGGCGCGACATGCCGGCGAGCAATACGCTACGGGTTGACGACGATGAAACGTGCATTCAGCAAGTGGCTGTGGCGAGCCGCAAATATCGCCTGCAAACCGTAAACGGTGTTCCACAGCAGACGGTAACACCCAGCGAGGAGCACCTTGAGCGTATCCGAGCTGAGCGGGTCAAAGTGCGCAACGCTAAAGCACAGCGTTTGGCCCGCGACGATGGCCTGCGCGCGGTGCGGAATGGTTTTGTCTGGCCGGTGACTGGGCGAATCAGTGGTGTGTATGGCAGCCAACGCATTTACAACGGCACACCCGGTACACCCCATTATGGTGTCGATGTCGCGAGACCTACGGGCACGCCGGTCATGGCGCCAGCAGCGGGCCAGGTCACCCTTGCTGAGCCCGATCTTTTCTACTCCGGCGGGACCGTGATTCTTGATCATGGCTATGGATTGTCCTCCTCTTTCCTGCACCTGAGCGAAGTATCGGTAGCGGTGGGAGATCAGCTTCTGCCAGGTGATGTGATTGGAGCGATCGGTGCCACGGGGCGGGCGACCGGGCCGCATCTTGATTGGCGGATGAGCTGGCTCAACCAGCGTATTGATCCACAGTTATTGGTCCCGCCCATGCCTGAGTGAGCCCGTTGCCGGCTTCTGCCACACACATGACACATGTCGGCCGCATTCGGCGGTGCCCTAAGTCTGCCAAGGCCGTATAATCCGCGTTTTCCGCCGCAGGACGAACGTGTGCTCGACCCCAAGCTGTTAAATATTCTTGTTTGCCCGGTTAGCAAGGCACCGTTGATCTACGACGAGGCCAAGCAGGAGCTTTTGTGCAAAGCCAGTGGCCTCGCTTACCCGATCCGCGACGGTATCCCGGTGATGCTGGAGGAGGAAGCACGCGCCTTAACGACCGACGAGAAGCTGGACTGAGTAAAGCGCGATGGAAGACACTATTTTCGGCAAAATCACGCGTGGCGAAATCCCCACCGAGTTTCTTTATGAAGATGACCACTGTGTCGCCATTCGGGATATCAATCCTCAAGCGCCGACCCATGTCCTGATTATCCCGCGCAAGCCGATCCCGAGGCTGGTGGACTCGGAAGCCGAGGATCAGGCACTGCTGGGTCATTTGTTATTGGTAGCAGGCCGGGTGGCAGACAAGCTGGGCGTGGGAGAGGCTTTTCGACTGGTCATTAATAATGGCGAGGGGGGAGGTCAGACAGTGTTTCATCTCCATCTACACATTTTAGCGGGCCGCGAAATGACTGAGGGTCAGCTCTCTGCGGGTCTTAACTGACTTGCGAATACTGCCGCGTCGCAGGACAA
The DNA here is from genome assembly GCA_038151055.1 of Luminiphilus sp. Lineage (GTDB taxonomy): Bacteria > Pseudomonadota > Gammaproteobacteria > Pseudomonadales > Halieaceae > Luminiphilus. The sequence continues at coordinate 13,188 of JAYOUT010000015.1, forward strand.
ACAAGAGAAAACGTCATGAAAACCGCTGATATCCGTGAAGCATTCCTCAGTTACTTCGAGGAGCAGGGCCACACGCGTGTGGAATCCAGCTCACTGGTGCCGGCGGATGACCCCACGCTGCTGTTCACCAATGCGGGCATGAATCAGTTCAAAGAGGCATTTCTGGGGCTCGAGCAACGCCCTTATCAGCGCGCGGTCACCGCGCAGAAATGTGTCAGAGCTGGCGGCAAGCACAACGATCTTGAGAATGTGGGCTATACCGCGCGCCACCACACTTTCTTTGAGATGTTGGGCAACTTCAGCTTTGGTGATTACTTCAAGCGCGAGGCGATTCAATTTGCCTGGCAGTTTTTGACTGAAACCCTGCAGTTGCCGCCCGATCGTCTGTGGGTGACGGTGCATATCAGTGACGACGAGGCTGCTCAAATTTGGGTAGATGAAATCGGCGTCGATCCTGCGCGGCTATCGCGTCTCGATGAAGACAATTTCTGGCAAATGGGTGATACCGGTCCCTGCGGCCCCTGCTCAGAAGTTTTTTATGATCATGGACCGGAGGTGCCAGGTGGGCCGCCCGGTAGCGAAGATGACGACCTCGATCGTTATATCGAGATTTGGAATCTGGTTTTCATGCAGTACAACCGCGACGCGAATGGTGAACTGCATCCCTTGCCGGCGCCATCGGTTGATACCGGGATGGGGCTAGAGCGCATTGCCGCCGTCTTGCAACACGTGCATTCAAATTACGAAATTGATTTGTTTAC
>JAYOUT010000015.1:14048-34445 GCA_038151055.1 Luminiphilus sp.
GCATTGCCGCCGTCTTGCAACACGTGCATTCAAATTACGAAATTGATTTGTTTACCGCCCTGATTGCGGCGGTGGCCCGGCAGTTGGGTGCGAGCGATACAGAGGATAAATCTCTCAGAGTCATCGCTGACCATTTGCGCTCCACAGCCTTTTTGGTTGCCGATGGTGTGTTGCCGGGTAACGAGGGTCGCGGTTATGTGCTGCGACGCATCATTCGCCGTGCCATTCGCCATGGGAACAAGCTCGGGGCACAGGCGCCGTTTTTCGCCGCCTTAGTGCCCGATCTGATTGCTCAGATGGGTGAAGCGTATCCGCAACTGGTATCTCAGCAGTCCGCGATTACCGCCGCGCTGCAGGGTGAAGAAGAGCAGTTTGCGAGAACATTGGACAACGGCATGGCGATTCTCGAGGAGGCGCTGGAGCAGATTGCCGATCAGGCCATTCCCGGCGACGTGATTTTCAAGCTGTACGACACCTACGGATTTCCGGTTGATCTCACCAACGATATCGCACGGGAGCGTGGGCTGAGCCTGGATCTGGAGGGATATGAGGCGGCGATGGCCACTCAGCGTCAGCGCTCTCAAGATCACGCCGGCTTTAAGGTGGACTATAGCCAAAGCCTGAACCTTGATGGCGAGACCGATTTTGTGGGGTACGAGACGGACCACGGCGAGGGCAAGGTCGTCGCGATCCTATACGAGGGTGTGCAGTGCGATACCTTGGAGGCCGATCAGTCCGGTGTTGTGATTCTGGATCGCACGCCCTTCTATGGTGAAAGTGGTGGTCAGGTCGGTGACTGTGGTCGCTTAACGACACCCAATGCTGCTGCCGATGTGACCGATACCACAAAAGCGCAGGGGCACCATCTGCATCATGTCACCGTGACATCTGGTTCGATCAAGGTAGGGGACGCGGTCGACGCGCAAATTGATTCCGGACTGCGTGATCGGACACGCCTCAATCACTCTGCCACCCACTTGCTCCATGAGGCGCTGCGGCGGGAATTGGGAGACCACATTCTGCAAAAGGGGTCGCTGGTTGACTCCCAGCGTCTCCGTTTTGATTTTTCCCATGGTGAGCCTGTGTCTCCTGAAGCGCTTGCCCGTATCACTGCCGTGGTGAACGAGCAGGTGCGCGCGAACGAGGCGGTCTCGACTGAACTGATGACTATGGACGATGCCATTGCCGCCGGTGCCATGGCGTTGTTCGGTGAAAAGTATGGCGACGAGGTGAGGGTGCTGACGATGGGGGCGGATCGGTTCTCGGTAGAACTGTGTGGCGGCACTCATGTTAAGCGAACCGGTGATATCGGGTTGTTCTGGATTACAGGAGAGTCCGGTGTCGCCAGCGGCGTACGACGCATTGAGGCAGTGACCGGTGAAGCGGCTTTGACACAGGTGGCAAGCATGTCGCAAACCATCCAGTCCGTATGCAGCGCGCTAAAGGCGACCCCGGATACGGCCTCCAGCAAGGTCGAGGCACTGCGTGGTGAGGTTCGGGATCTCGAAAAGGAGTCGGCCCGATTGCGCCAAAAGCTGGCTACCTCGGCCGGTGGCGACCTGACTCAGGATGCTGTGGAGGTAGAGGGCGTCAAGGTACTGGCCGCTCAAATTGAGGGCGCAACGGCCTCGAGTCTGCGCGACACGCTGGATCAGTGTAAAAACAAACTGGGAACGGGCGTTATCCTCTTGGCCGCGGTTGAGGACGGAAAGATTGCGTTGGTGGCGGGTGTTACGTCCGATACGACGGATCGCGTCAAGGCGGGGGATGTCATCAAGCACTTTGCCGGCGAGTTAGGTGGAAAAGGCGGCGGCCGTCCCGATATGGCTCAGGGCGGCGGCTCTGATGTTGCGGCTTTGTCGGGTGTGCTGGCCTCTTTACCCGAGTGGGTTGCCGCGCAAATCAGCGGATCCTGATCGGGTAGCTAAAGCTCGCGCGCTGCTCGCTCAATTTTTAAGCGTGCTCTTGTCGCAGGATAAATTTTTGGACTTTGCCGGTGCTGTTGCGAGGCAGTGCATCAGTGTGGGCGACCTGTTGCGGCCACTTGAACTTCGCCAAGTTGCCATCACATTGGCTGTGCACTTTAGCAAGTGATATCGGTTCACCGCTGATGCTGGCGATGACCGCACAGCCTACTTCTCCCCACTTTGCGTCGGCGACGCCGATGACCGCAACTTCTTTAATATCCGGATGCGCCATGAGCACAGACTCGACCTCTGCGGGATAGACGTTCTCGCCACCGGAGATGTACATGTCCTTGATGCGATCCTCGACCGACAGTCTGCCAGTGTCGTCGCGGCGGCCGATATCACCGGATTTCAACCAATCGCCAACAAAGGCATCTTCTGTAGCGTCGGGTCGGTTCCAATATCCCGGTGTCACGGGCGCGCCGCGCATCCAGATCTCTCCGAGCTGCCCTGGCGCTGCCTCTTCGGTATCCGATGTCATCACTTTGACCTCGCCGTAGGGGAGTGCTCGTCCGGCATAGCCCATATGCTCAGGCAGATCGGCTTTTTGCGCCATGCAAATGACCCCCGAGGATTCGGTCATGCCATACACTTCCTGCAGAAGAATGCCCCGTCCCTGCCATTCCTTCAGCATCGGTTCTGGGACCGACTCCGCGCCCGTGGCCGCCACGCGAATGCGACTCAGGTCCACTTCATCAATATTGGGCATCAAGGACATCGCGCCCCACATTGCCGGCACGCCACCAATGTTGGTGATACCTAATTGGGCATTATCAATGGCGGCGAGCATGGCGGCGGGGTCAAAGCCTCGCATCATCAGGTGCGGTATGCCAAATTTGACGGCCATCAAAATGAATTGCATGCCGCCAATGTGGAACAACGGCATGACGTTCAAGACTCGGCTGTCAGGGCTGGCCTCGCTTGGCTGGAGCAAATTGAGCGCAGAGGCCAGCATCATTCGGCGGGTGTACATCACGCCCTTCGGTTTGCCCGTTGTGCCTGATGAATACATGATCATGGACAGCGTATCCGCGTTGGCCGCGGCGGGCTCGACTGGCGCGCTATCCGCTGCAAAGCAGGCCTCATAGGGGCTGTCCGAGCCGTCCAATGCCGAACCAACAATCTGTTCCGGCATGACCGCCGGGTCGATTTCAGCGACGACCGCGTGAAACGCTTGGTCGTAGAAGACGGCCGACGGGGTGCAGTCGCCGATAATGAAAGAGAGTTCTGGCGCAGTCAGCCGAAAGTTGAGCGGCACGTAGACTGCGCCAATACGTACCGTGGCAAAGAAAATTTCTACCACGTCGGAACTGTTGAGGCCGAGATAGGCAATGCGGTCTCCCGGTTGGATCCCATCGGCAAGCAGTCGGGCCGCCAGCGTATCGACCCGTCGGTTAAATTGAGCCCAAGTGAAAGATCTGTCGGCAGTGAGGTCGAGGACGGCGAGGCTGTCTGGTTGGACACGGAGCTGCTGGCGGATCCAGTCGTTGTAGAGCGGGTCGGCTTCAATCATGAGATACGGCAGTTTTTATTGTGATGGGACTAGCCTAGAGCAACGATGCAAAGCTTGCCACTATGACCACAGCTGGTTCTCAGCGGCGCATGAATCGTGTTAAATACGCGCCCTTTGGTTTCAACACCACGAGCACATGGCGCTTATCGTCCAAAAATATGGCGGGACCTCGGTCGGCTCGGTTGAGCGGATCGGTGCCGTTGCCGACAGAGTGGCTCGCTTTAAAAGCGAAGGCCACGACGTGGTCGTGGTTGTCTCGGCGATGTCAGGTGAAACCAACCGTTTGCTGGGTCTGGCCAAAGAAATTCAGGCTAATCCCACGCCTCGCGAGCTCGATGCGCTACTCAGCACGGGCGAGAAGGTCACCACTGCCTTGCTGAGCATGGCGCTGGGTGAGCGGTCGGTGCGCGCCAAATCCTACAGTGGCAATCAGGTGGGGATCCTCACTGACAGCGCACATAACAAGGCCCGCATTCAAGATATCCAGCTGGGCACGCTGAAAACCGAGCTCGACGCTGGCGGTGTGCCAGTCGTCGCAGGCTTTCAGGGTGTCGATCTGGAGGGTAATGTCACCACGTTGGGGAGAGGCGGGTCCGATACGACCGCGGTGGCGCTCGCTGCGGCGCTTTCTGCCCAAGAGTGCCAGATCTACACGGATGTCGATGGTGTCTACACCACAGACCCGCGAATGGTGGACGGCGCTAAGCGATTGGACCGCATTACGGTCGAAGAAATGCTTGAGATGTCGAGCATGGGGTCGAAGGTTTTACAAATTCGCTCGGTAGAATTCGCGGGAAAATATAAGGTGCCGCTGCGAGTGCTCAGCAGTTTTGAGGACGGCCCAGGGACACTGATTACGACAGAAGAGGATACCTCCATGGAAGCGCCTGTTATCGCGGGAATTGCCTTCAATCGGGACGAAGCCAAGCTGACGGTGGTGGGGGTGCCTGATAATCCCGGGATGGCGTACCGCATTTTGGGGCCTGTCGGTGAGGCCAACATTGAGGTCGATGTCATTCTTCAGAACAGCCGCGGCGAAAACGCGACGGACTTTACGTTCACAGTAGCGCGAAGCGATATGGAGGCCGCTGAAGCGGTTCTGCTCCCGGTCGTTCAGGAGCTGGGGGCCGGAGAGGTGTTGACCGACGATCACATTGCCAAGGTCTCTGTCGTCGGCGTGGGTATGCGCTCGCATTCAGGTGTGGCCGCGACGATGTTCAAGGCGTTGGCGGATGTCGGCGTCAACATTCAGATGATCAGTACCTCAGAGATTAAAATCTCAGTGATCATCGAAGAAAAATATCTTGAACTGGCCGTACGGAGCCTGCATTCTGCGTTCGGTCTTGATACAGTCGAAACCGAGTAAAGGCGCTGTTGGGTCGTGGCGGCCCAGGCCAAGCCTGCTTGATGGCAGGCCCCGCGGAACAAGGATGTGAATCATGTTGATTTTGACACGCAGAGTCGGCGAATCCCTGATGATTGGTGACGACGTCACGATCACCGTGCTGGGTGTCAAAGGCAATCAAGTGCGCATCGGCGTAAAGGCGCCCAAAGAAGTTGCGGTTCACCGTGAGGAGATTCTCAACCGCATCGAGGAAGCGGCGGCGGCAGAGGATCGGAGCGAGGACTAAAAGCACAGCAATCTGGAGAAGTGGCCGAGTGGCTGACCGAGCAGTCAAAGACTGCGAAGGAGCGCCGGCGGTACGACGGCGACCCGAAGGGCGAGGTGCAGAGCACCGAGTAACGCGCGACCGGGGAGTGCAAGAGAAGGACTAGAGAGAAACGAAGTCAACAGAATCTGGAGAAGTGGCCGAGTGGCTGAAGGCGCTCCCCTGCTAAGGGAGTATACGTTAATAGCGTATCGAGGGTTCGAATCCCTCCTTCTCCGCCATAAACAAAACAGCCCGCCTTGTGCGGGCTTTTTTGTTTATTTTGGAAAAGTGAGGACCGATGAGAGCCCTTCGGTTCGACCAAACGCAAAGCTTTTGGCACCGAGCGCCATAGGCGCGAAGCCCGCCGGGTCAAAACAGGCACGAGCCTGTTTTGAGTAACCCCTCCCTCTCCGCCAGCACTGAAAATCGCGCCTCACGCGAGCTTTTTGTTTTCAATGGAGTTGCCCCGCCGTTCCCGGGCCGTATAGGCTACTTCTATTTCTGAATCTCTCAGACGGAGTAGACGTGCGGCTCTACAGTCATGCTGATTGCGTCAGCCATCAAACACCGGAAGGTCACCCTGAGCGGTCCGACCGTTTGGCGTTCCTTCTGGCGCATCTGGAGCAAACCGGTTTCACGCAGGATCACCCCGTGCTCGAGGCCTCGCCGATTCAGGATGAATTGGTGCGGCAAGCCCATCATCCCCAATTACTAGAGCAGCTCAGGCAGTCAAGCCCTGACCAGGGGCTGACACCACTAGACCCAGATACCTGGATGGGTCCAAGCAGTATGGCGGCGGCGCGGCAGGCCGCGGGTTCGGTATGGCAAGGTGTTAATGACGTGGTAGCAGGTGGCGAGACGCGGGTTTTCTGTGCGGTGCGACCCCCGGGTCATCATGCCGAGTTTGACTCGCCAATGGGATTTTGCCTGCTGAACAGCGTCGCTATCGCTGCGATTAACGCGCTGAATCTACCCAGCGTGAATCGAGTAGCGATTTTAGATTTTGATGTTCACCACGGTAACGGCACGGTCGATTTGTGTCGAAAACACCCTGAGATTTTGGTGTGCTCGAGTTTCCAGCATCCTCATTATCCTCATCGCCTTCACGATGTGGTGGCGCCGAATATTGTGAATACACCTTTGGCCGCCGGTGCATCAGGCGATGATTTCAGGCGAGCGATCTCGAGCTCTTGGTGGAAGGCTTTGGAGGCTCACCGGCCAGACCTTATTTTGATCTCGGCTGGGTTTGACGCTCACCGCGACGATCCGTTGGCGAATATCAATTTGGACGCAGAGGATTTTGCTTGGGTAACGCAACAGATCGCGGCATTGGCAAATCAATTTTCACAGGGCCGCATCGTGTCGACGCTGGAGGGGGGTTACGATTTGCAGGCGCTGGCCGACTCTGCCTTGGCCCATTTGGAAGTGCTGGCGGCGTGAGATCAGTGACGGTCAGCAAAGTGGTTTCTGTTCTGGCGTTGCTATTTGTCTTTGCGCCGGTCCTGGTGCATGCCGATGATGACGCCATTACCCCTCGGTACAGCCTCAAGCAAGCGGCGGAGGGCCGCGATGTTTATGCGACCCACTGTGCCCAATGCCATGGGGCCAATCTCGCAGGGAGCGAGGCGGGACCTGCACTGTCAGGTAGCGGTTTTATTGACCGCTGGGTCGGAAAACCTTGGCGCAAATTCGTCAGTGTGACAGTCAACAACATGCCCACATCCAATCCGGGGGGATTGAGCGACGCTGATTACGGGGCAGTACTGGCGTTTGTGCTTTACCAAAATGGGTACTCCGCTGTCGATCAAGCGCTCGATGTGTCTTTTGCTCTCGTTGATTCGACTCTCCTAGCAAAGCCGGCTGATCTTGAAACGGCACCGCTACCATTGGTTGCAGCTGACGTCGACGTAATGACTGAGTGGCTCCACCATCGCGGGGCGCCAACTGGCACTAACTATTCACCACTCGATCTCATCCACGAGGGGAATGTGGATGCACTGGGGGTCGCGTGGCGCTGGCGGTCGGATAACTTTGGGCCGGCGCCGTGGCCTAATTACCAAGTCACCCCGTTAATGGCTAACGGCGTGCTCTATGTGACCGCAGGTCTGCACAGGACTGTCGTGGCGATTGATGCGATGACGGGGGAGACCCTGTGGATGTATCGCCTCGACGAAGGTGATAGAGCGCAGCATGCCCCGCGCAAAGGGCCGGGCAGAGGTGTGGCACTCCATCGAGATGATGCCGGTGACACGATTTTTGTGATTACCCCGGGATATCAGCTGGTTGCACTGGACGCGCAATCTGGTCGGCCGAGACCCGAGTTTGGCGAGGCGGGCCGCGTTGATCTCAAGTTACAGCTGGGCGTGGAGTTGGATCCCGTCACCGCGCCGATTGGCGCTAGTTCGCCCCCGATTGTTGTCAATGGTGTGGTGATAGTGGGTGCCGCTTTTGCCTTCAGTGGTGCGCCTGAGTCGCCAAAAGCTCTGAAGGGCAAAGTCACTGCTTATGACGTGCACACCGGTGAGCTCTTGTGGCGCTTTAACCCGATCCCTGAACGGGGTGAGCAAGGTCGCGATACCTGGCAGAACGGCGCTGCCGATTACACCGGCAATGCCGGGGTGTGGGCGCCGATGTCAGCGGATCCCGAATTAGGTTACGTCTACTTGCCTGTCGAGGCGCCCACCAGCGATTACTACGGTGGTCACCGACCGGGAGACAATCTGTATGGGCAAAGTCTGGTGTGTTTGGACGCGGCGACCGGCGAGCGGATCTGGCATTTCCAGACTGTTCATCACCCTATTTGGGATTACGATTTACCCGCACCGCCGGTACTCCTCGATATCTCAGTGGATGGTAAAGAGATTCCAGCGGTCGCCCAAATCACGAAGCAAGGGCTCACCTTTGTTTTTGACCGTCTCACGGGCGAACCGGTGTGGCCGATTGAGGAGGTGGTTGTTCCTCAGAGCGATGTGCCGGGTGAGCAAACCGCCGCGACTCAGCCGTTCCCTTCGCTGCCTGAGCCGTTCGGACGCACGGGTGTGACCACACCTCAATTAAATCGCCTCACTCCAGAGATTCACGCCGAGGCCAAGCGCATCGTAGAGGGCTACACGCTGGGGCCGCTCTACACCCCGCCGACGTTGGTGGATGAATCCAATGGCGGGACCCTTGTTCTGCCAGGTTCAGTGGGGGGCGCTAACTGGCAGGGTGCGGTGGCGGATCCAGAGACTGGAAAAATGTATGTCTCGTATGCCGTATCACCTGAGATTGTCGGGCTCATCAGTGACCCTGAACGATCCTCAATGCGTTACGTGCTGAAGGATGCCGTGCTCGAGGGTCCTTTCGATTTGCCGCTTCTGCAACCGCCGTGGGGGTGGATCAGCGCACTCGATCTGCAAACCGGTAAGCTCCTATGGCAGCGGCCCAACAGCGAGACGCCCAGCGAGATCCGCGACCACCCAAAACTTGAGGGTGTGGACTTACCCGATACCGGCAACGATGACCGGTCCGGTTTGCTCGTGACCAAAACGCTGCTGTTTTCGGGTGAGGGAGCGGGTATGTACGGGTCTCGGTGGGGTGGGACTCTTTTTAAAGCACATGACAAAGTGACTGGCCAAGTGCTTGCTTCGATCGACTTAGGGCAACGCCAAACCGGGGTGCCGATGACCTACGCCGTCGGGGGAGAGCAGTACATTGTGGTGGCGACTGGCGCACCGGGAGAGGCGGGACAGTTGGTGGCGATGACTCTCACACGGTGAGTGTCTTGACGCAGTTTCGACAAGTCCCTAGTTGAATCTTCTGATAACGGTTCCCTGCACCAATGATTGAGAAGCTCATTCCGTGTCAGTCGTGCTCACTGCATCGCTCCATAAACCAGATTCTTTATTTGCCCGCGAAAATTAAAGGTTGAAGAGGGTATCAATTGGGTCATGAAGATTGCGTAGAGGTTTTCGGTGGGGTCCACCCAAAACAAAGTAGAGGCCAAGCCGCCCCAGTAAAAATCGCCCTCACCAACCGTGCCTGATGCGGCGGCGTCTATCGTTGAGGCAAATCCCAAACCAAACCCCACGCCCTCATTACTGGTCTCGGAGAAGCCACCCACTGCCATTTGAGCCAGCGAAGCGCCGCCAAGATGGTTGCGGGTCATCAGCTCCAGGATGGGCCGTCCGATGAGCTGCTGGCCGCGAAACGCGCCGCGATGGGCCAACATCTCACAGAAGTTGGCGTAATCATTGATTGTGCCGACCAAACCTCCGGCACCCGAGGGCGCCACTGGCGGCTGCCGAAATCGGCTGGTCGCGGGGTCGTCTTGCAGTCGCAGCGTCTTATCGGGCGCACGCTCATAGCAGGCCGCAAAACGCTCCAGTTTGTCATCGGGGACCGAGAAGCGGGTGTCCGGCATCTCCAGGGGGTCAAAAAGCCTTTCTATCAGGAACTCTTCGAGCGGCTGACCCGATATCACCTCGATGAGGTGGCCACAGACATCCGTCGCCAGAGAATAGCTCCATCTCGATCCGGGCTCGTAGAGCAGTGGTACTTGAGCCAGCTTTTCCACGAATTGGGCGAGAGTGTCGGTTCCCGCTCTTGAGATACCGGCTGCCGCATAGGCCGGGTCGACGGGGAGTTCCAGTCCAGGCAAGAATCCCGCATAGGTCAAGCCCGATGTATGGCAGAGCAGATGCTGGATCGTCATTGGGGCAGTGGGCGGGCGCGTCACCATGGACTCACCTTCTCCCTCTACCCATACCTGATGTTGTCTCCAGGACGGGATAAATTTGTAAACGGGATCAGTCAGCTGAAAGCGACCCTCTTCAAAGAGCATCATCAGTGCGACAGAGGTAATGGGTTTCGACATAGAGTAAATGCGGAAGATGGTGTCATCCCGCATGCCCTTTTGGCGCTCGAGATCCATCATGCCCAGCGAAGCGTTACAAGCGGTCACGCCATTGCGGACAATTCGGACATTACAACCGGCAATTTTTTGCGGTGCGAGATACCGCGCTTGCAGGTGGTCATTGAGTTTTGCGAGCTTTTGGGGGCAAAAACCAGCCGCTATCGGGTCTATGTTCATGGGATAAAGGAAAAAACTGTCTCAGAGCAGGATCAGATTATGGTCGTAAAAGCGCCAGCTGTCGCCGTTAAAGCACCCACCGAATGAGACAGCGCTCTGAGGGACGTCTACGAGAGGTGGGTTTAAAACGGTTTTCGTGGGGAGCCCACGCTAGGGGTGCTCTTCCTCTGTGATGTTCTCTGTAGGCGGCGTCACGGCGTCGGAAAATGTGGGTTGATCACTCTTGATCGCAGAATTCGATAGACATCTTGAAACCCTTCACCATGAGGTTTGCGATAGCGTCTGCAAAGCCAACGAGTGTCAGGCCCATAGCGGTATTGGATGAAGTGACTCACCTCGTGAGCAATGGTTGCGGCCAGCACCAGCTCTGGCGACAGCTGCGGGTGCGAGCCTATGACCGGGTCATCAGCAAAAGCCGGATACTCCAGTAGTGCTGTCGCTTGGTTAGACCAAGCGCTTAGATCGATGGTGATGCCCTTGGCGCAGGCCGAGGAGCGATGCCCCGCGCGCTTCAGCGTTACCAGAATCTGGGATCGTGCGGTCGCGTAATCCACGGGCAACTCATAGTCCCTGCGAGTGATCTCCCGCAGGCAGCGCTTGATCCATTTGGTGGCGACGTCTCGCTCTTTTGCTTTGACGCCGCTTCGAGTAATGACATGCATACTGAATCGTAGCGGAAAGCTGCTGCGGTGGCGTCCAATCCAGTCACTTTGGCTCGAAGATGCCGCGCGTTCGTCATTTTTTCAGGGGTATACACTGGTGGGTGAGTAATGTGCAGGCAGACAGCCCAATGGTGGACTTTGAATACGATCCAATACCCTTGAATGCGCCAGAGCCGCTGGCCGATGAGCAGATAAAGCAATCGGCGGTGATGTTCAGAGACTTTGTAGCGCGGCGACGCACGGTACGAGATTTCTCTGATCGCCCGATCGACAGGGCTGTCATTGAGGCGTGTGTCATGGCCGCAAGCTCGGCGCCGAGTGGCGCGAATCATCAGCCATGGCACTTCGTTTGTGTCAGTGACATCGACACCAAGCGGGCGATACGGCAGGCCGCCGAGGCTGAGGAGCGTGCCTTTTACGGCGGCAAAGCAGGTCAGGAGTGGTTGGATGACTTGAAGAAGATCGGCACTGACGCCTCGAAGCCTTTTTTAGAGACAGCACCCTGGTTGATTGCAATCTTTGCAGAGCGCTACGGCGTGAATGCAGATGGATCTCGCCAAAAGCATTATTACGTCCCGGAATCGGTGGGCATCGCGACGGGGTTTCTGATCAATGCCTTTCATCAGCTGGGTTTGGCGACGCTGACCCACACACCCAACCCCATGAAATTTCTCAACGACATTCTGGGTCGTCCCCAGAACGAGCGCCCCTATGTTTTGCTAGTCGTTGGACACCCGGCCCACGATGCAAAAGTACCCCGGGCCGCGACTATCAAGAAACCGTTGGAGGCGGTGGCAACTTTTGTCTGACTTTGCAGAAATTGAGTTAATCCCGCAGCCTTTGGGCTCCGTCAGCGCGATGCTCGTCACATGACAACGCAATGTGATGTGGTGGTATTGGGCGCAGGTCTGGCCGGTCTGTGTGCCGCCCGCGATCTGATCGGCGCTGGACTCAATGTCGCGGTGCTGGAGGCTCGCGACAGAGTGGGCGGCAGAACCTTAACCGTTCCCTTTGAGGCCGCCGGGTTGAGGGTTGACCTTGGCGCTGAATGGGTCGCACCCGCGCACCATGTTGCCTTGATGGCAGAACTCAGAAGCTATGGCATTGGCCTCGAGCCTGCGCCGGAGGAGAGCGGTGATTCAGTATTGAAGGGTCTCTCTGCTCAAGCGATCTCGGTGCTGCGCGAGCTTGAATCGATCTCGAAACAAGTGGACCCAACCGATCCGGCTTGGTATGCGGCTATGGAGAAATTTGACGTGCCCATGGCAGCGTACCTGCGGTCTTGCGAGCTCGATGAGCCCAGTGAACGGCTGATTTTGGCGCACAGCTTTGCGTTGCAAGGGGCTCATCCCGATGACTACAGCTTGATCAACCTGCTTCATGAATTTGCCGCATTTGGTGGGGTTGAGCAGGCTTTTGGCGCAGCGGAGCACCGGATAGTCGGGGGAGCGCAAGCGCTGTCTGTGGCGATCAGTGAAAGCATCACCTCCTCGGTGCACTGCAATTGGCCGATCGAGGTCATCACTCATTCTGATGCGGGCGTAGCCATTGCCGGACCGCGCGGTCATATTGAGGCCGGCCAAGTGATCATCGCACTGCCATTGAACGTGCTGAAAAACCTGACGCTCGATATTGACCTGCCAGATGCTGCGCAGGCGGTCATTCGTCAGCGCCATGCCGGACGGGCCGCCAAAGGGTGGACGCGTGCCCAGATCTGCGATGTCGTGACGTCCTCGGGATGGCCTGATGCGGTGGAGGTGTATAGCCGGCAGGGTAGTTTGTCAGATGCGGTCTGCACCTTTGCCGTCGCGCACCCGGGTCACTCGCAAGGTCTGGCAAAGAGTTGGGAGGCATTGAGTCGACGTCATACGGATGTGACGCTCGCCGAAGCGTCTCTATCTCACGACTGGGTTGAGGATCCTTACGCCAAGGGTTCCTGGCTGAGTCTTTGCCCCGGTCAAGCGGAGGGGGTCCATCAGCTGGCGGATAACCCGCCACCTTGTTTGTTTGCAGGCGGGGACTTATCCAGAGGTTGGTATGGCTGGATGGAGGGTGCGGTCTCTTCAGGCAGGGATGCCGCGGCGAGACTGCTGGCGTATCGGCAGCGAGGCGAGCTGCGCCCAGCACAGGGGTAGTGCTTCTGCAGAACCCTGGTGCTTTCGGGAAGCGCCTGAAGTGGTAGTGACAACCCCCTGCTTTGCGGCTAGGGGTTTAAAACTGTCTTTTGTTTTAGAGAATGTTGAACAGCAGGCTTCCAATGAGCGTGCCAAGTGCGTAACCCAACACGCCAACCAGCACGCCCGGGGTCACTTGATCATGCCAGCCCTTGGCCGCGGCCATTGCCGGCGCCGTTGTGGCGCCGAGCACGGCGGCGTTGGAGGCCGTCAGGAGCTCAGGCAATGACAGCCTCAGCCAATAGCCTGCCACCAGCAGGAAACTGAGGTGGGTAGTGAGCAAAATCGTGACCAAGACGATCAGAAGAGGTGCTACCTGAACCATGGCCCGGAGGTCAGCGCCTGCGGCAATGGAGGCAAAAAAGGTGAATGACAGCATCACTCCCATCTCAAATCCGCCGGTACACCAGTGGCGAAGCTGTGGGACCAGCGTCGCAATGCCCAGCGTGAGGACAGTGAGTAGCACATAGCGACTTCCAGAGAAGGGCAACCACGCGCTGGCAATGTCGCTGACGGTGACCAGGAGAGTTGAAACCGCCAACGCGGTGCACAGTGATCGCGCGGAGATCGGTTGAGATGCGCTGACCTGCTGATGTGATGACGCAGGGGCTTGAGGCGAGGGCTCGTGATAGCCAAAGCGTAAAGCGAGCCAGCGAATTCCCGGTAGTAAGCCGAGCAGGCTCAGGAACAGCGCGCTGAACAGATTGTCAGCTGCCGTCGCTGCGGAGAAAAATGAGGCATCCTGAGATAAGCCAGTCATTTCGCCCAGCGCCGCATAGTTCACCGAACCGCCGATGTAGGTGGCAGAGAATAAACCGGCAATGGCTGCGCTTTTCCGGGTGGGGTCGATTGCGGCACCCTCGGCAAGGGCGCTCAAGTCCAGTAATGAGACAGCGAGCAGTACGCCGAGCACGGTACCGAATGAGGCGAGAATGAAAGCGACCGTGGTTCGCGATGCCTCTCTAATAATTCGCCGCATGTCTCCCTGCAGCAGGAACAGCGGTATCAAGATGGGTACCAGGTACTCGAAAACAAAATCATAGGTGCGCGCTTGATGAGGGATGACGCCAGTGTTGGCTGCCACAATGGCCATCAAAATTACGAGTACGGTGCCCGTCAGCAGCCCGCCGAGGCGCGTTTTTTCAAGCCAGAAAGCGGCCGCAGAAAGCCCCATGAGCGCGGCAAAAATACCGATGTGATGATCCGGGCTGAGCACAGTCAATCCAGGTGGTTAAGTCTTCGAGAGATGCTACTTTGGTAACGCGACGAATGAAATGTATCAGGGTCTTTTGTATTAGGCGTATTGAGTGGCGGGCGATAGGCACTCGATGCCGAGGCGTCAGATAAAAAATCGGGCACAATGCTGATTCCTTTGTCCGCTGCGAGCCTGATTGGCTAAGCGGCCAGGGCATGCCAGTGGGTAACACGAGGAGAAGATTATGGGTGAACCATCGGGTGAGCCGCCCGCGCAGCTGAACGTGTTGGGTTTGCCGATCGAATTGTGTTGTCAGGACCCGGTTACCGGTTTTTTTCGCGACGGACATTGCCATACAGGGCCTCTCGACCACGGCCTGCACACAGTGTGCGCGCAAATGACGGATGAATTTTTGACCTTCTCCGTTGCGGCTGGCAATGATCTGGTTACGCCAATGCCGCAGTTCGAGTTCCCGGGGCTAAAGGATGGCGATCGATGGTGCTTGTGCGCCTTGCGCTGGCAGCAGGCATATGAGGCTGGAAGGGCGCCACGCTTGTATCTGCGCGCGACGCATCAAAAAACGCTGGAGATTGTGTCTCTGGACGTGCTCAAACAGTTTGCTTTGGATCTGTCCTAATCCTGATTTTCACTGGACCGTAATCGACTCGACGACTAGCTGTTGCGACTCAGACGACCTTGCAGATACATGCCAGCGAACATTGCCAAGCAAAAGATGATGGTGGTGTCGTAACCGTAAAGTAGGCTCACCAATGCAGGGCCTGGGCAGTAGCCTGAAAGGCCCCAGCCGATGCCGAACAACACGGCGCCTCCCACCAGGCGTTTGTCGAGTGTCTGTGACGCTGGCAACGAGAATGAGGATGCGAGCAAGGGTGAGGAGCGGCGCAGTACCCAGGGTGTTGCCAGCACCGTGACGATCACCGCTCCGCCCATCACGAAAATGAGATCAGGGATCCAGTCACCGGTGATATTGAGAAAGCCCAGTACTTTTGCGGGATCGGACATCCCAGAGAGTGTCAGGCCAAGGCCAAAGAGAAGACCGGAAATCAGTGCGGGCCAGGAGGTCATGCTGATGCTCCGAACACAGCTTGCATCACCAAGACTGTGAGAATGCCAAGTGCCATAAACGTGACCGTGGCGACCAATGACCGCGGTGATCGTCTACCCAGACCGCAGACGCCATGCCCACTTGTGCACCCACCGCCCATTCGGGTGCCCCACCCAACGAGCAAGCCACTAGCAATAATGACCCACAGCGGGGCGCCTGATTCCTCGGGGATGGGTTGACCGATCAGCCAGTGGGTCGCAACGCCACCCAGGGCCAGACCTGCCAAAAACAGTAAGCGCCAGCCCCTGTCTGGGCCCGCCAATGAACCCCAAGCGATACCACTGATCCCTGCGATTCGGCCCATGGAAAAAAGTAACCAAATGGCCGACAAGCCCAGTAGTAAGCCGCCCGCGAGAGGTAACGCAAAGTGATCCATTTGTGACCTGTCGATAGAGAGATGAAAGGTCGTGAGGCTAGCCGAGATAGGGGGGCGGTATCAACTGCCGAGTGCAGTAATCAGCGAAAGAGCGGTGCGGAAATTCCCCCGCTATGCGGGGGTGGTGAGCCTGGGAGAATTACCAGCCTGAGCTGATTAGCGCGGCTTCTTGCTGGGGGCCGAGCGCCACATCCGTAGCGGTTTCGTCAATGAAACGCGCGACTTTCTCGCTGTCATCAATCCCCGCGGGTCGATACTGGGTCTCCTGCTCAAGGAAAACTTCACTGCCGACGACTTGATTGACCCACTGACCCTCGTCTCGGCACGCCACGCCACGCCAGTGAGACCCTTCCTGAGCCAGCAGATATTCGCGGCACCAGCGGCCGTCGGCGGCTGGGAAGGTCAAAACCGAACGAAATTGTCGGTTATCTCCCAGAGATTCCCAGCCTGTTGCGCTGGAGCGCGAGGTCTCCAATGAGCCAGCAAGCTGTGCATCCATCGTCATAGGGTTGAAGTCGGCGGGCTGATTGAAGCCAATGACCAGCGCGATCACCGCGGCGCAGGAGGCCGCTGCAGTGGCGCTCGCCCAAGTTTGCCAACGCCGTGCAAAACTGACCACAACGACATTATCAGCCTGTACCAAAGCGGTCAGGTGGTCTGAAACATCCTGGTCGACTTGCGCGTAGAGTTTTCGGACGGCTACGTCGTTGCCTTCCATTGCCGACAGGCGCGCTCTTAGCGCGGGCTCAGCGCGCAATCGCTCCACCAATGCGATGGTGCGCTCGGCGTCCAACTCATTATCGATATACATAGACAGCAAGTGGTCGTCATCGACCCGCGTACCGGCCATATCGACTACGTTTTGGCGATCATCTGTCATCACTATCACCCTGTTAATTTCGGCCCTTCCCAAGAGGGCCTGGCTAAATGCCGGAGGCTTAAGCCTCTCTTTCTGCACTCCACTCCAAATCTTCTGCCAGCGCCTTTCTCGCCCTCGCAACACGACTCATGATCGTGCCGATCGGAACATCTAGCAGCGCTGCCGACTCAGCGTAGGAACACCCTTCAACCGCCACCTGCACCAATGCAGCGCGCTGCTCTGGTGGCAATCGTTCCATCGCCGCAGAGACCCGATCGAGTTGCACCGATTCGTCAGTGTTGGAAGAGGTCGTGCCGACTCCTTCCATCGCGCCTTCAGCCTGCGCGTACCGACTTCGCACATCTCTGGATCGAATCTCATCAATCCACAAATTGCGGCATACCCGGTGCGACCACTTGGCCACATGAGCATCCTCGGGCATGCCCTTTTCCAACAGGCGCTCCACCGTGATTTGCAACAAATCCTCGGCGTCTGACGGATCTGAAGTGAGCGACATACAGAATCGCTTCAACCGAGGTAATTCCTCTATCAGATCCTGTCTTTGTTGGGCGCTTAGCTTCGCCATAGTGTGCCTGTTACCTTTAATAACGGATGAGCGCCGGACTTATTCCCGCCGCCGCCCCTGAATTCCCTGCCAGTGCATGGTCAAACACGCGATTTGTCGCTTTACGTCGTACCGATGCTACTTCCAAAGGAGGTAAACTCGCATCATGCGCAACCTTTTTAGCCCATCACAAGCCAAATATTGCCTCGACAGACCACTTTTGACTGCGCTGGTAATGGCGCTGGCATTGCTGGTGAACGCTTCGGCCCTCAGTCCTTTTAGTACCGCTCAGGAGGTAGAGGATCAGGTTGCCGACATCGTTTCCGATGCCACAGAGGAACGCATAGAGCAGGCGATGGAAGACTTGCTGGCCGATATTGAATCGAGAATCAGTGAGGATGCCTTGAGAATTCAGACCGATCACTGGCTCGTGATGGCCGAGGCGGACGTATTCATTCAGCTTGAGGAGGAGGGTTATCTCTTTGATCGCGTCAGTGAGCTCGAGGGCTTGGGTTTTCTACTCGCCGAGGTGGCGGCCCCTGCCAGTTTTGACTTATCAGCGACTCGTGCCGGTATCTATGAAGTGATTGGCGGCGATAATGCCGACGTTGACCTGAATCACCTCTACACAGCCGGCGTGCCCGATCCGCTCGCAGGTCCTACTGAGATGGCGGGGTTACCGCCGCGCGAGTTACTGCCGTTACCAACTGATTTATCTGATCTGTCACTGCGGATCGGCATTATCGATAGCAGTGTCGATCAAACTCACGGCGCTTTCTCAGAGGCTGCGATCACAACGCGGCGTTTTGTAGATAATGACGCGCCGCCAAATTTTCACGGTACCGCCATTGCCTCCATTATTGCCAGTAATGACCCTGCAGCGCTGGGTTTGGCGCCACGGGCTGAACTTTTTGCCGCTGAGGTGTTTGATAAAACCGACGAGCAGGGCGAATTTGCGAGCACAGTGAGTTTGATCAAGGCGCTCAATTGGCTGGTCACCATGCAGGTTTCGGTGGTCAACATCAGTCTGGCAGGGCCTCCTAATCGACTGTTGGAAACGGCGCTGGCCCGCGTCCGTGATCGGGGCATTCTGGCCATTGCGGCTGCGGGCAATGGCGGACCGATGGCGCAGCCGATGTATCCCGCAGCCTACCCAGAGGTGGTTGCGGTCACCGCAACGGATGATCGCGGAAGAGCATTTCGCCTGGCCAACCGAGGTGAGTATGTGGATATCGCCGCGCCAGGGGTGAACATCCGCCACGCGCAGCCGGGCGGCGGTTATGCCGCTTCATCGGGCACTTCCTATGCGGTGCCCTTTGTCACCGTCGCGGCGGCGCGCTTGCTGCAATCCAATACGGAGCCCGCGACGATGCTCGATACGCTGTACGCGAGTGCGATCGACATTGGCGCCCCTGGACGGGATCAAATTTACGGTTACGGACAGCTGCAATTCTGAGGCGCCGCCGATTGGTCCCAATAACAGGGCGATATATTTTTTAGAACGACAGCCGGATTTCTGTGCCGACTACCAAATCGCTGTAGCTAGCGGTCGGCAGGTTGGAATCGTAATCCGAGTTTTTCAAGTGTATTGCCACCGACGCAAAGTCTGTAAACGCCAACCTCAGCTCGGCAGAAAAACGCCACCGCGTGTCCTCCCTTTCGGTGCGAATCATTGGGTCGGGCGCTTTGTACTGGCGATCCTCGAACTTCCCTTCTAACTCCAGCTCCAGCGGCAGACCTTTCAGCGTTTCGCGGTGGACGTAGCGGAGTTTCAGCGCGTGAGAGTCATAGTCATAGCGGTTCGCCCGGGCGTTATCGACGCGAAAGGTGTAGCCGAACACGGCGTACCGTTTGAGTCCCTGCAAGAAGTAGTAGCTATCGAGAGAGACGCTGTGGCTGTTGGCTTCACGACCGGGTCGTCTTGCAATCTCCTTTTCGCCGTAAACGTATTCGCCGCGCAAAAACCACTGCTTGCTGACGAAGCCTGACAGATAGGGTGATAACCGTTCGTACTTCAGAAACTGTTTGTCGTCGAGATCTGCAGAAACATCGAACCAATTGATGCCAGCAGTGACCTTGCCTAATTGCGTTTCAAGATTAACGCCGACGGACTCAGTGCGCCGATCGACCTGAGAAAATTTTCGATAGCTGTCGTCAACCAAGCCAGCTGAGATTCTCATGGATGCACGGTCCTTGTAGCTGAATAGCGCCGATCCCTGCGCTTCGAGTGTGGTTACTTCGTCTGATTCACCGGTGGCTCGCTCTACTTCATCAAGTCCCAAGTTATCGTCCCAAGCGTACCCAGCCGCGAGTTCCAGCCCGAACTCTGTGCCCGCCGAAAGATGCAGCGACACCATGAAGAGGGCCGCAGTGAGGGTTGCGCGGAAGATGTGATGAGTAGTGTTCAGAGCGGTGGACTGTGGTTTGAGGGTTGCTCAGTATAGGTGGCGGCCTCGCCTTTGTTGAGGGAATCAGCAGGTAATTTATACTTGAAAGATTCAGAACAGAGGTTTGCGACATGACAGCTCCTGCAACGCAGCAAGAGGCGATCAACCAGTTTATTGGCTTAGCGAATAAGATGAAGGACGAGGGCTCATCAATCGAATTCGTCTCCACTGCCCTCATGCGAGCGTGCGCGCTGTATGCAACTTATGTTGTGGCTGGGAATCAAGGCGCGTTGAGGGAGGGTGGCGTGCAGAAGCTGAGTGAGGTCTTCGCAAACGAGCTTAACCTGGTTCAGGCTGCTAAGTTGGCAGAGGCAGGTTTGGATCGGGAAGGGAATCCAGTCTCAAGCGCTTAACGCGACCGCTGGCGATCAGCTAAGCAGCGTGCTTTCGCGTGTGATGTCAGAAAGCATTTGAGGCTGTCCATCGGCACCGATTAGAAAAGCATGCTGCGGCTCCAGACCAGCGGGATCCAGAACGCCGGCGCTGTGCGCGATTAGTGCGACCTCTTGCCTCATCGCGCGAGCATAATTGGCAACTCTCACCGCTTTATTGCTCGGGTCCAGTCCACGCTGCAACTTTGGATTGTGAGTGGTGATACCAGTAGGGCAGGTATTTTGGTGGCACTGCAGCGCCTGAATGCAGCCGAGCGCAAACATAAAACCGCGCGCTGAGCAGACCACGTCTGCGCCCAGGCAAAGTGCTGCGGCGACTCCTGCGGGGTTAACCATTTTTCCAGAGGCAACGAGCTTTATGCGATCACGAAGACCTGCTTGCAGCAGAGAGTGGTGAA
>JAYOUT010000016.1:0-6181 GCA_038151055.1 Luminiphilus sp.
TGGTTGGCGAACTGGCGCAGAAATTGGCGGCAGAGCAGTGGTCGTTGATTTTGATCGGCCTGGTTGCCACGGCCAATGTTGCCCTCGGCGTTTGGCGGCCGAGGTTTCGCTCTCGCGCTACTCCAGCGTCCTGAACATCAGGGCGAGGCGTTTGCCGCGGCTCAGATTTTCCAGAAACTCCCGGGGTTGCGCGTCCCGCGTCAGGAAATCTGAAAAGCCACTGAGTTTATCTACATCGACGCCGTCCAGATTTAAAAAGCCCATTTGCCACTCGGCGAATTCTCGCGACTCAGACTCGCCTTTAAAAAGAACTCGAACGGCACGGTGCCTAGGATCCCGCTCGATATCATTAAAGGTTTTGTTGACTGCGAATTCGTTGCCTTCAAGCACCTGATAGAAGCAGCCTTCTCGGTAGAGGAGCAGTCCCGTCACGCCCCGTTCAGCATTGGCGTTGCGGGCAACTGCCAGTAACTCAACCAGATCTAGCTGAGAAAAAGGTTCTGACTCGGTGCTGACATACGCGAGGTGGTAGATGGGTTCATAGGAGGGTTGGGGGGTGGTACTGGGGTTGGCGTGCTCTGACATGGTCGGGTGCCTGTGATGAAATGTATGCTACTTCAACGTTTAGCCCCCACTAACGAGCTTGCTTGCTAGATGGCCAATAGTCAAATAAAATTGACATATTAGTGTTAAATAAAGTGGACACAAGTGTGGACATGCATCTACGTTGCGCTGCCCACGGTCCCGATTATTCCCATGGGGGGATGCCATGATGGAAGCACCTGCGTCTGATGTTGCAACAAACCTGACTACGCAGCAGGCCTTGGAGAGCCAGCCTCTGGCGCCGCGGTTCTATTGCACCGATTACGCGGCCATGGAGCACATTGACATCGATCCGGTTCGCGCCGAATGGGATCTGATGATGCGCGACTTCGAGCTCGACAAAAATCGCGGCCACTTTAAGCAGAATTACGAGTACGACCCCAGCATTCTGGAGTCTGACCCGGAATTGAAAGAGGAGTTTTTGGACCTGCTGGTCTCTTCGATCACTGCAGAGTATTCAGGTTGCGTGCTCTATCAAGAAATCGAGAAAAACGTGAGCAACCCCGACGTCGCCAAGCTGATGCGTTTCATGGCCCGTGACGAATCCCGTCACGCCGGCTTTATTAACAAAGCGCTTAACAAGTTGGGCGTTGCGGTTGATTTGGGCGTGCTCAAGCGTGAGAAGGAATACACCTTCTTTAAACCCAAATACATTTATTACGCGACCTACCTGTCGGAGAAGATCGGTTACGCCCGCTACATCACGATCTACCGGCATCTCGAGCGCCACCCCGAAAAACGGTTCCATCCGATCTTCAAGTGGTTCCTCGAATGGTGTAACGATGAGTTCGCCCACGGCGAGGCGTTCGCGCTGATCATGCGGTCAGACCCCAAGTTACTGACAGGGTTCAACAAGCTTTGGATTCGTTTCTTCTTGCTGGCGGTGTACTCGACCATGTATGTCAGGGATCACTCGCGACCCAAGCTATACGAAGCTTTTGGGATGGACGTCACCGAGTTTGATTACACGGTATTTGATATCACCACCGAGATCTCCCGACAGGTGTTCCCGCTAACATTGAACACTGACGATCCCCGCTTCCGCGCGGGTCTTGAGCGAATGCGCGCACTGCAGGTTGCCCGCGACGCACTCGAGGGTCAGCGGGGCCCCGTGGCGATGTTCAAGAAGCTGGGGTATCTGGTGGGTTCCGGGCTGACCTTCGCCCGCTTGTTCCTGTTGCCGACTCAAGCCAACACCATCCCCGACCAGGTGCGCATGCAGCCTGCTTGGTAGCAAGTAGCAGTTAGCGGGCCGCCAGCTGCGGCCCGGATCTACCACAGGTCCTGCAGCCGCCCATTGCCGCACACGCGGCTACGTCATCACCTTAAACGTGTTTCGTTGATGGTCGATGTGCCCCGAGGCTCTTCGCTTGGCGGGTCGCAGGGCTGTTCTCAACTCTGCCGGTTTGATACGTTGGTCCCTCATTGAATCCTTGAGGTACACCCGTGTCTGTTATCGAAGTTCATCAGGAAGCCGGCGTCGCACTGGTGACGTTGAATCGTCCCGACGCGCATAACGCCCTCAATCGCGCATTGTCTGAGGCCATCATTGCGACCTTCGCCGACCTCGCGGCCGACGAGGGGGTGCGCGCGATTGTATTGACGGGTGCCGGCCGCGCATTTTGTGCCGGCGTGGATCTCAAGGCATTGACCGATGAACCTGAGCTGCTGTCGAGCGGACTGGGTCTGGGACCCGAATCGCCGATTGTCGTGGCACTGGAGCAGTGCCCCCAGCCCATCATCGGCGCGGTGAATGGTGCCGCGGTCACCGGAGGATTCGAGCTGGCGCTCGCCTGCGATTATTTGTTCGCCAGCGAGCACGCGCGCTTCGCCGATACCCACGCCCGCGTAGGCATCTTGCCGGGATGGGGTCTGTCGCAAAAATTGTCACGCATCATTGGCATCAATCGCGCGAGAGAAATGAGTTTGACCGGCAATTTCATTGATGCCGAACGCGCTGAGGCGTGGGGACTGGTCAATCGGGTTTGCGCCGCCGAAACGCTCCTTGAGGAGGCGCTGGCCAGCGCCGCACAAATCGCAGACGCAGACCCGAAAGCCGTTTTCGCGCTGAAGGCGCTGATGAATGATGGCGTGAAAGAGACGCTCGGCGACGCATTGGTGCTCGAAGGCGAACGCGGCAATGCCTTTGCCAAGACGGTCGACTATAGCCAGATGAGTGCACGCTTGGCGGCGCTGCGCCAAAGAGCAGCCAAACAGTGACGCAGCGCCGCCGCTGCCCCGGCAGAGTGCCCTTGCACTGCATGAAGAGAGCATGAAGGCGTGACCGCGTTAGTGAGTGGTGTGCTGCTGTGGAGCGCCGCGCATCTCTTTAAACGCCTCGCGCCGGCGCACCGAGCGCGACTCGGCAATGCCGGCAGACCGCTCGTCGCACTTCTGTTGCTGGTGTCCGTCGTCATGATGGTCTTGGGTTATCAGCAGGCCGCTACCACCGTGTGGTGGGGCCGCCAGACCCCTTGGGTCGGCGTCAACAACCTGCTGGTTTACTTGGGCTTCTATTTTATTGTGGGGTCCAACCTGGGCGCCCGGGTTGCGGGTGTAATTCGCCATCCGCAGCTGACCGCCATTAAGCTCTGGTCGCTGGCCCATCTGCTCGTGAATGGCGACTCCGCCTCGCTGATACTGTTTGGCGGTTTGCTGGTCTGGGCAGTGCTGGAAGTCGTGATCATCAACAAACAGGATGGCAAGCCACAGCTGAGCAAACCGAAGCCTTCGCTGATTCGCGAACTGGGTGCCATTGCGATCACGCTCACCCTCTACGGTGTCGTCGCTTATATTCACGGCATGCTCGGCTACCCCGTTCACGGCTGAGATTAGCCGTCGCATGAGTCAACGTTTCCAACTCACCGACACGTTCATTCGCAAAGCTTTGGATGCATTGGCCCAAAACCACGTTGAAGTTGAGCGGGCCGTTGCACAGGTCGGTTATCCGCCGGCGCGCCGCCGCGAACATTCCTTTGAATCGCTGGCAAGGATTGTCATCGGTCAGCAGCTCTCCACCAAAGCCGCCGCGACGATCGCTCAGCGTGTTGATGAGACAGTGGGAGGTGCGCTGCAGCCCGAGACCTTGCTCGCCACTGATGCCGACCGACTCAGGGCTGCGGGCTTGTCACGCCAGAAAATCAGCTATCTGCAATCTTTGGCTGAGGCGGTACGCTCCGGCGCCTTGCCCATCGAGACATTGCCCACGCTCTCTGATGATGATGTCGAGGCCGCGATAACTGCCGTACGTGGGTTTGGTCGTTGGTCAGCCCACATGTACATGATGTTTTCTTTGGGGCGTCCCGACATTTGGCCCAGTGGAGACCTGGCTGTTCGAGTCGGGTTTGGCCGAATCATGGGCTGGCCAGAACGGCCAGATGAAAACACGGTCATCCGCGAGGGCGACGCTTTCGCGCCTTACCGCAGTGCGCTGGCGCTGTTGTGCTGGCAATTTTATAGCGAGGCGCCGCTGTGAGTTTTAGCGAATGGGATGAGCGCTGCATGACCTTGGCGCTCGAAGAAGCCCGGCGAGCGGCGGATCGGGGTGAGGTGCCAGTGGGGGCGGTGCTGACCCGTGGTGAGACGGTACTGGCGCATGGTGGCAACGCGCAGATCGAGCTTCACGACGCCACCGCCCATGCCGAAATCCGGGTGCTGAGAGAAGCCGGTGTCAGGGACAGTAACTATCGGCTGCCAGGCACAACGCTGTATGTGACGCTGGAGCCCTGCACAATGTGCTGCGGTGCGCTGGTTCATGCCCGAGTCGAGACGCTCATCTTCGCTACCCGAGAACCTCGGGCGGGCGCAGTGGTGAGTACCGCCGCCGCGCTGGATAACGTCTCCCTCAATCACTCGGTGACCTGGTCGGAAGGGTTGTTGGGCGCCGAGAGTGCCGAGTTGTTGCGCGCTTTTTTTCAGCAGCGCCGCGCGGGTCAGCACGGCGAACATGAGGGTTCAGAGCACGGGTGAGTGAGACGCTTGCAGCGACTCGGGGAGTAATTCTTCCAGCGAGATGGGCGGCGAGATTTTACTGCCGGGCAGATTTTGTAGCGCCAGCATGCCCTCGTAGTGGCGAATGTTATCGACATAAGTGACGGCGGTTTGCCCCTCTGCAAACCCAAATTTCGTTCTGGGAAAGAATTCCGGATTTTGTAACTTGGGCAGCTGCGCTCTCACGTCGGGCCAATGGTGGGGGTTGCCACCAGCGCGCTGCGTCAACACCCGGGCATCTTCCAGATGCCCCATGCCAATGGTGTAAGCCGCCAGTGCCATCGATGTTCGATGTGGCTCCTCGATATCTGCGGGCAGTCGTCTCAGCAGATCTTTGAAAAAGCGTGCGCCGCCGCGCAGGCTTTGTCGCGCATCGGTGCGGTCTTCGATGCCCAATTCGCCGGCGGTCACCCGGGTCAGCATCATCATGCCGCGCACGCCAGTGTGTGATCGAGCGTCGGGATTCCAGTGAGACTCCTGATACGCCATGGCCGCCAGCAGGCGCCAATCCATTTGATACTCATCGGCCACCGCTTCCATCAGCGGCTGCCACTGCGGCAGATCGTTTTGCACCTTGCGTTGGAAGGTGAGCGAGCCGACCCGCGATACGTTGTCGTAGCGTCCAAAATGCTGGCGCTCAAGTTGAGCCAGAGACCCCGAAGCCTGAGCATCGGCGAAGAATGCATTGATCAGGGCGGTGGCGTCCTCCACTTGTTCAGAGGGCGGCAAATACCAGACTGCCGGGGTGGCTTCGCCAATCTCCATCGCTGCGACGACACGCGGGAACAATTGCTGTTGAATGCCAAATTCGATTGAGTCCACGATAGCGAGCTCTGCTTTTTCCTCCGTAATCAGTTGCATCAACTCCAGAGAGTCTGCGGCGTGAATCTCTCGCCATGACAACTCGGGGAGGGTCTCTTTCAGGGTCGTCAACAGCTCGATGTGGGCGCTACCGGCCACGACAATCAGATCACGGCCTACCAGCTCAGGCAGCGTGCGTGGCCGCCGAGCGCCAGATTTGTACACCACCAACGGCTGCTGCTCCAGGTACGCGTCCGATGCGATAAATTGTGCGTCTCGAGAGGGACTTTGGCTCAAGCCAGCTGCAGCGATGTGGGCTTCGCCCTTCTCGAGCAGATCAAACACCTCGGGCAAGCTGAACGCCACTTTGATACGCAACTGCATGTCGTGCTCGCGGGCGAATTGCTTCACCAGCGCGTACTCAAATCCCGAAGCTCGGTCGCCTTCAAAGTAGTAAGTTGTGGGCGTATTGCGCGTCACAACCACCAGCTCCTCGCCCGGTGCCATCGGCGCGAGGGTGGGTGAATCGAAGCAGGCCTGCAGCAGCAAGGTCAGGCCTCCGATCATAAAAGTAGTCGCAACACGGCCCATGAGTGAATTGTAGGCTGTCCCTCGCGAAGACGATATGGCCGCTGTACCTGTTGCTATAAGGGAAAAGACGGTGCTTTGGCCTCGCATTGAGTCTGCATGGTGCTTGCCAGCCCCGACATCGTGCTTGCCAGCCCCGAGATGAAGCGACGATAGGCCTCCGGGTTATTCATGCGAAGGGGGCGGCGCGGTATACTCT
>JAYOUT010000016.1:6281-29892 GCA_038151055.1 Luminiphilus sp.
AAGCGACGATAGGCCTCCGGGTTATTCATGCGAAGGGGGCGGCGCGGTATACTCTGCCCGCTGTTTCGCTCAGGAACCCCAGATGCTTATTCTGCCCGGATCGTCCGCGCTGTCCGACGCCCGTTATCAGTTGTTGGCGGCCGAAGTCTCGGCGCTGGGCGAGGGATGGACGCTCCGCGAGGCGGTGCATGCTTATGCGGTAGACGTCGAGTCTGGGCAGGCGCTTGATACAGAGCGTCTTGCTGCCTTGCTACAGCCGGGCACCGCTTCTGCCGTCGACCCACAGTGCTTGAGTCGCCCGGGGCAGCGCATTGTCAGCCCACGGTTTGGCACCATCTCCCCGTGGTCGAGCAAGGCCACCGATATCGCTCACAACTGTGGCTTTGATGGCTTGCGCCGCATCGAGCGACTGACGCTGTATGGCATCGATGGTCTCGAGGCCGGGGCAGCCTGCGGTGCTCTGGATGCCTTACTCCACGATCGAATGGTTGAAACGGTGGTGGATGCTTTTGACGCACTCGACCCGCTGTTTGACCGGTCTGCTCCGCGATCCTTCGACGAGATTAACCTGCTCGGGGACGGTACAGCGGCGCTGGAATCAGCGAATAGAAACCTGGGTTTGGCGCTCACTGATGACGAAATGGCATACCTCGCAGAGGCGTTTACCGATCTGGGTCGAAATCCCCGCGACATCGAATTAATGATGTTTGCGCAGGCCAACTCAGAGCACTGCCGCCACAAAATTTTCAATGCCAGCTGGGAGGTCGATGGCCAGAGCCAGCCCCATTCACTGTTTGGCATGATTCGACATACCAATGAGGTCGGTGGTGACAATGTGCTGTCGGCCTATTCAGACAACGCCGCGGTGGTCTCGGGCCACCGGGCGGGGCGGTTTTATCCAGATGATGACGACCGGATCTGGCGCTTTCACGAAGAGCCGGTTCATCTGTTGATGAAGGTCGAAACCCACAACCACCCGACCGCCATCTCGCCCTTTTCCGGCGCCGGCACCGGGGCCGGTGGCGAGATCCGCGATGAGGGCGCAGTGGGGCGTGGCTCCCGACCCAAGGCGGGTTTGGCGGGGTTCTCAGTTTCACATCTGGAGATCCCCGATCAACCGCGACCCTGGGAGCTGAGCTACGGCCGCCCGAGTCGCATTGTCTCGCCGCTGCAAATCATGACCGAGGGGCCGATTGGCGCAGCGGCTTTTAATAACGAGTTTGGTCGCCCCAATTTGGCGGGTTATTTCCGCACCTTTGAAACCCGGACCGCCAGCGGTGTCCGCGGGTATCACAAGCCCATCATGATCGCGGGTGGCTTTGGCAATATTCGCGAGGAGCATGTGAGCAAGGGTGCCTACTCGGCAGGTGCCAGCCTCATTGTATTAGGTGGCCCGGCCATGCTCATCGGGTTGGGCGGTGGCGCAGCGTCGTCAATGGCCAGCGGCGACAGTGCTGAAGATCTGGACTTTGCATCGGTGCAGCGCCAAAACCCTGAGATACAGCGTCGCTGTCAGGAAGTGATCGATCGCTGCTGGAGTTTAGGCGGTGACAATCCGATTGCCTTTATTCACGACGTGGGTGCGGGAGGTTTAAGCAATGCCCTGCCTGAGCTGGTTAAGGATGGTGGTCGTGGCGGACGCTTTGAGTTGCGCGACGTGCCCAACGACGAACCCGGCATGTCCCCTTTGGAGATCTGGTGTAACGAATCACAAGAGCGCTATGTACTCGCGGTAGAGCCCGAGGATTTGGCGAGATTCGAGAAGATTTGCGAGCGAGAGAGGTGCCCTTATGCCGTGGTGGGCGAGGCGACGGAGGCAATGCATCTGGCGGTTTCCGATCGTCAATTTGGCAATGAGCCCGTCGACCTCCCGATGTCCGTGCTGTTCGGTAAGCCGCCTAAAATGGATCGGCGTGTCGAGCGGCGGCCGTCGGTTGCCGACGACTTTGATCCGGCGCAGGTCTCGCTCCCTGACTCGCTCGAACGCGTGCTGACGTTTCCCGCTGTGGCCTCCAAGAGCTTTTTGATCACGATCGGCGATCGCAGCGTCACCGGTATGGTGGCGCGAGACCAAATGGTAGGGCCCTGGCAAGTGCCCGTCGCCGATTGCGCAGTGACCACCGTGTCACTCGATTCACATTTGGGCGAGGCGATGTCGATGGGAGAGCGAACGCCGGTCGCACTGCTCGACGGCCCCGCCTCGGGCCGGCTGGCGGTCGCCGAAGCGATTACCAATTTGTTGGCTGCCCCGATTGCATCACTGCAGGACATCAAGCTATCCGCCAACTGGATGTGTGCCGCTGGCTACGAGGGTGATGACGCGGTGCTGTACGACACCGTTGAAGCCGTAGGCCTGAATTTTTGCCCTGCATTGGGCGTGACGATCCCGGTGGGCAAGGACTCCATGTCCATGCGCACGGTCTGGGAAGAGGGTGCCGAGGACCGTGCGGTGACGGCGCCTGTTTCGCTCATCGTGTCGGCATTTGCGCCTTGCGGAGATGCCCGCCAAACCCTGACGCCGGTGTTGTCACCCAGACAAGATACCGTGCTACTGCTGATTGATTTAGGCCGGGGGCGGGATCGAATCGGTGGGTCCGTGTTGGCACAGGTCTGGCAGCAAATGGGCCAGTTGGCGCCGGATGTCGAGGCGGAAGACGTGCTGGCGCTGGTGAGTTTGATCACGAAAGCCCGACAGGAAGGCTGGTTGCTGGCTTACCACGACCGATCAGATGGTGGCTTGCTGGTCACGCTGCTCGAGATGGCGTTCGCCAGTCGTTGCGGGCTGCAGGTGGATCTCGATGTCACGCCCGAGCAAGCCAACGCCCGGTTGTTCTCAGAAGAAGTCGGTGTGGTGATTCAGGTGGCTAACGAGCATGCCGCCGAACTGATGTCACTGGCGACCTCTCTGGGACTGGGTGATGCCGTCAGCCCCGTGGCGACACTGCGCCAGGACGAGCGAATCGTGGTCAATACCCCGCAGTTCGAACTGATCGATAGCCGCCGCGGTGCGCTGCAATCTTTGTGGTCAGAGACAAGCCATGCGATTGCGCGAGCGCGGGATAACGCCGACTGTGCGGACGAGGAATTTGCGGCGATTCAAGCAGCGGATCCGGGGCTGTCAGCGGCGCTCACTTTTGACTGTGATGACGACATCGCAGCGCCTTTTATTGCAACCGGCTCGCGTCCCAAAGTGGCGATTTTGAGAGAGCAGGGCGTCAATGGGCAGATGGAGATGGCGGCGGCATTCGACCGCGCCGGGTTTACGGCAGTTGACGTTCATATGAGTGACCTGATGTCTGGTCACCAGACATTGGCTGACTTTCATGGTCTGGCTGCCTGCGGTGGCTTCTCCTACGGTGATGTGTTGGGTGCGGGCGAGGGCTGGGCGAAAAGCATTCTCTTTAATGAGGCCGTGAGGGCACGGTTTGCAGCGTTTTTTGCGCGCACCGATACCTTCTCACTCGGTGTCTGCAATGGTTGCCAGATGTTGTCGGCGCTTCAGGAGATTATTCCTGGCACAGATCACTGGCCCCGTTTTGCCAGAAACCGCTCGGAGCAATACGAGGCGCGCCTCGCTCTGGTGAAGGTAGAAGCCTCGCCCTCGGTGCTCCTCTCGGGCATGGCCGGCTCGCACCTGCCGATCGTTGTAGCGCACGGCGAGGGACGCGCGTCATTCGCGACGGAACAACACCGCCAGTCAGCGGAGTCGGCGGGCTTGGTGGCGATGCGGTTTATTGATCACGAACTGAATACCGCCAGTCGATATCCCGCCAACCCAAATGGCTCGCCAGATGGCATCACCGGGCTGTGTAATACCGATGGGCGCGTGACGATCATGATGCCCCACCCCGAGCGGGTCTTCAGGGCGGCGCAGCTGTCTTGGTGCCCGACCGAGTGGCAGACCGATTCGGGCTGGATGCGTTTGTTCCGCAACGCACGCGTCTGGCTTGGGTAGTACTGACATGGTGTTGGGGTCGCTGAGTCGTTACACTCCGCGCCTGTTGAATCGCTGAGCACCTCGCTAGCCCAACCACGCTGAACCACCAATGATGAATCGCTACCCCCTTTGGAAAAACCTGCTGATACTGACCGCGGTCCTCTGTGGCTTCTACTACGCCGCGCCCAATCTGTATGCGCCGGATCCTGCTTTACAGATCGCCGGGGCCAGCAGCTCGCAACAAATTGACGCCCGCGTGCTGACGCGTGCAGAAGATGCGCTCCAAGAGGCAGGCATCGGCTTTTTTGGTGAAGAGATTCAGAACCAGGGCAAGTCGGCCCTGTTGCGACTCAATGACCGGGAGCAGCAGCTCCGCGCGCAGTCCATTGTCGCCAGAGAGCTGGGCGATGGATTTATTGTCGCCCTGAATCTTGCGCCCACGACGCCAGATTGGCTGGTGGAGGGCGGCGCTACGCCGATGAAGCTGGGCCTCGATCTCAGTGGGGGCGTTCATTTCAAACTGGAAGTGGACGTGGCCGCTGCCACAGAACGCAAGCTCACCCAATACGAAACCGGCATACAGAAGCGCCTACGCGAGGAGCGTATTCGCGGGCGGGTCAGTCTCGATGGACAGCAGGTGGCGATGCAGTTCCGTACCGAAGAGGATCGAGAAGCGGCGCGTCGCGAGGTGGTCGAGTTATACCCCGAGCTGTTTCTCGACCGGGTCGACGAGGGTGATACCTGGTCGCTCTATGCGGCAGTCACAGAGCAGACCATTAAAGAAGTTGTCGACTATGCGGTCGCACAAAACCTGACCACGATCCGAAACCGGGTCAATGAGCTGGGTGTCTCAGAGCCGCTGGTGCAGCGTCAGGGGAGTAACCGCATCGTTGTGGAGCTGCCCGGTATTCAGGATACGGCCGAAGCGAAGCGCATTTTGGGCAAGGTCGCCAACCTGGAGTTCCGGCTCGTTGCCGAAGCCAATGCGCCGGTATCAGAGCGCCAGCGTTTTGAGTATCGAAGTCCCGATCGCGGCGGCATGACCGAATGGCTCGAGCGCGACGTGATCATTACCGGCGAAAGCGTCTCGAACGCTCAGGCCGGCTTTGACCAGAACGGTCAACCCAACGTGATGATCAGCCTCGACGGCGAGGGCGGGATGCTTATGTCGCGCGCCACCCGCGCCAATATCAAGCGTCGCATGGGTGTGCTGTTCATCGAGCGCAAGTACCGCACCCGTTACGAGCGCGATGAGGCTGGCGAAGAGGTGCCCGTTCGTATCCCCTACGATGAGAAGAAGTTGCTGACCGCGCCGGTGATTCAGTCGGCACTGGGCGCACAGTTTCAAATTACCGGGCTGGATAATCCTGCCGAGGCCTCCGAGTTGGCCCTGATGCTGCGCGCTGGCGCGTTGGCAGCGCCAATTACCTTTGTCGAGGAGCGCACCGTCGGGCCGTCGTTGGGGGCCGAGAATATTCGCCTCGGTATGAAATCGGTGCAGGTCGGCCTTGGTCTGGTCGTCGTGTTCATGATGTTTTATTACCGCGTGTTTGGCATTGCGGCCGTCATCGCCTTGGCGGGTAACCTTGTGTTGCTGGTGGGCATTATGTCGCTGCTCGGCGCCACCCTAACGCTGCCCGGCATCGCCGGCATCGTCTTGACCGTCGGTATGGCGGTTGATGCCAACGTACTGATTTTCGCGCGTATCCGAGAGGAAATTCGCAGTGGTGCGCCACCCCAGACGGCAATTACCCAAGGTTTCGACCGCGCCATCGTGACCATTCTCGATGCCAACATCACCACCTTGATCGTGGCCATCATTCTTTACGCCATTGGCACGGGGCCGATCAAAGGGTTCGCCGTCACCCTGTCAGTGGGCATTGTGACGTCAATGTTCTCCTCGATAATGGGAACGCGTGCGCTGATTAACCTGATCTATGGTGGCCGGCGCGTGAAGAAGCTGGCGATTGGCGGTGTCGGCCGCGTTGCCGCGACTGCCGAGGGAGCGACGGGATGAAAGCCTTACCGTTTATGAAGTGGCGGTGGGTTGCCATCGCTTTCAGCGCCGCAGCCATGCTGGCGGCTATCGGTTCGCTCAGCGTGCAGCAACTGAATTGGGGGCTCGACTTCACCGGCGGCACGCTGGTAGAGGTGGCCTACAGTGACAGCGCTGACCTGGGCGCGATTCGCACGACGCTGGATCAGGAAGGCTACGACGGTGCGGTTGTAGTCAGTTTTGGCACCGACAAAGATGTTTTGGTGAGGTTGCCAGACGGATATTCTGACGAGCAGGGTGCGGTGATGGTCGATAAGCTCCGTGCCGCCACGCCGATGGACATTGAACTGCGGCGTATCGAATTTGTTGGGCCCCAGGTAGGCGCAGAGCTGCGCGATGACGGTGGTATCGCCATGCTCACCGCGCTGGGTCTGGTGATGCTGTATGTCGCGTTCCGCTTTCAGATTAAATTTGCGCTGGGCGCGGTGATCGCGCTGGCCCACGACGTCATCTTCACGCTGGGCTTCTTTTCACTGACGGGGCTGGAGTTTGATCTCACCGTGCTGGCGGCGTTACTGGCGGTGGTGGGCTATTCCCTGAATGACACAATCGTCGTATCTGATCGTATCCGCGAGAACCTGCGCAAAATACGTCGCGCGAGTCCCAGCGAAGTCATCGACGTATCGCTGACCGAGACGCTCGGCCGGACCTTGGTCACGTCATTAACCACGTTGCTGGTGCTCACCGCGCTAGCGCTCTTCGGTGGTGAAATGATTTTTGGATTCGCTGTCGCCTTGCTGGTGGGGGTTGCGGTGGGGACTTACTCCTCCATGTATGTTGCCGCGACCACGCTGCTGCAGTTGGGAGTGAATAAAGAGGACGTGATGGTGCCCGAGCGCGAGGGTGCGGATCAGGACGGCTTGCTGCCCTGACCGCAAGACGGCTGCTACCCGGCGGTTTGTCCTGCTCGGGTGTTTCTTGAAGCGCTAGGCCCCGACCCACTTAACCAATGGCAGCAGTTGACGCATCAGCTTGCCGTTGCCGCAGACCACATTACCGCTCTCATACCAGCTTTCGCCGCCTGCCAGGTCGGTGATCAGGCCGCCGGCCTCGCGAACCAGAAGCCCCCCGGCGGCGATATCCCATTGGTTGAGCCCCATTTCCCAAAAGCCATCCAGGCGACCTGCGGCCACATACGCCAGGTCTAAAGATGCGGCGCCGCATCGTCGCACGCCCATGGAACGGCTGGTGACGGCGGAGAGCGCGCCCGTGTACCAATCCAAATGGTCATCGCAGTGACCTAGAAACGGCACGCCGGTGCCAATCAGTGATTCTTTTAATTCCGTTCGATCGCCGACGCGAATGCGATGTCCATTCAGTTGCGCACCTCGACCTCTGGAGGCAATGAATTCTTCCCGCCTGATCGGGTCGTAGACCACGGCGTGCTCGATCTTGCCGCGATATAAGCAGGCGATACTGACGGCGTAGTGCGGTATGCCACGCAAGAAATTGCTGGTGCCATCGAGCGGATCGATAACCCAGGTGTACTCCGACGACTCGTTGCCGGAATGCCCGCTCTCCTCACACTCAAACCGGTGGTCGGGGTAGGCCTTGGTGAGGTGATACAGAATTTCCTTCTCCGCAGCGATGTCGACCTCGGTGACGAAGTCAGCGGCGGCTTTGGCTTGATATCCGACGCGGTCCATATCGTCAGAGGCGCGCACAATGAGATCGCCCGCTTTACGCGCAGCGCGAAGAGCCATGGAGGCGGTCGGTTCCATCGCAGGTTCCGGTATTGAAGGGCGGCGCATCATAACAGGGGTGGCGAGGGCCGGATACGGGTTTGGTAGACTTGCCAGCCTCGACATGAGTGAGCCGAGCCCCTCACCAGCCCACCCGGGCCTGCTTCAGATCGCTCCATCTGTGAGCGCTCAAGGCGGGCCCGGCAGTGTGTTGGGGAACGCTCTATGTGTCGGACCTCAAAGTGGCCGGCTGGTAACTCCATGAACCCCGACAACATCGACATTGTTCTGGTCCACACCACCCACAGTGGCAACATTGGTGGCGTGGCGCGCGCTATGAAAAACATGGGCCTGACGCGACTCACGCTGGTGGCGCCGCTTGAGTATCCCGCACCTGAGGCCACCTGGCGGGCGGCCTCTGCAGTAGACGTTCTGGAGAATGCCCGCGTCGTCGCAACGCTGGAGGAAGCCATCGCTGGCTGCCAGTTCGTGGTGGGCACCAGTGCCCGGGAGCGGCGGATCCCCTGGCCGGTTCAGGATGCCCGTCGCTGCGCAGAGCGCATTGCGAGCCACTCCCAGTCAGAGCGCGTCGCGATTTTGTTTGGCAGGGAAGATCGGGGCTTGCTCAATGAAGAGCTGGAGCGCTGCAACCTGCACTGCCATATCCCAACCCATGACGACTATCCGAGCCTGAATCTCGCCATGGCCGTACAGCTCGTGGCCTATGAATGTCGGATGGTGCAATTGGGGGAGCAAACCAATCTGTCAGAGGATGCGGAGTGGGATACGCCGTTTTCGTCGACAGAGGATATGGCGCGGTTCTTCGTGCATCTCGAGGAAACGTTGATTGATATTGAATTTCTGGACCCTCAGGCCCCGCGGCAGTTAATGAGGCGCCTCAAGCGGCTGTTCAATCGGGTGCGGCTTGACGAAATGGAGCTCAACATTCTGCGCGGCATCCTCTCGGAAACGCAGAAGGCAGCCGCGAGGGCCGAGAAGGCCGCGAAAAGCGGCGATTGACCCTCGCTTCCATTACCACACCACCACTTCGGCTTATTCTTGACTAAAATAGTCGGGAATAGGACAATTTGTCCATGAAATTAACGACACGTGGGCGCTATGCCGTGACCGCCATGCTGGATCTGGCGATTAACGGCGGCAAAAAACCGGTTTCCCTCGCGGACATCTCGGGCCGGCAGGAGATATCCCTGTCCTATCTCGAACAGCTGTTCGCCAAACTGCGCCGCGAGCAGCTGGTGACCAGCGCGCGCGGGCCGGGTGGTGGCTACCGACTGGCGCGCAGCGGCACCGAGATTTTCGTGGCACAGATCATTGATGCCGTCGATGAATCGGTAGATGTGACGAACTGTCAGGGCAAAGGCAACTGCCATCAGGGTGAGACCTGCCTGACCCACCATTTGTGGGAGGACCTGTCAGGTCAAATCCACGACTTTCTCAGCCAGATCAGTTTGGGCGATCTGATGGAAGGTCGGGGGCAACGGGTCAACAAACAACATACGGATGGGGTACTACAGACCCTGTCCTTGCAGTAGGACTCAGTGCCAGGCGCAGGGTCTTCTGCGAAGCACTGAATAAACTGGAAACAAGAGATACCTAGACAATGAACGCACCGGTGACCGTACAAACGCCGATTTATCTGGACTACCTCTCGACCACGCCGGTGGATCCGCGGGTGGTTGAAGTCATGTCCGCCTGTCTGTCTACCGAGGGTGTATTTGGTAACCCGGCTTCGCGCTCACACGTGTTTGGTTGGAAAGCTGAAGAGGCGGTAGAGAATGCGCGCAATCAGGTGGCGGAGCTGATCAACGCCGACCCACGGGAGATCGTCTGGACCTCGGGCGCGACAGAGTCTGACAACCTCGCGATTAAGGGCGTCGCACACTTCTATCACAAGAAGGGTAAGCACATTATTACGTCCAAGATCGAGCATAAAGCGGTGCTCGATACCTGCCGCCAGTTAGAGCGCGAGGGCTACGAGGTCACCTATCTTGACCCCGACGAGCAGGGTTTGACGACCCCCGGCATGGTGCAGGCAGCTATACGCGAAGACACGATTCTGGTCAGCGTGATGCACGCTAACAATGAAATTGGCGTGGTCAATGACGTGGCCGGCATTGGTGAAATTTGCCGGGCAGCAGGCGTGTTGTTGCACGTTGATGCGGCGCAAGGTGCGGGCAAAGTGCGCCTCGACATGGAGACCATGAAAGTCGATCTGCTGTCGATGTCAGCACACAAAATGTATGGCCCCAAAGGTATTGGTGCGCTGTACGTGCGGCGTAAGCCCCGCGTGCGTCTTGAAGCCCAGATGCATGGCGGCGGGCACGAGCGCGGCATGCGCTCGGGTACGCTGGCAACCCATCAGCTGGTGGGTTTTGGCGAGGCGGCGCGCATTGCACGGGAAGAAATGGACAGCGAGGCAGGTCGCCTGTCAGCTTTGCGGCAGCGGTTTTGGGACGCGATCAGTGACATCCCAGAAGTGCATATCAATGGTGACCGCGATCAGCGCTTGCCAGGCGCACTCAATGTGAGCTTTGCCTTTGTTGAGGGCGAGTCGTTGATCATGTCGCTACGCGACTTGGCGATTTCCAGCGGCTCGGCGTGCACCTCAGCCAGTCTGGAGCCGTCTTATGTGCTGAGGGCGCTCGGACTGAATGACGAACTGGCGCACAGTTCACTTCGGTTCAGCTTTGGGCGATTCACTACCGAAGCCGAAGTTGACCATGCCGCGCAGTGTGTGCGCCACGCGGTAGAGAAATTACGCGAGCTGTCCCCGCTCTGGGATATGTATCAGGACGGCGTAGACCTCAACACAATTGAATGGGCGGCGCACTAACGCCGCATCAGAGCCCTTTGGGAGAGAACCATGGCTTATAGCGATAAGGTAATCGATCACTACGAGAATCCACGTAACGTGGGCAAACTCGACGACGCAGATGACAGCGTCGGCACTGGTATGGTCGGCGCACCTGCGTGCGGCGACGTGATGCGCCTGCAAATACAGGTCAACGATGACGGTGTCATCGAGGACGCCAAGTTCAAAACCTACGGCTGTGGTTCGGCGATCGCCTCGAGCTCACTGCTGACCGAGTGGGTAAAGGGTAAAAACCTGGACGAAGCCGCTGCCATCAAGAATACCGAGATTGCGCAGGAACTCTCGCTGCCGCCGGTGAAAATCCACTGTTCTGTGCTGGCCGAGGACGCGATCAAGGCCGCTGTCCAGAACTACCGGGACAAGCAGGGCAGCTGATATGGCGATCAGCCTGACAAGCGAAGCTGCCGAGCACGTCAGCCGGCAACTGGTCAGCCGCGGCAAGGGGGAGGGCATCCGTATTGGTGTCAAAACCTCTGGCTGCTCTGGTCTGGCCTACGTGCTGGAGTTTGTCGATCAGGCAGAACCTGAAGATACTTTTTTTGAATCTGATGGCGTCAAGGTATTTGTTGACCCCAAGAGCTTGGTTTACCTGGATGGCACCATTGTGGATTTCGCGCGCGAGGGCCTGAACGAGGGTCTGGAGTTCCGCAATCCGAATGTCGCCGGAGAGTGTGGCTGCGGCGAGAGCTTTACGGTTTAAGCGTGAACGCGACAGCGGGCGCGACGGCGCGCGACTATTTTGCGCTGTTTCAGTTGGAGCCGGGCTTCTCCCTGAACGAGGCTGCGCTTGAGACTGCCTATCACTCGTTACTGTCCCAATTTCATCCCGACCGATACGCCGGCCAATCCGCTGTTGAGCAACGCATGGCGGCCCAGTTTTGTGCAGATATCAACAGTGGCTTCCGCGTCTTGGCCAACGAAGTCACACGGGCCGAATATTTGTTGAAGCGAGCAGGCGTCGATTTGCAGGCAGCAGAACGGCAAGGCGTTGGATCAGAATTCTTGATGACACAGATTATGTTGCGTGAGCAACTCGACGACACGCCAGTGGCAGACGCGGCGGGTCGGCAACGTCTGAGCGAGGAGATCGACCGGCACTACCGAACCAGTCGTGACCAGTTTGCTGAAGCCATCGCTACCCCTGATTTGCCTGACGCTGCGCGTCGCTGGCAAGAAATGTGTTATTTATCAAAGCTCATGGAAGCGGCACAGCCGCAGGGTGACTGACCGTGGTCTTGTTGCAGATCTCAGAGCCCGGCGAACCCCAGGAAAACACCGCCACCCGCCAGAACGCACTGGGTATTGATCTGGGAACGACCAACAGTCTCGTGGCTCATTACGACGGCGAAGTGCTCAAGGTCTTGGAGGGTGATGGCAGCGAGGACGCTCAGCACAACCTTGCGTCGCTTCCTTCGGTGGTTTATTACGGCGCGCAACACACAGCGGTGGGCCACGCTGCGCTGGCATACGCCAGTCAAGAGCCCGGCAACACGATTGCCTCGGCCAAGCGCATGCTGGGCCGATCCCGCGAGGAATTTGAAAACGATCCCTACGTAACGCTCGCCAGCGGTCCTGGCCTGGCCTTCGCTACGGATGGCGGCCATAAAACACCGGTCGAGGTTTCTGCGGCCATTCTGACGGCATTGAGGGAAAGAGCAGAAGCGCAGCTGTTGGGTGCCATCGCCGGCGCCGTGATTACCGTACCTGCCTATTTCGATGACGCACAGCGTCAGGCCACCCGGCAGGCAGCCGAACTGGCCGGTATCAAAGTGCTCAGACTATTGAACGAACCGACGGCTGCGGCGGTGGCGTACGGCCTGGATGAACAGGCAGAGGAGTCGTCTGTGCTCGCGGTATACGACCTCGGCGGCGGCACCTTTGATATCTCTTTGCTGCGCATGCGCGAAGGCTTATTCGAAGTGTTGGCCACCGGCGGCGACAGCGCACTCGGTGGCGACGATTTCGATCGCGCGCTCGCAGACTACTTGTTGGAAAAGGTGTCGCTGGGCGATCCGAGCGTTTGGCAACGCCGCACGGCACTGAGCCTCGCGCGCAGTGCGAAGGAGGCGCTCAGTGACCGGGAGACACTGGCACTCGACGTCAGTGCGCTGGCAGGGCAAGTGGCCGAAGTAACCCTTTCTCGCGAACTGCTTGAGCGTTTGTTGGCGCCTTTTATCGAGCGCACTCTGGTGGCATGTCGCAACACGCTGAAAGATGCCGCAGTCGCCTCAGTAGATCGGGTGGTACTGGTGGGTGGATCGACGCGCACCCCCGCGGTGCAGCGCGCGGTCGCAGATTGTTTTGGTCAAGAGCCGCTCTGTACTCTCGATCCCGATCAAGTCGTGGCCATGGGCGCTGCGAGACAGGCGGATATTTTGGCGGGCAACCGTAGTGGCGATGAGGCACTGCTGCTGGATGTCATTCCCTTGTCGCTGGGTCTGGAAACCTACGGTGGACTGGTTGAGCGCATTATCGATCGCAATAGCACGATCCCGGTGGCGCGCGCGCAAGAATTCACGACAGCCCGCGACGGTCAAACGGGTCTGGTGGTCCACGTGCTACAAGGCGAGCGCGAGCGTGTCGAGGACTGTCGGTCGCTGGCGCGTTTTGAGCTGACGGGGATCCCGCCCATGGTCGCGGGTGCGGCCAGAATTGAGGTGACCTTCAGAGTAGATGCAGATGGCATCCTCGAGGTCTCGGCCGTCGAGAGTCAAACCGGCGCCCGCAGTGAAGTCGTGGTGAAGCCGGCATTCGGGCTCGACGAGTCTCAGATTACCGACATGCTCAAGGCGGGCTACGAGCATGCCAGCGAAGACATGTTGGCACGCAAGTTGGCAGAAGCGCGGGTGGAGGCCGAGTCCCTGATAGCGGGTTTGCGGGCGGCCATGAGTGTGGATGGCGACCTGCTGTCGGCCGACGAGCGCGTGGATCTCGAAGCCGGCATAGACGCGCTAGCGTCTGCAGTAAAATCTGAACAGCCCGAGCAGATCCGTGAGTCCACCGAGCAGCTGGGTCGTGCCAGCGAGGTGTTTGCGGCGCGCCGCATGGATCGCAGTATCCAGAAGGCGCTGCAAGGTGTGGCGCTGTCTGAGCTGGAGACCGACGCCGAGGCTCAAGATGAAATGAATGAAGAGGAGCGACAGGCGCCGTGACCGAAGTGGTTGTATTACCCCATCACGAAATTTGTCCCGAGGGTGCCGTTATCGAGGCACAAGAAGGCGAAAGCATTTGTGAAGCGTTGCTGCGCAATGACATCGATATTGAACATGCCTGTGAGATGTCCTGTGCCTGCACGACCTGTCACGTCATCGTCCGCGAAGGCTTCGACTCCCTGAATGA
Organism: Luminiphilus sp.; assembly: GCA_038151055.1. Lineage (GTDB taxonomy): Bacteria > Pseudomonadota > Gammaproteobacteria > Pseudomonadales > Halieaceae > Luminiphilus. The sequence continues at coordinate 20,189 of JAYOUT010000016.1, forward strand.
GGCAGACGACCTGGAAGAGGATTATCTGGACAAAGCGTGGGGTCTCGAACCCGAATCGCGCCTTTCATGCCAGGCACAGGTCGGCAGCACGTCACTGGTGGTTGAAATTCCGCGCTACACCATCAATCACGCGTCGGAACGCCATTAAATCAGCATCCCTTGGCGGGGTTTGGACGTGGCAATGTTGCCATGACACCACAGGGCAAAACGCCTTATACTCCGCGCCCGCGAGGCAGGGTCCTCGCTTTGACACAGCAGATATCGGAGACAGACATGGCGGTGGAACGCACCTTATCGATTATCAAGCCCGATGCGGTAGGGAAAAACGTGATTGGCCAGATTATCAGCCGTTTTGAAGAGGCCGGATTGACCGTTGTGGCGGCCAAGATGCTGCATCTGTCAGATAACCTTGCTGGCGGCTTTTACGCCGAGCACAAAGAGCGCCCCTTTTACCCTGACCTCGTCAAGTTCATGACCTCAGGCCCTGTCATCGTGCAGGTACTGGAGGGAGAGGGTGCCATTGCGCGCAATCGTGAGCTGATGGGCGCCACTAACCCGCAGGAAGCTGACGCAGGGACTATTCGCGCCGATTTTGCACAGTCTATCGATGCCAATGCCGTGCACGGCTCGGATTCGCCCGCCTCTGCCGACCGAGAGATTGCCTACTTCTTCGCATCCAGCGAGATTTGCCCACGCTAAGGCAGGGCCGGCTCTGATGCCATGACTGCACCAGACCAGCTCATCGCCACCACTCCGGTAAACGATCGGGTCAACCTGTTGGGGTTGACCCGCCAACAGCTTGAAACGTTCTTCATTGATCTGGGCGAGAAGCGATTTCGCGCCCAACAGGTCATGAAGTGGATCCATCATCGCGGCGTGCGCGACTTTGCCGACATGACCGACCTCAGTCAGTCGCTGAGAACCCGGCTTGATGAGATCGCCGAGATCACCCCGCCTACTATTGCCGAGCAGCACGATTCGCAAGATGGCACCCGAAAATGGGCGATCGCGGTCGAGGGCGGTAGTCTGGTCGAGGCGGTACTGATCCCGGAGGGAGATCGCGCGACGCTGTGTGTCTCGTCGCAGGTGGGCTGCAGTCTGGACTGCACCTTCTGTTCCACGGGCAAGCAGGGATTCCAGCGTGATTTGACCGCTGCCGAGATCATTGGCCAGGTATGGCTGGCCATTAATTCTTATGATGCCTGGCAGTCGGGTAAGGGGCGCGTGGTCACCAATGTCGTCATGATGGGTATGGGCGAGCCGCTCCTGAACTTCGATAACGTCGTGTCAGCGATGAGCCTCATGTGTGACGATCTGGCTTATGGCCTCTCCAAGCGCAAGGTGACGCTGTCGACCTCCGGTGTGGTGCCCAATCTGGATCGGCTCGCCGAGTGGGCAGATGTCAGCCTGGCCGTGTCACTGCATGCGCCTAACGACGCACTGCGTGACCAGATCGTGCCGATTAACCGCAAGTACCCGATCGAACGCCTGCTGGCGTCGGCCAAGGCTTATCTGGACGCGCAAACCGATAAAAAGCGGGTGGTCACAATCGAATACACGCTGTTGGCGGGGGTCAATGACAGCGTCGAGCAGGCCAGAGAGTTGGCGGCCCTATTGAAGGATTACCCCTGCAAAATCAATTTGATCCCGTTTAACGACTTCCCGAACTCTGGTTATCAGCGCCCCAGTGGCAATGCGGTCAGTCGATTCTGGCAGGTGCTGACCGATGCCGGTTTTGTGGTCACGGTGCGCACTACCCGGGGCGATGACATCGATGCTGCCTGTGGCCAACTGGTGGGAGAGGTGGTTGATCGCACGCGTCGCGCCGAGCGTCATCGAGCTGGACGTGGCGATCAGACCCTGTTGGAATCAGGATGATTCCGGAGGCGAAACTGGCATGAATGCGTTAAAGATTAATGGCCCCCTGTCGGCACTATCGCAGCGGAGCCCAGCGTGGCGAGGTCTGCTGGTGTCGGGATGCCTGATTTTGGGCTTAGCAGGGTGCGTCACCGAATATAGTGGCGGCACGCAGATGGCCTCTGACCCCGACGCGACGCTCGAGAAGCGCGTCGCCTTGGCCCGCCAGTACATTGGTGTCGGCGATTGGGAGAACGCCAAGCGAAACCTCGAGCTTGCCCAGCAAATTGATCCCGATAGCGCGGAAGTGGCCGAAGCCTTTGCGCTGGTATATCAAAGCACCGGCGAGTACGAGATGGCCGAAATGCAGTTTCGCGCCGCGCTAGAAGCGGACCCGTCGTTGTCTCGGGCGCGCAATAACTATGCCGCGTTTTTGTACTCTCAAGGGCGCTTTATCGAGGCAGAGCGCGAGTTTTTTCGGGTGACCGAGGATACCTTGTACAGCGGCCGTCCTATGGCGTTCGTGAATCTGGGGCTGTGCCGACTTCAATTGGAGGACTCCGCGGGCGCCGAGGCCGCTCTGACGCGCGCGCTGTCGATGGATCGACGTAATCCTGTGGCCCTTTTGGAGATGGGATTTCTGCGCTTAGAGGCGGGTGATACTGACGATGCCAAGGGGTATCATGGGGTCTACAGGACGGTCTCCCCACAGCAATCGCCGCGGGGGCTACTGCTTGGGCTGGAAATCGCCGAACAAACAGGCGATCAAGATGCCCTGGGCAGTTATGAGTTGGCGTTGCGCAATCTGTATCCGGATTCACCCGAATACAGGGGTTGGATGGACCGTCAGAGTCGATAACGAGTGCCCGGTCGGTTGACTGTGCACGGGAGGACAGTGGCCATGAACCAGCCTTCGCCGATAAAGCGCCGCATCAGTAGACAAATTCAAGTTGGAAACGTGCCGATTGGCGGTGATGCGCCGATCGCCGTGCAAAGCATGACCAATACCGAGACCTGTGACGTCGAAGCTACGGTCGCCCAAATTCACGCCATCGCTGCAGCGGGTGCTGACTTAGTCAGAGTCTCTGTGCCGAGTATGGACGCCGCTGAGGCGTTTCGTGAAATCCGCCCCAGAGCCGGTATCCCCGTCGTCGCCGACATCCACTTCGACCACAAAATCGCGTTGAAAGTCGCCGAGTATGGCGTCGACTGCTTGCGCATCAACCCGGGCAACATCGGTCGCGAGGCCAAAGTCAAAGAGGTGATCGCCGCTTGTCAGGACCGGGGCATTCCTATCCGCATCGGCGTGAACGCCGGGTCGCTGGGCAAGGAACTGCTGCGCAAGTATCCCGAGCCCAACGCGGACGCCCTGGTCGAGTCGGCCATGAAAAATGTCGACATTCTCGATCGCCACAACTTTCACGACTTCAAAGTCAGTGTAAAGGCCTCCGAAGTGTTCATGGCAGTCGAGGCGTATCGAAAGCTGGCAGCGCAGATCGAGCAGCCATTGCATTTAGGTATCACCGAGGCAGGTGGCACCCGTGGCGGTACGGTCAAGTCCGCAGTCGGTTTGGGCATGCTGCTGATGGAGGGTATCGGCGACACCATTCGCATCTCTCTGGCGGCCGATCCCGTCGAGGAAATCAAAGTCGGTTTCGAGATTCTCAAGAGTCTGAAGCTCCGCACCAACGGCATTAACTTCATTGCGTGTCCGAGTTGTTCACGTCAGAACTTTGATGTCATCAACACCATGAATGAGTTGGAGACTCGGCTTGAGGATGTGCGCACGCCCATGGACGTTGCCGTGATCGGGTGCATCGTGAATGGTCCCGGTGAGGCGCGCGAGGCGGATGTCGGTTTGACGGGCGCAACACCCAACAACCTGATTTACATCTCGGGTGAGCCCGACCACAAAGTCAGCAATCAGGATTTTGTTGACCACCTCGAATCGGTCATTCGCGACCGGGCGCAAGCCCTTGAGGTGGAGCGTTCCGAGCGGGAAGCCAACATCATCTCCAGCACGCACTGATACCCAAGGCATGACGACATACCGAGCCATACGCGGGATGGTTGATATCCTCCCCGAAGAGACGCCTTTGTGGCAGTCGATGGAGACTGCCGCCCTCGAGGTGTTGTCCAGCTATGGCTACTCGGAAATGCGCCTGCCCATTATCGAGTCCACCGACCTGTTTGCCCGCTCGATCGGTGAAGTCACCGATATTGTTGAAAAAGAGATGTACACCTTTGCGGATCGCAATGACGACAGCATGACCCTGCGTCCGGAAGGCACAGCAGGCTGTGTGCGGGCGGTGGTGCAACATAACCTCGCGGTGACGCCGCAGCGGCTCTGGTATATGGGCCCCATGTTTCGCTACGAGCGGCCACAAAAAGGTCGTCAACGGCAGTTCCATCAACTGGGTGTTGAGGCCTTTGGGGTGGCAACGCCTGATCAGGACGCCGAGCTGATTGCGATCTGTCGTCAGCTTTGGCGGCGTCTGGGGGTCGATGACGCCCTGCAGCTCGAGATCAACAACATCGGTTCGGCTGACGACCGCGCACGCTATCGCGATGCGCTGGTGGCGTATCTCAGCCAGCATCGTGACCAGCTCGATGCCGACAGTCAGCGGCGCTTGGAATCGAATCCCTTGCGTATTCTGGACAGCAAGAGCCCTGACACTCAGGCGGTCCTAGATGGCGCGCCGGGCTTACAGGATTATCTGGACGACGCCACCCAGAGCGAGTTTCAGGTGTTATTGGGTTACCTCGATGCGCTGGGTGTGAGTTACGTGTTGAATCCACGGCTGGTGCGCGGCCTCGATTACTACAACAAAACCGTCTTCGAATGGACTACCGAGCACCTCGGGGCGCAGAGCACGGTCTGTGGGGGCGGGCGCTATGACTCGCTGGTCGAGACCTTTGGCGGTAAGGCAACCCCGGCCGCTGGATTTGCGGTCGGTCTTGAGCGACTGACCTTGCTCATGCAGGCGCTGGATATTACAGTCTCGTCCCCGGCGGACTTGTACGTGATTACGGCAGACGAAAATGCCTACCAGCACAGTTTGCCCAGGCTCGATGCGCTCCGCCGCCAGTTCCCGGATATCGATATTGTCCAACACCTCGGTGGTGGCAGTTTCAAGAGCCAGTTCAAACGGGCCGATAAAAGCGGCGCGGCTTGGGCGCTGGTGTATGGCGAGGCCGAGGTCGCGGCCGGTCAGGTGACATTAAAGCCGCTCAGAGCTGAGGCGGAGCAGCAGACAATCCCGGATGCCGAGCTGGAAACGTTTCTGGCCGGCTATCTGGCGACGGCACAAAGCGCCTAAAGGAAGGAGTAGCGCGTGGCAGAACACATGCAGGACGAGGCGGATCTCGAGGCCCTGAAACGGTGGTGGGACGAGAACGGCAAAGGCATTATCGCGGCGGTTGTCGTCGCGGTATTAGGTACGGTGGGTTGGCAGCAGTACCAAGGCTTCTCTGCGTCCAAGGCTGACGCAGCCTCTGATCTCTACGCCACAATGTTGGCGATCCAATTGGAGCAGGGCGATCCCGAGCAGCTGACCGCGCTGGCCTCACAGTTGAAAACCGAACACAGTGGTTCCACCTATGCGCGATTCGGCGCCATGCTCGAAGCGCGCAACGCGGTCGAGGCAGGCGATTTGGCGGCGGCAGAAGCGTCGTTGCGGTGGGCGCTGAAGGCGGGGGATACGCGTTCTGACATCGGCCAGCTGATTCAGTTGCGACTCGCCCGCGTGTTGGCCGCTGAAGGTCAAGAAACAGAGGCCCTCGCTATTCTGGCGCAGGGTAGTCAGGCCTATCCGGTTGCTTATGCGCAGGCGGAGGGTGATATCCATTTAGCAGCGGGTCGAACCGAAGAAGCGCTGGCCGCTTATCGTCAGGGGCGCGAGCGCGCTACCGAGCTCGGTCAGTACAGTGTGGTGTTGGATAACAAAGTGCGGACATTGGAAACACGTCTACCTGCCGCGCCTGCCACAGACGTGTCAGAGGATCCCAGTTGATGCGGTGGCTCGCGCGATGCCTTCTGTTGACTAGCTTTACCGTGCTGGCCGGGTGTAGCACGGTTAAGGGCTGGTTCAGCGATGATGATTTCGATCCCCGCGAGCCGGTCGAACTGCAAAAGATTAATGAGCAGGTCAAGCTCAAGAGCCGCTGGTCGCGTGGTGTGGGCGACGGGCAAGGCGAAGGCCTCTATAAAATCAATCCCCTCCTGGTGGGCGACAGCATTTATGTGGCTTCTGCGGAGGGTAGGGTTGCCTCGGTGGATCCCGAGTCAGGCCGGCTGCGCTGGAAAACGGATTTGGATCTCGCGCTGTCAGGCGGGGTCGGACATCACGGCGACTCTATTTTAGTCGGTGCGTCCGAGGGGTTGGTCATGCGACTGTCGGCCGACAGCGGCGCCGAGATATGGCGCGCGACGGTATCGGGAGAAGTGCTGTCCGCGCCGCAAGGTGATGGTCGTTACGTTGTGGCTCAGACCTATGACGGCAAGCTGATGGGCTTTGACTATGAAACCGGCGAGACCCGTTGGACCTATACCAGCGACGTGCCCGTATTGACGCTTCGCGGCACGGGCACACCCATGATTTTGGGTGACAACGCGATTGCCGGCTTTGCCGACGGCAAAGTGGTTGCGGTCAATCTGCGCTCGGGCAATGTCTCGTGGGAGGCGCGCGTGGCGATTCCCCAGGGCCGATCTGAGATTGAGCGCATCGTGGATATTGATGGCTCGATGGCGCTGCAGGGCAGCGAGCTTTATGTTGCTAGCTATCAGGGCCGCGTGGCCGCCATTGATACCCGCTCGGGCCGGCGGCTTTGGCAGCGCAATGTGTCGTCTGTATCGGGCGTGGGCGTGGGCTTTGGCAACGTTTATGTCGCGGATGACGACGGCACCGTGAGCGCGTTTTTGCGCAACGGGCAGGGCGTCAGGTGGCAGAACATTGATCTCGGGTTCCGGGAATTGTCGAGGCCGACGCCCGTCAACAGCTATGTCGCAGTCGTGGACTTTGAGGGCTACCTGCATCTTCTGTCGCAGGTCGACGGAGAAATCGTCGGCCGAACCAAAGTCGATTCAAGCGGCGCTCGTGCCGACATGATTGCGCGCGGCAACCGCCTTTTCATCTATGCCAATGACGGCAAGCTGAAAGCCTACGACGTCGAGGCGCGGAACTGACGTCATGTTGCCTGTGCTCGCCTTGGTGGGCCGCCCCAACGTCGGCAAATCCACCCTCTTTAACCAGCTGACCCGCAGTCGCGATGCTCTGGTAGCGGACCTGTCTGGTCTGACCCGCGACCGGCAGTATGGTCAGGGACGGATCGACGAGACCGCCTTCATTGTCATCGACACCGGCGGTATTACGGGTGAAGAAGAGGGCATCGATGCCGCGATGGCAAACCAGTCCATGGCGGCCATTGAGGAAGCAGACGTGGTGCTGTTGCTGGTAGACGGCCGCGAGGGCCTGCACCCGGGTGATGAGGCGCTCGTTGGCTATCTCAGAAGTCAGGGCAAACCCTTTCATCTTGTCGTTAATAAAATCGACGGCGTTGGCGAAGATATCGCCAGCAGCGATTTCTTTCGGCTGGGTGTGGACCAGCTACATCCTATTGCCGCGTCCCACAACCGCGGTGTGAAGAAACTGATCGCCGCGGTGTTGGCACCGTGGTCTGAGGCTGGCGAGCCGGAGACGGACGCCGAGACTAACGGCGCGATCCGGGTGGCGATTGTCGGACGCCCCAATGTGGGTAAATCGACCCTGGTCAACCGCTTGCTGGGCGAGGAGCGAGTGGTCGTTTTTGATCAGCCCGGCACGACGCGTGACAGTGTCTACATCGACTACGAGCGTCGCGGCCGTCACTACACGCTGATTGACACCGCCGGGGTGCGCAAACGCAAAAACGTCAAGGAGGCGGTGGAGAAATTCTCGATCGTCAAAACCTTGAAGGCGATTGCCGATGCTCAGGTGGTGATACTCACCATGGACGCCCACGAGGGTTTGGTAGAGCAAGATCTGCATCTGCTCGGTCAGTGCATCGACGCAGGGCGTGCACTGGTCATTGCGCTGAACAAGTGGGATGGCATTGACCCTGATGAAAGAGAGTGGATCCGGTCAGAGTTGCGACGGCGACTGCAGTTTATCGACTATGCGGATATTCACTTTATTTCGGCGCTCCACGGGTCTGGAGTGGGCAAGCTGTACGGGTCTGTCCACGCCGCTCACGATGCAGCGACGCGCTCTTTGAGCACGCCGCGCCTCACCCGCATTCTTGAGGACGCGGTGGCAACCCATCCGCCGCCCATGGTGAATGGTCGGCGCGTCAAGCTCCGCTACGCCCACGCCGGCGGTCAGAATCCGCCTGTTGTGGTGGTGCATGGCACCCAAACAGACGCACTGCCGGCGAGTTACCGGCGCTATCTGGAAAAGATTTTTCGCCGGGAACTGGCGCTGCACGGCACGCCGATTCGTATCGAGCTGCGCTCCGGAGAGAACCCCTATGCGGGTAAGCGCAACAAGCTCACCCAGCGACAAGTGCAACGGCGCCGGCGCATGATGAGTCACATCAAAAAATCGGAAAAGAAAGCGCGCAATAAAAAACGCGACGGGTGAGGGCGCTTTACAGCGGCTCCCCCTCGGGATACAGGGCTGCTTCCAGCTCAGCGAGGCGCTGCTGCAGTCGAGCGCGATCCTTTGCCTGCACATTAAGATGCCCAACTTTACGCCGGCTGCGGACTGACTTGGTATACCAATGCAGATTCACGTCGGCCGCCTGCAGAAGCGCCGCATCGGGTTCTCGCCCCAATAAATTCACCATGCCGGCATAGAGCGCAGGTTGGGTATTACCCGGTCGCATGTCGGTAATGGCGCGAATGTGGTTGCTGAACTGGGAGGTGACGCCCGCGTCTTGTGACCAGTGCCCACTGTTGTGAACCCGGGGTGCCAGCTCGTTCACGCGCAGCGCGCCGCCCTCATCAAAGAGCTCAATGGATAGCACGCCCACATAAGACCACTGCTCGAGCAGTGTCCGCGCAATGTGGTTGGCCTGCGCCTGGGTCTCGTCGCTGATATGGGCGGCCGGTACTTCCGAGGTGAGCAGAATCCCTTCGCGGTGACGATTCTCGGCCAGCGGATAGAGCGCAGTCTCGCCGCTCACCGAGCGCGCTGCAATCATCGACAGCTCGCGGTCAAAGTGAACGGCGCCCTCAACGACCAGCGGTGGAAGCGAGTCCATCTGTGCCGCCAGTGCTGCGAGCGACTCGGGGTCGCGCAGTAACCACTGGTTCTGGCCGTCATAGCCCTGCTCACAGGATTTCACGAATGCGGGGTAGCCCAGTGCTGCCACCGCGGCGGTCAATGACGGCCCATCCTCTACTAACTGAAACGGGGCGGTATTGATCCCGAGGTTTTGCAGGGCGGTTTTTTCTCTGCCGCGATGTTGGCAGATGCGAATCGCCTCGGGGGAGGGCGCGACCAGACAGTGTTCGGCCAGTCCTTCAAGCAGGGCCACGCTCACATGTTCTTTCTCGACAGTGACGACGTCGGGGCGTCCCAGCGCCTCAAAGAGCGCCGCCGACTCGGCATAGTCATCTCTCGCGACCACGGGGCCCAGACCAGCAACGCAGTCGGTGCCTTCGGCCGGGTCGGCGATAAAGGAAAAGTGGTGGCCCATTTCCCAGCCCGCCAGGGCCAGCATTCTTGCCAATTGGCCGCAACCGGCGATGGCAATGCGCATCAGTCGACGGCGTGGGGGACGTTGTCGGTTTGGCGGGCTCTCCAGTCTTGGATCGCTTGCGACAGTGCTGGATCCGAGGTGGCCAGAATTTGCGCCGCCATCAGGCC
>JAYOUT010000016.1:29992-33820 GCA_038151055.1 Luminiphilus sp.
GACACGACCCGTGTCTCAAACGGCACACCCAGCTCGGTGAGCACAGTGGTGGCAGCCTGCATGGTTTCCCAGTCGGACTGGGACCCCATGATGATGCTGACCAGCGGTTCGCTCATGCTGTTTTCTCCTGACCGGCAAAGCCGGTAGCGCAGTGGCGCGGGCAAGGAGCGGATTCTAGGGGCTAACGCGGCGACTTTAAAGGGAAGCCTGTCACTGCCTGATAATTCCCGTGCAGCCCGTGTATTTAGAATATGAATGGTAATTATGAGATCTATTTAGTTTGAAAATAGTAAGCCGAGACCTAGACTGCCGGCGTATTGAAGATGCTGCTCTGGCAGTACAAAGAAACAGGAGAAACGCCATGTCGACATACGCTGAGACCATCAGGGAGATGGAAGCCAGTTGCGGACAATCCAGCAACTGGTCCGATATCAGCCCGGAATACGCTGCCCGGATGCGCTTGCAGAATCGGTTCAAGACCGGACTCGATATCGCCCGGTACACCGCGGCGATCATGCGCAAGGACATGGCGGACTACGACCGTGACCCCGCCCACTACACCCAGTCTCTGGGGTGCTGGCACGGTTTCATTGGGCAGCAGAAGCTGATCTCGATCAAAAAGCACTTCGGTAACACCGACAAGCGCTACCTTTATCTTTCAGGGTGGATGATTGCTGCACTGCGCTCAGAGTTCGGTCCGCTGCCCGATCAGTCCATGCACGAAAAAACCTCAGTCTCGGCACTGATCGAGGAGCTGTACACCTTCCTGCGGCAGGCCGATGCCCGCGAGCTCGGCGGCTTGTTCCGCGCCCTCGACAAGGCGCGCGAGAGCGGTAACGAAGTGGAAGTGCAAAGCATCACCAAGCAGATCGATGAGTTCCAGACCCACGTGGTGCCGATCATCGCCGATATCGATGCCGGATTTGGCAACGAGGAAGCCACCTACCTGCTCGCTCGACGCATGATTGAGGCGGGTGCCTGCGCTATCCAGATTGAAAATCAGGTCTCCGACGAGAAGCAGTGCGGACACCAAGACGGCAAGGTCACGGTGCCCCATGCCGATTTCATCGCCAAGATTCGCGCGATTCGTTATGCCTTCCTGGAGCTGGGAGTGGAAGACGGCATCATCGTCGCGCGCACCGATTCTCTCGGCGCAGGTCTCACCAAGCAGATTGCGGTAACGCAGGAACCCGGCGACCTCGGCGATCTCTACAACGGCTTTCTCGATGGCGAGTACATCGACAGCGCCGACGACATTGCCAATGGCGATGTCGTGGTCAAGGCAAATGGCAAACTCTTGAAGCCGGCGCGACTGGCTTCGGGGTTGTTTCAGTTCCGCAAGGGCTCCGGCGAGGATCGTGTGGTGCTCGACTGCATTACCTCGTTGCAGAACGGCGCAGATCTCCTGTGGATCGAGACCGAGAAGCCCCACGTCGGCCAGATCGCGGCGATGGTGAACCGTATTCGCGAGACCGTGCCCGATGCCAAGCTGGTTTATAACAATAGTCCGTCGTTTAACTGGACGCTCAGCTTCCGCCAGCAGGTGTTCGACGCCTGGTCCGAGGCGGGGCAGGACGTCTCGGCGTACGACCGCGACGCGCTGATGGATGCCAGCTACGACGAGACTGAGCTGGCGCTTGAGGCCGATGCCCGTATCCAGTCGTTCCAGCGCGACGCGTCGCGAGAGGCGGGTATTTTCCATCACCTGATTACGTTGCCGACCTACCACACGGCGGCGCTGTCCACCGACAACCTGGCCAAGGAGTACTTTGGTGAGGCGGGCATGCTGGGTTACGTCGCAGGTGTACAGCGCAAGGAGATCCGACAGGGCATCGCCTGCGTGAAGCACCAGAACATGGCGGGCTCCGACATGGGCGATGACCATAAAGAGTACTTCTCTGGTGATGCGGCGCTAAAGGCCGCCGGTGAAGACAACACCATGAACCAGTTTGGCTAAGTCACCTGGGGAAACAGGGGTTCGGTGCGGGCACTTCGGTGCCCGCGCTTGCGTTTGGGCCCCGGCGCGCGCACTCTTTTACCCATGAAATGGGACGACGTTGATCAACAGGCCTGCTCGGTGGCTCGAGCACTTTCGGTGCTGGGCGAGCGCTGGACGCTCTTGATCATCCGCGACGCTTTTAGAGGCACTCGGCGATTTGACGATTTTCAGCGCAGTCTGGGCGTCACGCGGCACCGGCTCTCGGAGCGCCTTGGCAAATTGGTCGACGAGGGGGTGCTGACCCGGGTGGCCTATATGGAGCGCCCCACACGCTACGAGTACCGATTGACCCGCAAAGGCCTGGCCTTGTACCCCGTGCTCATGACGCTGAGCCAGTGGGGTGATGACTGGATGGATGACGGTAACGGTCCACCCCAGCGGTATCGTCACAGCCTGTGCGGCAAGCAAACCCGGGCCGTGTTGTCCTGTGATGAATGCGGTGATCCGTTGCGCCCCGAGGAGGTTTCGGCGCAGGCGGGTGAGGTACTGAGTGCGTATGTGGCGCACTTGAATGCCCAGGGCGAGCCGCTTCCGTCAGAAGGTGAGTTGGCGCGCGAGGCGGCGCGGTATTGGCGCGAGAATAGGAGCGAGCAGGCATGAACGAGCAAGTGAACCAACTGGTGATGAATGCGGATCTGGCGAGCATGCCCGAAGCGGGTCTGGACCCGGCCGCCGAACAGTTGCAGCGCAAGCAGCGCCTTGCCGCCGCATTGAGAATCTTCGGCAAGTTTGGTTTTGACGAGGGCGTCGCCGGTCACATCACGGTCCGTGACCCCATCGATACCGACACCTTCTGGGTCAACCCCATGGGTCGATCGTTCAAGCTCATGCGGGTGTCGGATTTGATCAGGGTCAGCCATGAGGGCGACATCGTTGAAGGCGAGGGACTGCTGAATGGCGCGGCGTTCACGATTCACAGCCACATTCATCAAGCCCGGCCGGAAGTCACCGCCGCAGCCCACGCCCACTCAATTTACGGCAAGACCTGGTCTTCCTTGGGGCGCCTGCTTGACCCCATCACACAGGACGCGTGCGCGTTTTATGACGATCTCGCTTTGTTGGACGACTACACCGGTGTGGTGGTGTCGATGAGTGAAGGAGAGCGCCTCGCTGAGGCACTCGGCGATAAAAAAGCGATTGTGCTGAAGAATCACGGCCACCTGACGGTGGGCGAATCAGTCGATGAAGCGCTGTGGTGGTACGTGACCTTTGAGCGGAGCTGTCAGGCGCAACTGATGGCCGAAGCGGCGGGCACCACCCAACCCATTCCCCATGATATGGCGCTTCACACAGCGGGGCAGGTGGGCAGCACCTTGGCGGGTTGGTTCAGCGCCCAGCCGCTGTTCGATGTCATTTTGAGCGAGCAGCCCGACCTGTTGGATTAGTCGGCGACGCCGCCTGCCTCATCGCGGATCAACGGGGCGCTGAGTGCTAGCTGATCCCGGTTGAAGGCCCGCCACAAAGCGACCACCACCGCGACTTCGACAACCGCCAGCACCCAGTGCAGGGACACCACCTGCTCGACCCGGTCATCGATCGCGGCAAAGTGCTCCAGGCCCGCATACACCGCCCACGCACCCCCCATGCCGAGCAGGTAGCCTGCCTGTTTGGCCACGTCGAGCTTGCGCAACTGCTCCACCGAGACCATCAGCAGGGTCTCGCAGCGCACCAGATAATTGCCCAGCGAGAAGGTCACCTGATAGCCAATGTAGATGAACAACGCGAGCGCCAGCTCGAGGGGGAACAGGAGCACCGCGACCACGCCACTCAGCGTGACCAGCTCTACCCCGAGCGACAGTCGAAAGAACCAGTCAGGCGCCAGAATGCGT
>JAYOUT010000017.1:0-23152 GCA_038151055.1 Luminiphilus sp.
CGAGGAATTCCTCGATATCCATGTGCCAGGTTTCAAGGTAGGCACAGACGGCCCCTTTGCGCTTGCCGCCCTGATTGACGGCGACGGCTGTGTCATTGACGACTTTGAGGAACGGCACAATGCCCTGGCTCTTACCGTTGGTGCCCTTGATGTAGGCACCCAATGCTCGCACCGGTGTCCAATCGTTGCCCAAACCACCGGCAAACTTCGACAGCATCGCGTTGTCCTGAATCGCGCCGTAAATCCCGAACAGATCGTCGGGCACGGTCGTCAGATAACAGGAGCTCAGCTGCGGCCGCAGAGTACCGGAGTTGAACAGCGTCGGTGTTGAGCTCATGTAGTCGAAAGAAGACAGCAGTCGATAGAACTCGATCGCTCGCGCGTTGGGGTTATCTTCCCGCACGGAGAGTCCCATCGCGACGCGCATGAAAAAGATCTGCGGCAGCTCGAAACGCACCTCATCACTGTGGATAAAGTAGCGGTCATATAAAGTCTGCAAACCGAGGTAGGTGAACTGCAGATCCCGCTCGGCTTCCAGCGCTTCACCCAGCATGTCTAGGTCAAACTCAGCGAGGTTCGGTGCCAGCAGCTCCAGCTCAATGCCGCGCTGGATGAACGCCTTGAGTGCTTGCGGGTAATACGTGCTCATCTCCGCCTGAGTGGCGCTCTCTGCAACCCCCATGAAGCTCAGGCCTTCCGCGCGCAGATCATCGAGCAGCAGTCTCGCTGCCGCATAGCTGTAGTTCGGTTCCTGTTCAATCAGTGTGCGGGCTGTGATCACCAGCGAGGTGCTGCACTCTTTTGCCGACACGCCGTCGTAAAGGTTGCGGAGTGCTTCGTCGATAATGGCCGATTCGCTCACGTCCTCGAGTCCGGCACAGGCCTCTGAAACAATCGTGCCAATGCGATCAATATCCAGTGGCGCCTTGCTACCGTCGGCCTGAACAATATTGATCCCTTTCGCTGCCGCTTGAGACTCCGGTGACAGCTCAACTTTTGCATCGCGCTCCTGGCGGCGCGCTTCTCGGTAAATCACGTAGTCCCGGGCGATCTTGTGCTCACCCGCGCGCATGAGCTCCAGCTCGACCTGATCTTGAATATCTTCGATGTGCAGCGTGCCGCCTGATGGCATCCGCCGCTTGAAGGTGGCGACGACCTGCGCTGTCAGCGTTGCGACCGTCTCGTGTATTCGGCTGCTGGCCGCTGCGGTGCCGCCTTCAACCGCCAAGAACGCCTTGGTAATGGCCACGGTGATTTTGCTGTCCTCAAATGGCACTACCGTGCCATTGCGTTTAATCACGCGCAGTTGACCCGGGGCAGTCGCCGACAGCCGGGTAGGATTGGGGTTCTCGCGAGTCGCTGCTGGAGTAGTGGCGACGTTTTCTTTTTCTATTGACTCACTGCCTGTTTGCATTGGATGGGCTGCCTCTGAAACGCCTAACTGTCTATGTATGGGTGTGACTTTCCGGGAATAAGGCCACGGTTGAGCTTTCTGTGGTTTTTAGGGCTCAACACCTATATGTGGGGGTTTACTGTGCCGGATACCCCAAGATAGGCGGGTCTGACTGACAATGCAAGCAGAGGATGCTGGGTCTTTTTTGTGGACAGTCTGTGCGTAAACTGCCGCGCTGAACCCCCGATCTTTGCTAAGCCTCTGACTTTTTTCGTGAAATTGGACTTATCCCCCTTTTAGCCGGGAAAAGCCGATTTTGATGCTCGGGCGAGTTTTTTTTGGGTAATACCCACAGTGCCGATCGGGGTCGGTTGCCGGGTATCGCATCACGGATAACGTCTTAGTGGGTCAGTCTTTCAGCAACCATTCCATCAGCGCTTTTTGCGCGTGAAGGCGGTTTTCCGCTTCTTGCCAGATGACGGTATCGGGTGAATCCATGAGCTCCGCGCTGATTTCTTCGCCGCGATGGGCGGGCAGGCAATGCATATACAGCGCATCAGAAGCTGCCAGATCCAGCAGCGTCTGATTGAGTTGAAAGGGCGCCAGGCTGGCCGCCCGCTGTGACTGCTCTTCTTCCTGACCCATCGACGCCCACACGTCTGTGACCAACAGATCAGCGTTCCGGGCGGCGACGGTAGGATCGCGTTCCAGCCTCGCCACATCGCCACAGGCAGACAGCAGCGCGCTGTCGGGTTCGTAACCGTCTGGACAAGCGATGACCATCTCAAACTCGAGCTGCCGAGCGGCGTTCATCCACGAGTGACAGACGTTGTTGCCGTCCCCCAGCCAACACACTTTCTTGCCACTGATGTCGCCGCGAGCTTCGAAGTAGGTCTGCAGGTCGGCGAGGATCTGACAGGGGTGGTAATCATCCGTCAGGCCATTGATAACCGGCACCTGTGAGTGGGCGGCGAACTGTTCGACATCGGTGTGGGCGAACGTGCGGATCATCACGATGTCCACCATCGACGATATCACTCGCGCGGTATCCTCTATGGGTTCACCGCGGCCAAGCTGGGTGTCTTGTCCAGAGAGAAATAGCGCGCTGCCGCCCAGCTGAGCGATGCCGGCCTCGAAGGACACCCGCGTGCGAGTCGAGGCTTTGGTGAAAATCATTGCCAGCACTTTGCCGGCCAATGTTTTTTCGCCATGACCCGCGCGATGCTGTCTTTTGAGTTCGACTGCTCTCTCGATCAGCCCTCTGATGTCATCGGGAGTCAGGTCCATGAGCGTCAGGAAATGTTTTGCTGCAGTCATGCCCGGCTTTCCTGTTGAGCGGTAGTGTTAAGAATGTCAGCGATGCCCGCGCCAAGCTCTCCCGCCTGTTCGGTCGTCATCACCAGCGGCGGTAATACCCGAATGGTATCGCCCCCGGCGATATTCAACAGCAGACCCTTGTTCAATCCTTGTGCGACTATCTGGTCGGTGGCAGTAGTGGGTTGGATGCCGATCATCAAACCTCGTCCGCGCACCTCGGAGATCAGCGATGGGTCAGCGATGTGCGCGTGCAGTGCGGACGTCAGTGCTTCGCGAATGACGCTCGCCTGCTGCATCACCGGCTCCTCAATCAGCGTGTCGAGCACCGCTTGGGCTGCCGCGCAGCACAGCGGGTTACCGCCATAGGTTGAACCATGATCACCGGGCCCCAGTTGTTCGGCCGCGATACCCCTCGCCATGCACACACCAATGGGTAAGCCATTGCCCAGCCCCTTGGCGGTCAGCAACACATCGGCGGTTACATCGAGCTGTTCGCAAACGTACACCGAGCCGCATCTGCCGTTTCCGGTCTGCACTTCATCCAGGATCAACAACCAATCGTTTTTGTCGCAGCAGGCTCGAAGACCTTTTAGATACTCAGGGTCCAATGGCCGAATGCCCCCCTCGCCCATGATCGGTTCAACCATCACCGCTACGATGTCGGAGCGCGACTCAGCCAGTGCTTTGACCGCACTGAGATCATTCACCGGCACATGTTGAAAACCGTCGAGCAAGGGTCCAAAGCCCTGACGAATTTTTTGGTTGCCAGTCGCCGACAGTGCACCCAGCGTTCGGCCATGAAATGCGCCTTCCAGCACAATCATTTGCGGCGCTTGAATACCTTTGTGATGCCCGTAACGCCTCGCCAGTTTGATGGCTGCCTCGTTAGCCTCTGCGCCGGAGTTACAGAAGAACATCTTTTCCATGCCGGTCAGCGAGCGCAGGCGGTCAGCAACCGCTTCTTGCAGACCGATGTGAAAAAGATTGGAGGTGTGCACGAGGCGCTTCGCCTGCTCGGTCACCGCATGCGTGACCCGCGGGTGCCCATGACCGAGGTTCGTCACAGCGATACCCGACACGCCGTCGAGGAACGCCCGGCCGTCGGTGTCGTACAGCACCGCGCCCTCGCCGTGAGAAAAGGTCACAGGCAAGCGACCGTAAGTCGGCATGATGGCGGTGGCTGGATCGGGCATGGGAGGGCATACCTGCGTGGCTGGGATGCAAGAGTAGCGGAGCGTGGTGCTGAGTCAAATCGTAGCCGCGGCAGCTTTTACCCTCTGCCTCTCGGCCTCGGGGCGCCGGTCGTATTACAATGAGGAATTCGACTGACATTTACAGCGTATCGGCGCTGACACGGAGCACGTTATGGACATCATGGATACCATCCGCGAGCAGGTGGAGGGCAACCGCATCATCCTCTATATGAAGGGGTCGCCCAATCAACCCCAGTGTGGGTTTTCTGCGCGGACCGTGCAGGCACTCATGTCATGTGGTGAACGCTTCGCTTACGTTGACGTGCTCAGCAATCCAGAGATTCGCGCCAATCTTCCCACTTACGCTAACTGGCCCACCTTTCCCCAGCTGTGGGTGGACGGTGAATTGATTGGTGGCTGTGACATCGTGTGTGACATGGAGGCGTCGGGCGAGCTCAAGGAGCTGGTCACCGGGGACTCCGCAGGCAGTTCGGAAGACGCCTGACAACTCGTCACGTCACTATGAACCAAGACCTTCAGGCCACGATGACCGAGATGGGTCGCGCGGCGCGTGCCGCGGCGCGCGTGTTGGCCGCATCCAGTGTCGAGGAGCGCAATGAGGCGCTTCGGCAGATCCGCGCAGCCCTGTCTGCTGATCGTGATGCCATTCTTGCTGCCAATGCACGCGATCTGGAGGACGGGCAAGCCCAAGGCCTTGATGCCGCGTTGCTCGACCGGTTGGCGCTGAATGCATCCCGACTCGATGTGTTGGAAGCCGGGTTGGAGCAGGTGGCCGCGCTGCCTGATCCAATCGGCGGGCTGTCAGACGTCCGCCGCATGCCCTCGGGCATTGATGTCGGCACTATGCGGGTCCCACTGGGCGTGATTGGGATGATCTATGAGTCCAGACCCAACGTGACGGTTGAGGCGGGTGCACTGTGTCTCAAGGCGGGTAATGCGGTGATTTTGAGAGGCGGCTCCGAAGCCATCCACTCCAATATGACGCTGGGAAAATCATTGGCCACAGGCCTGGCGGCGGCAGGGCTTCCGGTCGACGGGGCGCAGGTC
Organism: Luminiphilus sp.; assembly: GCA_038151055.1. GTDB lineage: Bacteria > Pseudomonadota > Gammaproteobacteria > Pseudomonadales > Halieaceae > Luminiphilus. The sequence continues at coordinate 4,972 of JAYOUT010000017.1, forward strand.
GTTCCGGTTACCGATAGAGCAGCCGTTGGTGCGTTGCTCAGAATGCCCGAGTATGTCGACCTCATCGTGCCGCGAGGCGGCAAGGGGCTGATCCAGCGGGTCGCCGCGGAGAGCCAGATCGCGATCCTTAAGCATCTCGACGGGATATGCCACGTCTACATCGACACAGACGCTGACCCTGAGAAGGCGCATCGCATCGCCATTAACGCCAAGACGCAGCGTTATGGCACCTGCAACACCATGGAAACGCTGTTGGTTGCCAAGGAACAGGTTGGGCTGCTGCCTCGGTTGGTGGCGGCGCTGCAGGAGCATGGCGTTGAGGTCAGGGGTTGTGCTGCCGCACGCTCTGCCGCGCCCGACATTACTGTGGAGGCTACGGAGGCAGATTGGGCGACCGAATATCTGGCGCCGGTGTTGTCGGTCATGGTTGTCGATGATGTCGATGAGGCGATGGCGCACATTGACCGCTATGGGTCTGATCACACCGATAGCATCGTCACAGAGAACCCGGCCACGGCAGACCGGTTTCTTCGCGAGGTGGATTCAGGTTCGGTCATGCACAATGCGTCGACTCGTTTCGCCGACGGCTTTGAGTACGGACTGGGCGCGGAGATCGGTATCTCCACCGGCAAGCTGCATGCGCGGGGCCCGGTCGGGCTCGAGGGGCTCACGTCCCGAAAATATATCGTGAAAGGGGATGGACACATTCGCCAGTGAATGAGTCATCGACCAGCACAAGCTCTGGCCCTTTGGGTTTCTTAGGCGGCGCCTTCGATCCTGTGCACACGGGACACTTGAGGGGCGCATTGGCGGCGCGGGAATCTCTGGGTCTGGAGTGCGTCGACCTGATTCCCGCAGCGCAGTCTCCGCTCAAAAGCGCCTCCACCGTTGACGCCGGTCACCGGCTAGCGATGCTGCAGCTTGCGGTAGCGAATGTGTCCGGTCTCGGCGTCGATGCGCGTGAGCTCGACCGCCCGGGACCCTCCTATACCATTGATACGCTGGCTGAGCTGCGCCGTGACTGGGGTCAGGGTCGGTCTCTCTTTTGGCTTATCGGCTCGGACAATCTCTGCACGCTGCCGAAATGGGCACGCTGGCAAGACTTACTCGATTTTGCTCACCTGGCGGTGCTGGATCGTCCGGGCGCCTCGCCACCCCCGCCGGTGGTGGCCGAATGGCTGGTGCACCATGAGGCAGACGTGGCTGCCGCGACTTCTCGACCCGCCGGCAAGGTCGTTCGCTTGCAGCAACCCCTTTTGGATATTGCGTCCTCGGCTATTCGGGCAATGATCGCTGAGGGCCGTGATCCTCGCTTTCTCATGCCAGATGTCGTAATGGAGTATATTGAAGCCCATGACTTATTTGCTCGCAGCAGTGCATGAACTCTGAAATCTCTGAAGCAACACCCCCAGACGGCGCAGCGCTGCTGACCATCACCCAGCATGCCCTGGAAGACCTGAAGGCGGTAGAACCCGTCGTCTTGGATGTCCGGGAGTTAAGCTCAGTGATGGATTGGTTGGTCGTCGCAAGCGGTACATCAAGCCGACACGTGAAGTCACTGGCCGACAATGTGCTCATGAAGGCCAAAGAGAGCGGCGTCCGTCCGCTAGGGGTCGAGGGCGAGCGCATAGGGGAGTGGGTGCTGGTCGACTTCGGAGATGTCGTTGTCCATGTCATGCAGCCTGCCGCACGAAGTTTTTATGATCTTGAGCGGCTCTGGTCCGTGCAGGCACAGCAGCCGCAGGAGAGCTAATGCGGCTACGTGTGCTGGCGGTAGGGCAAAAGATGCCGGCATGGGTCGATCAGGGGGTTAACGAGTACGCCCGAAGGATGCCGCGGGATTTTTCAGTGGACTGGCAAGAGCTCGCGCCGGCCAAGCGTGGCAACGGTTCGGCGACGCGGTATCGCAAGCAGGAGGCAGACGCCATCCTGTCGCGGCTGTCACAAGCAGACACGCTGGTCGCGTTGGATGTGGCAGGTCTTGCAGTCAGTACTGAGATGATCGCAGAGCGCTTTGAGGCTTGGCAGATGGACGGCACTCAGCCCAGCCTCGTTATCGGTGGGCCAGACGGTCTCCACGATACGGTACTAAAGCGAGCGCGCGAGCGCTGGTCGCTTGGACGGATTACACTGCCTCATCCGCTGGTTCGGGTGGTACTTGCGGAGCAAATATATCGCGCCTGGTCCATCGGGGCGGGGCACCCTTATCACCGAGGCGCCTGATGCTACGCCCCCTTGATGCGCTGCGAGATACCCGACGCGAATGGATGATCAACCGATCCCGGCTGATCGCCGCGCTGGTCGGCATCAGCTTGTTGTTGTCGGTGCTGGTTTACCGCTACTACTCGCTGCAAATTACCCAGCATCAGGATTTTCTCACCCAGTCTGACCGGAACCGTATCAGAGTTGAGGTGATACCCCCGACACGCGGCCAGATCGTCGATCGAAAAGGGCGTGTCCTGGCAGCCAATAAACCCACCTTCGTCGTCGGGGTCATCAAAGAACGCAGTGAGGACCTCGATCAGTTGGTGGGTCAGCTAGCAGATCGCCTGGCACTCACCCCGCGAGAGCTGGACGCTTTTCAAGAACGGTCTCTGCGCCGCGCGCCCTTTGAGGCGGTGCCCATCAAGCTTGGTTTGGACGATGCCGCACTGGCGACGGTCGCAGTGGATCTACACCAGCTGCCCGGCGTTGTTGTCGATGCGCAGTTGACACGAGACTACCCCTACGGCGAGACCCTGAGCCATGTCTTGGGCTATGTGGGTAGGGTCAGTGCCGAGGATTTGCTCGAGCTCGATAACGAGCGCTATCGCGGTACCTTGCACACCGGCAAGGTTGGACTGGAGAAACGTTACGAACCTTTACTACATGGGCAGCCGGGTTTTCAGCATGTGGAGACCAATGCCCATGGTCGTCTACTGCGCGTGCTCGAGCAGCAGGCGCCAGTGCCGGGGCAAAATCTGCGCCTGTACCTCGACCTTGACTTGCAGCGTGAGGCAGCGGCGGCACTGGGAGATCAGCGAGGCGCGGTAGTGGCCTTGGATCCATTGACCGGCGGTGTGCTGGCGATGGTGTCCAACCCCAGCTATGACGCCAACCTCTTTGTGGAAGGTATCAGTTACACCGATTACGCCGAGTTGCGCGGCTCACTCGATACGCCGCTGCTTAACCGCGCTGTCCAAGGCCAATATCCGCCAGGGTCGACAATCAAACCACTCTTGGGTCTGGGGGCTTTGGCTGAGGGATTTGTCACGCCGGAGACCGCTGTTCCGGATCCGGGTTGGTACCGACTGCCAGGCGATACGCGTCGCTATCGCGACTGGACGTTGCGCGTCAGGGGAGGCGGACATGCCGATACCGTCGATTTGCGCATGGCGATTGCTGAATCGTGCGATACCTATTATTACGATCTGGCCCATCGCATGGGCATCGACACCATGGCTGACCTGCTCACGCCATACGGTCTGGGACAAAAGACGGGCGTGGACACAACGGGCGAGCAACCCGGAATCATGCCGAGCACTGAATGGAAGCGCCGAGCAATGGGAGAGGTCTGGTATCCCGGTGAAACCATTAGCGCGGGGATTGGGCAAGGCTACATGTTGGCGACGCCGCTACAACTTGCTCAGGCAACAATGGTGATCGCCAACAAGGGCGAGAGTTTTGTGCCTTCGGTGGTGCACCGCGTGGGTGATTTGATTGTCGGCGGTGTGCAGCGCCCGGCGCTAACGATTGCCGAGAAAGATTGGCAGGCGGTGGTAGCGGGCATGGTCGACGTGGTGCACTCGCCTCGAGGCACAGCGGCCGCTATCGGCAAGGGACTGCAGTACAGTATGGCGGGCAAGACCGGCACGTCGCAGGTGATCAGCATCGCGCAAGATGCTATCTACGACGAGGAGACAGTCAGCGAGCGCAATCGAAACCACGGTTTGTTTGTTGCGTTTGCGCCTGTCGACAAGCCCCGCATTGTGGTTGCCGTGATTGCAGAAAATGGCGGCGGCAGCAGCGCGGCGTCACCGATTGCACGCCGCGTCATCGATGCCTGGCTAGCCGAGAGCGGAGATGTCTGAGTACACGCGATTTCTTGAGGACTCGCATCGGGATTTCTCCCGACCTCAAACCCCGGCCCAGCGCTTGCATCTGGACGTTTTTTTGCTGACACCGATGCTGGCGATTATGGCGGTGGGGCTGTTGGTCTTGTTCAGCGCTTCCGACGGTGACTGGAACACGGTGAACCGGCAGATTCGCAACTTTGTGATCGGCTTCGGGGTGCTGTTGGCGGTCGCGCAAATCCGCCCAGACACGTTGCAGAGGTGGGCGCCCATGCTGTACCTCGGGGCGCTGTTTTTGCTGTTGCTGATTCCTTTTTTTGGCGTCGGCGCCAAGGGCGCTCAGCGCTGGTTGAGCCTGGGCTTTATTCGCTTTCAGCCATCAGAAATCATGAAAATCGCCATGCCGTTGGCGGTGGCGGCGTGGATCGTGAGAGCGGGGCTGCCACCGCGACTGAGCGTCACGTTCACCGCGCTGTTGATCATTGCCCTGCCGGCCGCAGCCATCGCCGTCCAGCCAGATTTGGGAACATCGATATTGGTGGCAGCGAGCGGTGTGTTCGTTGTTTTCATGGCGGGAATCAGCTGGTGGCACATCCTCACAGGCGCCGTGGCCGCCTTGGCGTGTATTTGGCCCGCGTGGTTGTTTTTGCTGCGGGACTACCAGAAACAGCGCATTCTCACCTTGTTCGACCCCGAGGCCGATCGCCTGGGTGCTGGCTGGAATATCATCCAATCCAAGACCGCAATCGGCTCTGGGGGGTGGTCTGGCAAGGGGTGGTTGCAAGGTACGCAATCGCACTTGGACTTTCTCCCCGAGAGCCAGACTGATTTCATCATTGCAGTCCTTGCCGAGGAATGGGGCTTCCGCGGCGTACTGGCGCTATTGGTGTTGTACGGCTTGGTCGTGGCGCGCGGGTTGTGGATCAGCTTCACTGCGCAAACCAGTTATGGCCGCTTGCTGGCCAGCGCAATCACGCTCACATTTTGCGTCTACGTGATCGTTAATATGGGCATGGTGGCGGGGCTCTTACCGGTGGTGGGCGTGCCCTTACCCTTTGTTAGTTTCGGTGGCACATCGATTGTCACGCTGCTGCTGGGTTTCGGTATGCTCTCAGCGATCAGTACCGAAAAGAGGATTATCACTCGATGATGTTGCGAGCACCTGCTGACAAGCTGATGAATCGATCTCGATCGCTACATATTGTGCGCGCGGTTTTTCTCGCGCTGTCACTCGGTTTTTTGTCGGCGGGTTATGCGGGTGACTACAGTGACCGTGAGTCTGTGCAATCCGTCATTGATGCGGCGCAGAAAGAGGGCGTCGATGCGGCCTGGGTGCGGGGTCTCATCGATGCAGCGCAACGCCAGCAAAGCATCCTCGACGCCATTGCGCGCCCGGCAGAAAAAACCAAAGCGTGGCATGAGTATCGGCAGATTTTCCTGACGGAGCGCCGTATTCGCGAGGGCGTGGGATTCTGGGAAGCGCATGCCAATACCTTAGCGACCGTGACCGATCGAACTGGTGTGCCGCCCGAGGTTATGGTGGCGATCATCGGCGTGGAAACCTATTACGGACGCATTACCGGCAGTTATCGTGTCATTGACGCTTTGGCGACTCTGGCGTTTGACTATCCGCGGCGGGCGCCGTTTTTTACCGGCGAGCTCGAGCAATTTCTGATTCTGGCATGGGAGTCGGGTAAGGATCCGCTGGCATTAAAGGGCTCCTATGCCGGTGCCATGGGATACGGGCAGTTTATGCCTTCCAGCTACCGTGCTTATGCAAGAAGCTATGAGGGCGACGCTGCGCCCGATATCTGGGATAACCCCGCCGATGCGATTAGCAGTGTTGGCAATTACCTGGCAGCCCATGGATGGCGTCGTGATGAGGCGGTGGTTGTCGATGCGGTATTCAACAACGCGGATCCCGCCCTGTTTGAGGCGGGGTTAAAGCCTAGCCAGCTGGCCGGGGATCTACCTGCAAAGGGCTTAGAGCCTGTCGACGCGGTAGACCCGGCCTTGAAAGTGACGCCATTGCGGCTCGAGGAGGAGGCGCAGTGGCGCTACTGGCTGGGGCTACAGAATTTTTATGTGATCACCCGATACAACCACAGCGCAATGTATGCCATGGCTGTTTGGGAGCTCAGTCAAGCGATAGCAACGGCGCGTGCGACGCCCTAGAGCCTTGTTGCGCTGGGTTATGGCGTGGCTTGTGGCCAGCTTGGTGGCCTGCAGCCACGCTCCGGAAGATCGGGCAGTGGGTGACGCTACAACCGTAGTGGTCGACCGAGCACCGACCGCAATGGTTGCGACGCCATGGCAGGATGCCGTGCCGCGGCCAGACCCACTGTTGCCCGCAGGAAACACCAGCCCTTATGAGGTCAACGGTCAGACCTATACGGTCATGGCGTCCTCGGAGCATTACAGCGAACGTGGTATCGCTTCTTGGTACGGCATGAAGTTTCATGGACGTCAGACCTCAAACGGAGAGATTTTTGACGTGTTCGGCGCGACGGCCGCGCATCGCTCCCTACCCATACCCAGTTATGTCCGGGTGACCAATCTGTCGAACCAACAGACGGTGGTGCTCAGAGTCAATGACCGCGGACCGTTTCATTCTGAGAGAATTATCGATCTTTCGTATGGCGCAGCGGCGCAACTTGGCTTTGCAGATCAGGGTACGGCCTCTGTTTTGGTCGAGGCGCTGACTCTAAGCGGCGTCGATGACCGGCGCGGATCCCCCGACGCAACGTACCGCTACCTGCAGCTCGGTGCCTATCAATCTCTGCCGACAGCTCAGCAGGTCGTCGCGGATGTCACCGCAGAGCAGGACTACACCGCCACCATTACGCCAGTTGATGTCGGGGCGCAGCGATTGTATCGGGTGCGGCTCGGGCCCTTTGCCGACCCCGCGGTGTTGGAGCAGGCCCGACAAAATTTGGTTGCTGAGGGGTACGCTGCACCGCAGCCGTTGCCCTGAGGGCAAGATTTTGATCCCGCGGTTGCCGAGCGTACACTGGCGCCCTTTGGATAAAGCCATCGTTTGGAGAGTCAGTTGATGTCAGCAGCGAGAGTGAACCGTAAACACTCAGTCTGGTGCCTTGTGGGTGCGTTGATCATGCCTTTGGTTAGCATGGCCAATTCGGGTCTGGTGCCGTCCCCTCCCGCTATTAACGCCGATTCTTATCTGCTGATCGATTTTGATACCGGTGAGGTGTTAGTTGAGCACAACGCCGATGTGCAATTGCCGCCCGCCAGTCTGACTAAATTGATGACGGCTTATATTCTGGCTCAAGAGGTGGAACTGGGCCGATTGAGCTTGGACGACGTGGTGCCGGTCAGCCGCAATGCCTGGTCCCAGAATCCGGTATTCAATGGTTCCTCTCTGATGTGGATTGAACCCGGAAAGCCGGTCACGGTCGCTGAGCTAGAGCGCGGTATTGTGATCTCCTCGGGCAACGATGCGACGGTTGCCATCGCCGAGCACATCGCCGGAAGCGAGGCTGCCTTCGTTGACCTGATGAACCGTTATGCGGAGGACATGGGTCTGACCGGCACCCACTTCGAGAACAGTCACGGGCTACCCCATCCCGACCATCTCTCCACGGCTAGAGACCTCGCGGCCACTGCAGTGGCCGCCATTCGGGACCATCCCGAGCGATATGCGGTGTACAAGGAGCAGAGCTACACCTACAACGACATCACTCAGTACAACCGAAACCACCTGTTGCGCGAGGACGAGTCGGTCGACGGACTGAAAACGGGTTATACCAGCGTGGCGGGCTACGGCCTGGTCGCCTCGGCTAAACGCGACGATATGCGCTTGGTGTCAGTGGTAATGGGCAGCAGCTCCACTGCCAGTCGCAAGTCCGAGACGCGGAGCTTGTTGAACTATGGCTTTCGCTTTTACGAGAGCATCCGGCCGCTGGTCAATGAAGAGGCGCTGACGGTATCCCGTGTCTGGAAGGGTCAGGTAAAAGAGGCCAGTCTGGGGGTCATTACCGGACCGGTACTGACGCTGCCGCGAAGTAGCGCGGAGATTACGCCGGTAGTGGAAGTCGACGCGCCGTTGGTTGCGCCGCTGCAGGTGGGCGATGTTGTTGGTCGCGTGGTCTTAACGCGTGCCGGTGAGTCGGTCGCTGAGGTGCCACTGGAAGTGCTGGTGGCTGTAGAGCCGGCGGGCTTCTTCGCCCGGCTTTGGGATGCGATTCTGCTGTGGTTTCAGCAGTTACTGGCTTGAGCACAGTGACTGAAGAACCGCCCAAAATTGTCTTTCCATGTCGTTATCCCATTAAAGTACTGGGCCGTGCGGTCGATGCCTTCCAGCCGGCTGTGATGACGATATTCCATGAGCGAGCGCCCGGTTTCAGCGATGCCGATGTCGTGGTCAAACCGTCTCGGAATGGTACTTTCCACTCGATCACCATCACCATCGAGGCACAGAGCGAAGCACAGCTAAAGCAGATCCACCAGGATCTGATGGGCACCGGCCTGGTGTCGATGGTGCTCTGAGATCATGCAGTGCCAGCGCCTCGGTTGTGTCGATTTTGAATCGACTTTTGATGCCATGAAGGCGTTTACCTCGACGCGTGACGAGCGGACTGAGGATGAAATCTGGCTACTCGAGCATCCTCCGGTTTACACCCAAGGCTTAAGCGGCAAGGCCGAGCATGTATTGAATGCCGGTGAGATCCCGGTGATTCAAATTGATCGTGGTGGCCAGGTCACCTACCACGGGCCGGGGCAGTGGGTGGCCTATGTGCTGTATGACCTGCGACGGGCTGGCGTCAACGTGCGCGAGCTGGTCACGCTCTTGGAGACGGCGGTGGTAGCTGTTTTGGCGCAGTGGGGGATCGAGGCTTATGGCGATCCAGCTGCCCGAGGGGTTTATGTGGAGGGTCAGAAAATTGCGGCGCTGGGTCTCAAGGTCAGTCGAGGCCGGAGTTACCACGGCCTGTCACTCAACGTTGACATGGACCTCTCACCTTTCTCCGGGATTAACCCCTGTGGCTATGAGGGGCTAGAGGTCACCTCGATGGCGAAATTGCTCGGCGCTGATTGTCCGTCGATGACCCACGTCGGCGATGCTCTGCTCCGCCATCTGCAGCGCACGTTGCCTGCGCCTGCCTGACGCCATCCGGATTGGCTGGCATAATCGCGCCTCCTTGAGGAGGCGCTATGTCTGAACTTCAGCGCGACATCCAGTCTCGCCGCACCTTTGCCATCATCTCTCACCCGGATGCGGGCAAGACCACCATGACAGAAAAACTGCTACTGCTGGGGCAGGCGATTCAGGTGGCGGGTTCGGTCAAGGGTAAAAAAGGACCCCATGCCACGTCAGACTGGATGACTTTGGAGCAAGAGAGAGGTATCTCCGTCACGTCCTCTGTGATGCAGTTCCCTTACAAAGAGTGCTGGGTCAATCTGCTCGATACCCCCGGCCACGAGGACTTCTCTGAGGATACCTACCGCACACTGACGGCGGTCGACTCAGCCCTGATGGTCATCGATGGGGCCAAGGGCGTCGAGGACCGGACCATCAAACTCATGAATGTTTGTCGTCTGCGCGACACGCCTATCATGACCTTCGTCAATAAGATGGACCGCGACATACGCGACCCCATTGATTTGGTCGATGAGGTCGAGGAGGTGCTGGGCATTGCCGGGGCGCCTATCAACTGGCCTATTGGGATGGGCCGCGATTTTCGCGGCGTATACAACCTCTACACCGACATCATCCACTGCTTTCAGCAGGGCCAGGGCGCGGTATTGGCTGATGAAAATCTGATTTCAGGCCTCGATTCTGAGGGAGCCCGAGCGCTGCTTGGCGATGAATATCAGGACTTCGTCGATCAGGTTGAGTTGGTCAGAGGCGCCTCGCACGAATTCTCCTTGACCGCTTTTCTTGAGGGTCAGTTAACACCCGTATTTTTTGGCACCGCGCTGGGAAATTTTGGCGTGCGAGAAATGCTCAACGATTTTGTCGAGTGGGCCCCACCTCCCCAAGCCAGGGCGTCCTCCGAGCGCACCATCGAGGCCTCGCAGCCCGAATTCACCGGTTTTGTGTTCAAGATTCAAGCCAACATGGACCCGAAGCACCGGGATCGCATCGCTTTCATGCGTATCTGTTCAGGCCGCTATGACAAAGGGATGAAGATGCGCCATGTTCGTATCGACAAAGACGTTCGTATTGCCGACGCGGTCACGTTTCGGGCCGGAGATCGGACTTTGGTCGAGTCGGCTGTCGCCGGCGACATCATTGGTCTGCACAATCACGGCACCATTCAGATCGGCGACACCTTCACCACCGGCGAGGCCATCCGCTTCACGGGCATCCCGCATTTCGCGCCCGAGCTATTTCGCCGCATCCGCCTCACCGATCCGATGAAAACCAAGGCGCTGCAGAAAGGCCTGCAGCAGTTGTCTGAAGAGGGGTCGACACAGGTCTTTTCGCCGCTTAACAGTAGCGACCTCATTGTCGGTGCAGTGGGGCAGCTACAGTTCGATGTGGTGGCTTATCGATTGGCAGACGAGTACAAGGTCGAGGCGATTTACGAGCCGGTCAACATCTACACGGCTCGCTGGATCGAGGCGCCCGATGAGCGTCAGCTCGAGGAGTTTCGGAAAAAAGCAGCCGAGCACCTGTCAGAAGATGGTGGTGGTCACCTGACTTATCTGGCGCCCACCCGCGTGAATCTCTCGCTGATGGAGGAGCGTTGGCCGGACATCCGCTTCAGAGAAACCCGCGAGCATTAAAGGACCTCAGAGTAGCGCTTCGATATCGCTGGCAATGGCCTCGGGCTTGGTCGAAGGGGCGTAGCGTTTCACTACCTCACCATCCTTGTTGATCAAGAACTTCGTGAAGTTCCATTTAATGCGCTTGCTACCGAGTACACCCGGCGCCTGTTCCTTGAGATGTGTGAAGAGCGGATGGCTAGCGGCGCCATTCACTTCGATCTTGCTGAACAGCGGAAAGCTGGTTTGATAGTTCAGGTCGCAGAACGATTGAATCTCTGCTTCGGTGCCCGGCTCCTGTGCGCCGAACTGGTTGCAGGGAAAAGCGAGCACCGAAAACCCTTGGTCGCCAAACCGCTTGTGTAGCGATTCCAACCCTTCGTACTGCGGCGTGAACCCGCATTTCGAGGCGGTATTGACGATCAGTAAGACCTTGCCGCTGAACTGGCTGAGCGCAGTATCCTCGCCGTTTGCCAGCGCGGCAGAAAAATCCATCACAGTTGTCATAAGGGCTCCATTTCAAAGTTTTAGGGAGTGAGAGTTTTAGGGAGTGAGAGTAGGTGCTCAGTCGAGTTGCCAGCCCAGTTGAGACGATCTGAGCCGTCCCACTCTGCGAGCCCTGCCAAAGCACGCGCATTCACCTTCGTAAGCTTATGCTGAGAGGTAGGTTTCCAGCTCGAAGTCAGTCACCCGTCGTTCAAATTCCAGTAGCTCCTGTTTTTTGACTTCACTGAAGGCGAATTGGAACGATGCTGACAAAGTCTCGCGCACCCGCTGCGATTGCGAGAAACGTGTAATCGCCTCTGCCATATTGCCGGGCAAACAGATGTTGTCGGTGTCCTCTAACCAGGCGTTGCCGGCAATGGGGGTCGGTGCATCCAAGTCGCGATCAATGCCGCTGAAAATGCCGGCCAAGAGGGCGGCAACTGCGAGATAGGGGTTGCTGTCAGCGCCGGCAACCCGGTGCTCAATCCGCGTTGCGGGGCTGGGGCTAGCCGGCACTCTCAGCGCTGTGGTGCGGTTATCGTAGCCCCAGTTGGGTTGGGTCGGGGCATGGTTACCTGCTTGAAAGCGCCGATAGGCGTTATAGCTTGGTGCAAAGATCAGGTGAGTGTCGCTCATCAGATCAATGCACCCCGCAATTGCTTGTCGGAGCACCGCGGTACCTGCTACGTCACCGCTGTCAAACACATTGGTGCCAGCGTCATTCAGCAGGCAGCAGTGCACATGCATCCCATTGCCCGCCTGATTTTCCATCGGCTTCGGCATGAAGCTGGCAACCGTATCGAATCTTTCGGCCACAGCGCGAATGCCGCGTTGCATGCGAATAATCTGATCGCAATAGACCAGTGGGTCATCTGAGTAGGCGACGTTGATTTCATACTGCGCGGGGGCGGCCTCTTTCAGAACGCCCTCATAGGGCAGGCCTTGAACCGCAAAGCTGTCTTTCAGCACCTGCAGTAGCTCAGCGTGTTCGTCTAGAGCACTGAGACCATACAAATTGCCGCCGGTTTGATTATCTGCAGGCAACATGTCTCGCAGAGACTGGCCTTCAGCGTTACGAGTAAATAAATTAAATTCCAGCTCAATGGCCACTCGCGGGTGCAGTCCCCGGTCAGTGAGCTTCTGGAGGATGTGCGCCAGCACCTGACGCGGATCAGACAACAGCGGTTGGCCGTCATCGGTAAACATGGTGAGCACCACCTGTGCTCGATCGATTCCCGTTTGACTCATCACGGGGACCAGTGAACCGGGTACAACCCGGCACCAGCCATCGATATCGCCATTATCCAGCGCGATTCGGGGAACATCCCGACCCCAGATATCCTGCGCAACCGCCGACTTCGGTAGTTTGATGCCGTCGCGCAACAGGGCGTCGAGCTTGTCGGCCGGGAGCCACTTGCCGCGTGCAGCACCATTGCAGTCCGTAATCAGCGCTTCAACGGTCTCAATGGCGGGATACTCTGATAATAATTTGTCGGCGTCTGGGTGCATGGCAAGCATTTCTTGGCTCGCGCCGAGTTTACCTGTGAGAATGGCGCCTCACCAGTCAAGGGGTGCGGTGCGCCAGCGATTTTGCCAAGCAGTGCGCACTTTATTTGGGTAACGCATGCTGCCGCTCGAGCCGTTGTACGCCGCCAGTGCACGGGTCAGATTCTGGTTTTCGCGATCGAGGTAAAAGCGCAAGATGTGACAGCCGTAGCGAAGATTGGTGGCCGTGTGGGTGAGATTGTCGTTGACGCGTCCAATCTCATCTTTCCAAAAGGGCATAACTTGCATCAAGCCCTGAGCCCCGGCTTTCGACACCGCATATCGATCAAAGTGACTCTCTACTTCTATCACCGAGAGCACCAGTTCCGGTGCCAAATCGAGTCGACTGGCTTGTTGATGGACTTCAGTGAGTAAATCCAGTCGTTCATCGGGATCAGGTAAGAGCGGTGCCAGACGCTGCTGCATGTCGACCAGCCAAACCTCTGCGGCAAAACGATCTTCGAAGCCGTCGTCCTGGGATAGCGCGCCGTTAAGATACGCGGATAACGCGGCTCGGTCGGACTCAAGATCAGCGATGGCCCATTTGGCAAATACGCTGAGGGTGATGGCTGTAGCGATCAGCAGCGGTCGCACAGTGAGACCACTCAGTGGGCAAGGATCTGTTGTATGCGGTCCAGGATAGTATCCGCAGCGATCATTTCGGTTTCGCCGCTGTGCCGATGGGTCAGCTCAAGGTTGCCTTCAGCCAAAGAACGCTCGCCCACCGTGACGCGTAAAGGCATTCCCAGTAATTCCATCTCGGCGAACTTGACCCCGGGACGTTCCCGACGGTCGTCGAGAAAAGCAGACAGTCCGGCGTCTTGGCAGGCAGCGTAAAGACGCTCGGTCGCTTGCGCCACCGCCTCGGATTTATCCATCCCCAGTGGCACGATCGCGACATCAAAAGGCGCCATCGCAGCGGGCCAGATGATGCCGTTTTCATCATGATTCTGCTCGATCGCCGCTGCAACGATGCGCGTAATACCAATACCGTAGCAGCCCATGACCATTGGTTGGCTGCGGCCTTGCTCGTCCAGCACGCTGGCATTCATGGTTTCCGAATACTTGGTGCCGAGCTGAAAAATATGGCCCACCTCGATGCCACGTCGAATCTCCAAGGTGCCGGCGCCGCAAGGGCTGGGGTCGCCACTGACAATTTCACGAATATCGGCAAACTCTGCATTGGGCACATCCCGTCCCCAGGTGGCGCCTTTGACGTGATAGCCGTCTTCATTGGCGCCACACACAAAATGCGGCATTTGGGCGGCGGTGTGATCAACGACCACTCTGATGGGGGCTCCGACCGGCCCCAGTGAGCCAAAACCCGCACCGAGCGTGTCGCGCACTTCGTCTGGCTCAGCCAGCACCAGCGGTGATGCCATGCCGGGAAGCTTTGCGGCCTTGATGGCGTTGAGTCGGTGATCACCACGAACCACGAGTGCCACCAGACTACCTTGTTCGTCTTTCGCCAGCAGCGTCTTAATGGATTGCTGCGCCGCAATGCCCAGCTGTTCGGCGAGGTCGTCGATGGTGGTCATGCCCGGCGTAGCGAATTTTTCCAGAGGGGGCGCTTCAGCTGCCGTATCAACGACAGACGTCGTCATGGCAGGCGCAAGCTCAACGTTGGCCGCGTAGTCGCTGTCGGTCGAAAAGGCGATAGCGTCTTCGCCCGACTCCGCAAGCACGTGAAATTCATGGGAATGGTTACCGCCAATCGAGCCAGTGTCGGCCTCGACGGCACGGAAATCCAAGCCCAGACGGGTGAATATCGCAGTGTATGCCTCGTGCATCCGCCAATAGGTTCGTTCCTGACATTCCTGGTCAATGTGAAAGGAGTAGGCGTCTTTCATAATGAATTCCCGAGATCGCATGACGCCAAATCGCGGCCTGATTTCATCTCGGAATTTGGTCTGAATCTGAAACAGGTTGACCGGTAACTGTTTGTAACTTTTGATTTCGCTTCGGGCAATCTGCGTAATCACTTCCTCGTGCGTGGGTCCAAGGCAAAAAGGGCGCTGGTGTCGATCTTCCAGACGGCAGAGCTCTGGCCCATATTGCTCCCAGCGTCCCGACTCCTCCCATAGTTCGCCAGGCTGCACGACCGGCATTGCCAGCTCCAGCGCACCGGCGCGCTCCATCTCCTCACGAACGACTTGCTCTACTTTGCGTAACACTCGCAGGCCCAGGGGCATCCAGTTGTAGATACCGGCGGCAACGCGGCGAATCAGGCCTGCCCGCAGCATCAATTGATGGCTGACGACCTCAGCATCTGAGGGGGTCTCCTTGAGAGTGGAGATCAGGAATTCACTGGCACGCATAACAGACTCCGGATTGACGGGCGCCATTCTAATGGCGCAGGGCAGGGGCCGTACAGCCACGGCGTATAAGCCTCGGTTTTGCAGAGCAGAGTGAGCTGAATGCAACAGGACCGGACTTGTTGGACCCGGGCGGCTGTTGTTGAATGCGGCGATAGAGGACGTGGGGGTCATCTCGCCGTCCGCTTACGTCAACGCATGGCGCTGTTCCTTAAATGAGGTCTGAGCTGAAGCGGTTGATAAGGTGTCGGCTAGGCATGAAATCAGGGTAGACAGAGAGTTATGGGTAAGCAAAAAGACAAGCCAGCGGCTAAAAAATCGGCAAAAAAGGCGCCGCCGCCGGACCCCGTCACTGAAAAACTGTCGAAGTCAGAGCTGATGGCGTGGCTCGCGGGTGACAGTGGGCTGTCAAAAAAAGAGGTCAGTCGTGTGATGACTTCGCTGGAGCGTTTGATAGAGGCGAGCGTGGGTCCCCATGGGGCGGGGCAATTTACCCTGCCCGGACTGCTGCGCATGAGCACGGTGCAGAGACCGGCTATCAAGGCACGACGCGGTATTAACCCCTTCACCAAGGATGAGGTGTGGTTCAAGGCCAAGCCAGCCAGCACCAGTGTTCGAATTCGCCCATTGAAAAAGCTGAAGCGGTACGCGAATTGAGCTGCCAGTTAGCGCCGAGCTAAATCCTCACGCTCTGCGTATCTTTCACTGTTTCAGCGTTTACGGTACGCTCCGCGCCCTTGTACTACATGCCCTGAGCCTCTTGCAGGGAGCCGGCCGAGCGGGGTCTGCCGGAGGAGAAATTCATGCCGATTTACGAATACTGTTGTCAGCAATGTGGCCATTCTCTGGAGGCCATTCAGAAAATCGCCGACTCGCCACTGACCGACTGCCCTGAGTGTTCCGCGGTGGCGCTGAAAAAACAGGTCAGCGCACCGGCTTTTCGGCTCTCCGGTGGGGGTTGGTATGAGACGGATTTTAAAACGGGCGACAAGAAAAATATCGCCGGCGAGCGCAGTGATGCTGGTGGCAAAGCCGAGGGCAAACCTGAGACCGCCAGCAAGGCAGGTGACGCCAAGCAGTCGGCCGACGCTCAGCCCAAGAACGCACCAAAAAGCGACACCTCTTCAAAAGCCAGCTGAGGATAGGACAGCGACTCATGGAAACAGCGATGCGAACACACTACTGCGGCCTGATTGATGAGGGATTGATCGATCAAACGGTCACGCTATGTGGGTGGGTCGATCGCCGGCGCGACCATGGAGGCGTGATTTTCCTCGACATGCGCGACCGAGAAGGGGTCGTGCAGGTGGTATTCGATCCCGACACAGAAGAGCACTTTCAACGAGCCGACAGTGTGCGCAGTGAGTACGTATTGCAAATCACCGGGCGCGTGCGCGCGCGAACCGCAGAGACCGTTAATGCCAGCATGGCTTCGGGCCGCATTGAAGTGCTGGGCAAGACACTTGAGATCCTGAATGTCGCCCAGACGCCGCCGTTTCCGCTCGACGCCCACCACTCCGTGGGTGAAGACGTGCGATTGCGTTATCGATACATGGATTTACGTCGCCCGGAGATGCAGCAAAATCTGATTGCTCGGGCTCGCATTACCTCCAGCATCCGCCGTTATTTGGATGACCAGGGCTTTCTCGACATTGAGACGCCTATCCTGACTCGCGCAACACCCGAGGGTGCCCGCGATTATCTTGTTCCGAGCCGCACCCAGCCCGGCGCATTTTTCGCGTTGCCGCAGTCTCCGCAGTTGTTCAAGCAGCTACTGATGGTCTCGGGCTTCGATCGCTATTATCAGATTGCGCGCTGTTTTCGCGATGAGGATTTACGAGCTGACCGACAGCCCGAGTTCACCCAGATCGATATCGAAACCGCTTTCCTGACTGGGGAAGAGGTCATGTCGATCACCGAGGGCATGGTCTGCAGTCTGTTCAAAGAGCGACTCGACGTGGACCTGGGTGAGTTTCCGCGTATGACCTGGGCCGAGGCGATGGAGCGATACGGCTCTGACAAGCCGGACCTGCGCATCAGCTGGGAGCTGGTATCCATCGACGATCTGATGGCAGGCGTGGACTTCAAGGTTTTCAGCGGTCCGGCACAAGACCCGAACAGCCGAGTGGCGGCGCTGAAAATTCCCGGTGGGGCGTCGCTGTCGCGCAAGGAAATCGATGATTACACCGATTATGTCGGCGTGTATGGCGCAAAGGGTCTGGCGTGGATCAAAGTCAACGATCGCGCCCTGGGCATTGAGGGCTTGCAGTCGCCAATTATCAAATTTATGCCGGACGATACCGTGCTTGAGATGCTCGACAGGCTCGATGCCGCTGATGGCGATATCCTGTTTTTTGGTGCCGACACGCGATCGGTGGTGAACGAATCGTTGGGTGCGTTGCGTCTGAAGGTTGCGGTTGATTTGGATCAGGTCGCCGAGGGCTGGGCGCCACTATGGGTCGTCGACTTCCCGATGTTTGAGCGTGACGAGCGTGGTGGTATGACGGCATTGCATCACCCGTTTACCTCGCCCGCGTGTTCAGTAGAGGCTTTGCAAGCTGATCCTGAGTCGGCGCTGTCTCAGGCCTATGACATGGTATTGAATGGCAGCGAAATTGGCGGCGGCTCTGTCCGTATTCATGATCAAGCGATGCAGCAGACCGTGTTTGAGTTACTGGGTATTGACGAAGCCGAAGCCGAATCGAAGTTTGGATTCTTGCTCAGCGCGTTACGGCATGGTGCGCCGCCCCACGCGGGTCTCGCCTTCGGATTGGACCGGCTGGTGATGCTCATGGTCGGCGGGCAGTCGATTCGCGATGTGATTGCGTTCCCGAAAACCCAGAGTGCCCAGTGTGTCATGACCGAGGCGCCCGGCACTGTCTCCGAGCAACAGCTCCGCGAGCTTTCTCTGCGTCCGCGGCGGCCCGATGCCCCTGGTCCAGGTTGAGTCGCGATGGCCGGCCACAGTAAATGGGCGAATATTAAGCACCGCAAGGCTGCTCAGGATGCCAAGCGGGGCAAGTTATTTACCAAGCTGATCCGCGAGCTGGTTGT
>JAYOUT010000017.1:23252-32847 GCA_038151055.1 Luminiphilus sp.
CTCAGGATGCCAAGCGGGGCAAGTTATTTACCAAGCTGATCCGCGAGCTGGTTGTAGCAGCCAGAGCAGGTGGTCCGGTGGTAGAGGACAATCCGCGGCTGCGAGCAGCGGTTGATAAGGCGCTGGGCGCCAACATGAAGCGCGACACCATAGACAACGCCATAGCGCGCGGCGCAGGTACGGGTGAAGCCGACAACATGGAGGAGCTGACCTACGAGGGGTATGCATCCGGCGGTGTGGCGGTGTTGGTGGAGGTCATGACCGATAATCGCAATCGCACCGTCGCTGAGGTGCGACACGCGTTCAGCAAGCGCGGCGGAAACCTCGGCACTGACGGTTCGGTTGCGTACCTGTTTTCACGGACCGGTCTGATCCAATTTGCGCCAGGCGTAGATGAAGAGGCGTTAATGGAGGTCGCGCTTGAGGCGGGTGCCGAGGATATTGTAGCCGCCGAGGATGGTAGCGTGGATGTCACAACGCCGTGGGAGGTGATGACCGAAGTCCGAGACGCCTTGGTTGCAGCAGGGCTCCAACCCGAAGAGGCTGAAGTCACCATGCTACCGAGCACTGAGGTGCAAGTGGACGCGGATACGGCGCCGAGCGTAATGGGATTGATCGATATGCTCGAGGACCTCGACGACGTCCAAAACGTCTACTCCAATGCAGACATTCCCGAGGAAGTCCTCGCCACGCTCTAATGGCCCGCGGCCGGTTGGATCGGCCATGATCTTTGCGCCGCAATCAGTCACACTAACCGCTGGTTTGCGCTGGTCGCCGCTATGACAGTTCTACTCGGTATCGATCCGGGCTCCAGAAAAACGGGTTTCGGCATTATTCGGATTGACCGAAATCAGCCGAGCTATGTCACCAGCGGCACTATCCGACTCCCGGTCAAAGAACCGCTCGGCCTGCGATTGAAGGTCTTGTTTGAATCTCTCTCCGAGATCATCGCAACCCACCAGCCTACAGTGGCGGCGATAGAGAGCGTCTTTATGGCAAAAAGCGCCGATTCGGCGTTGAAGCTGGGGCACGCTCGGGGAGCTGCCATGGTCGCCTGTGTAATGAACGACCTTGAGGTGCATGAGTACGCGGCGCGCCAGATTAAACAGTCGGTCGTGGGCACTGGCGCAGCCACCAAGCAACAGATTCAACACATGGTGACCGTTTTGCTGGGATTGTCGGCGGAGCCCGCCGAGGATGCGGCAGACGGGCTCGCCGCTGCGCTCTGTCACTGCCATACGCAAGGCCTCGCTACCACCCTGGCGGCCCGCGGATTTCGAGCAGGGCGTTTAAGGTAAAGTGGCGCCATGATCGGACAAATTCGCGGCACTCTAATCGGGCGGCAGGCCCCCGACATACTGGTTGATGTGGGCGGTATCGGCTACGAAATTCAAGTGCCCATGACCACGCTGTATCAGTTGCCCGAGCTGGGCCAGCCCGTGACCTTACTGACCCATTTCGTGGTGCGCGAGGATGCTCAGCAGCTTTTCGGCTTTGCCGAGGCAGCTGATCGGCGATTGTTCCGAGAGCTGATCAAGGTCAGTGGCGTTGGGCCCCGACTGGCCCTGACCTTGCTGTCAGGTATGGACGCCGCTGACTTCGCGCGATGTTTACAGCGAGACGACGTCGCAGCGCTGGTCGCGTTGCCCGGCGTGGGGCGGAAGACCGCCGAGCGCTTGTTAGTCGAAATGCGGGACAAAGCAGGGGCCTGGCTGGATGAACTGTCACCCGATGCAGACGCTGTGTCGCCGGCGGGTGAAGTGAAAAAGCCCACTGTCGATCAGCGGGCTGAGGCCGAGCAGGCCCTCGTCGCCCTGGGTTATAAATTAACAGAGGCCGCCAAGCTGATTGCCAGCACCGATGCGGCGGCCGATGCGAGTAGCGAGGAATTGATTCGACTGGCATTGCGCATTGCGGGCGGTGCCAAAGGATGAGCGGCGAGCTGCGGAGAGTAAAGCGTGATTGAAACCGATCGACTGGTGGCGGCAGATCGAAGCGAGCAACCCGACGACGCCGTAGATCGGGCTATCCGGCCGCGCCGGCTTGATGAATATATTGGTCAGCGTGCGGTCCGGGAGCAGATGGAGATCTTTCTCTCTGCTGCCCGAGGTCGGGGCGAGCCGCTCGACCATACGCTGATATTTGGTCCTCCCGGCCTGGGTAAAACGACCTTAGCCAGCATCATTGCTGAAGAAATGGCTGTTCAGCTTAAGACCACCAGTGGGCCGGTTTTGGAAAAAGCGGGCGACATTGCCGCGCTGATGACCAATCTCGAACCTGGGGACGTGTTATTCATCGACGAGATTCATCGCTTGAGCCCTTATGTCGAAGAGGTGCTCTATCCTGCGATGGAAGACTACCAGCTCGACATCATGATCGGTGAGGGCCCTGCAGCGCGCTCTATCAAGCTCGATTTACCGCCCTTCACGCTGGTTGGCGCCACCACGCGAGCGGGTCTGCTCACGTCGCCGCTGCGAGACCGCTTCGGTATTGTGCAGCGCCTTGAGTTCTACGATGCCGCTGAGCTGACAGAAATTGTGCGCCGGTCAGCGGGTATTCTGGAAATCCCCTGTGATGACGAGGGGGCCATCGCCATTGCCAAGCGTTCAAGGGGCACACCCCGCATTGCCAACCGCCTGTTGCGTCGCGTGCGGGATTACGCCCAAGTGAAGGCAGACGGCACGGTGACCGGCGATACCGCGGAGGCGGCGCTTGATTTGCTGAATGTTGATGCGCAGGGTTTTGATCATCTCGATCGCAGGTTGCTGCTCACACTGATTGAGAAATTCGACGGGGGCCCCGTTGGTGTCGACAGTTTGGCTGCCGCTTTGTCGGAGGAGCGGGGCACGATCGAAGATGTACTTGAGCCATTTCTGATACAGCAGGGATTCATTCTGAGGACCCCCCGCGGCCGCATCGCAACGCGCCATGCCTATGCTCACTTTGGCATCAGCTTTCAGGGGTCAGCGGCCGAGACATTGAGCCTGGATCTGGATAGTTCAGCGTGAGCGAGGAATTTTCGCTACCGATTCGTGTCTATATTGAAGATACGGACGCCGGAGGCATTGTTTACTACGTTAACTATCTCAAATATTTGGAGCGCGCCCGGACTGAGCTCATGCGCGCGCTTGGGTGGGAGCGGGCAGCGATCTCTGATCAGGGATGGATGTTTGTCGTCTCGGAGGTCGCTGTGACATACCGTCAACCTGCACGGTTGGACGAGCAACTCGACGCTACCGCTGTGATACAGCGGGTGGGAGGCGCCACCATCGACTTTTTTCAATCGGTTAGACGAGGTGACACAGTCTTGGTTGAAGGCAATATTCAAATCGCTTGCATTGACGGGGAGCGGGGCCGGCCCCGGCGAATAGATCCGGCGCTGCGGGCACGACTGGCCGCGGCATCGACATCAGAGGAGGCGGCATCATGACGCAGGAACTGGGTCTCATTGAGCTCATTCTCGGCGCCAGCGCTTTGGTGCAAGCGGTCATGCTGATACTGGTGCTGGCATCGCTGTCCTCATGGTTTCTGATTATCCAGCGTGTGATGTTGATGCGTCGCGCTGACGATGAGCTTTTGGTGTTCGAAGAGCGGTTCTGGTCGGGCATTGATTTAGCGCAGCTTTATCGGGAGGGCAATGAAGCGGTCTCGGAAGGCCAACTCCCCACCGGCGTTGAAAGTTTGTTTCGGGCCGGTTTCAAAGAATTCTCTCGGCTCTCGCAGCAAGCGGATATGGACGCTGATGCCATTCTTGAAGGCTCCAGAAGAGCGATGCGGGTAGCGCTCATGCGCGAGACAGATCGTATTGAGCAGCACCTGCCGTTTTTGGCGTCAGTCGGTTCCACCAGCCCGTATATAGGCCTGTTGGGTACGGTCTGGGGGATCATGCACTCCTTTCGGGGATTGGCCAATGCGACTCAGGCGACACTGGCGACAGTGGCGCCCGGGATTTCCGAGGCGCTGATCGCCACCGCGATGGGTTTGTTTGCGGCGATCCCGGCGGTCTTGGCATATAACCGTCTGGCGGCGCGGAGTGATGCACTGTTGAATCGCTATGAGACGTTTCTGGATGAGTTTTCGGGGATTCTCCAGCGTCAGACCTATGCGCTGAAAGCGAATCAGTCGTCGAGAGCCTAACCATGCGCAGGCGTCGGATGCTGGCAGAGATCAACGTGGTGCCCTACATCGACGTGATGCTGGTGCTGCTGGTGATCTTTATGGTGACCGCCCCCATGCTCATGCAGGGGGTAGAAGTGAATTTGCCGGATGCCGCGGCGGCACCGGTCAAGGATCAAGACGCGGAGCCGCTGATTGTGTCGATCAATGATCGCGGCGAATTATTTCTTAATTTAGGTGCGAACGAAAAACAGGCATTGGAGTTGGCGACCGTCCGTCAGCGGGTGGCGGCAGTTCTGCGCCGCACCCCAGACAAGCCGGTGCTGGTCTGGGGAGATGAGCAGGTTCCATACGGCCAGGTTGTCACCGTCATGACAGCACTGCAGGAAGCGGGAGCGCCGTCGGTCGGTTTGGTGACTGAGAGCCCCGGCGCGCAATGATGTCAGGCGATCGCCTGTTGTTTGCGGGGATGCCTGCTGCGCTGACCCTCTTGCTCCACGGGGGGCTGATCGCCGTGTTGCTGGTGCGCTGGACAGCCCCGGCACAAGTGGTTGCCGCCGCGCCGTCAATACAACCGATTCAGGCAACGGTGGTTCGGGCGGCAGATCTCGTACCCGCGCCGAAGCCCAAACCCAAACCCAAATCAAAATCCACGCCGAAACCTAAGCCTAAACCCCAAAAGACGACGGCGCCGAGTGCTCCGACGCCGCAGCCCTCGGTGGCGCCAGAGCCAGAGCCGACTGTAGTTGAAGTGCCGGCGCCACAAACAAAGATGGATACAGAGCAACTGGCTGCTCTGACTCGAGAGGAGCTCGATACCCTGGTCGATGCAGAGATCGCGACGGCTGGTGAGGGTGAGCCCAGCCTGAGGGATGTTGTGGCTGCGACGATTCAAGCCGCCGTGATTAATCGCTGGACCCGACCACCCAGCGCGAGAAACGGTATGGTGTCGGTGCTATCGATACAATTGGTACCCACCGGCGAAGTGGTCGGGGTCAGTGTGCTGCAATCGAGTGGCAATACCGCATTCGATCGGAGTGCCATGACGGCGGTGGATCGGGTCGGTCGTTTTCCAGAGGTCGCCACACTGGACAACCGAACTTTTGAGAGTAACTTTCGGCGTTTTCAGCTGATATTCAAACCAGAGGATTTGAGATACTGATGGTGCGTGCAAGACGATTGAGCCTGCTGTTTTTCCTGTTTTTTGCGTTGCAGGTGCGCGCCGAGCTACAAATTGAAATCAACCAAGGCGTTGAGAATCCCACTCCGATCGCGGTGGTGCCCTTCGCCTGGCAGGGAGTCGGCTCGGCACCCGAGGATGTGGCGCAGATCGTCGATTCGGATTTGGCGCGAAGCGGGCAGTTCTCGCCGGTCAGTCGCCGCGACATGCTGAGTTACCCCACTCGCGAGTCGGAGCTGTTTTTCCGCGACTGGCGAGCGATCTCCGCCGAGTACGTCTTGATCGGCCGCGTCAGTGTTGGCTCTCAGGCCCGCATCGATTTCCAATTGTTTGATACCACCCGTCAGGAAGCTGTCGGCGGCGGAACGGTGACCGGCGCAGTCGCGGAATTGCGCATGCTTGCGCACCGTGTCGCCGACTCGATCTATGAGACGCTGACAGGGATTCCCGGCGCGTTTGCCACGCGGCTGCTCTATGTCTCGGTGACGCGTAATCCGGAGGGCAAAGACTTTTATCGTTTGACGCTCGCCGATTCGGATGGGCGTCGGCCTATTGTGCTGTTGGAGGGGCGCGACCCGATTCTGGCACCCGCGTGGTCTCCTGACGGCATGGAGGTGGCGTACGTATCGTTCGAAACCTCCCGCCCCGCCATTTATCGCCAGAATCTGCGGACCGGTGAGCGCGAGCAGCTCACCAACTTTAAAGGGCTGAATAATTCGCCAGCCTGGTCTCCGGACGGCAACAGTATGGCGCTGGTGCTCTCTAAAGACGGCAACCCTGATATTTATCTCCTGAATCTGAAGAGCAGGGCACTCACCCGGCTGACGCGCCACTTTGCGATTGATACCGAGCCCACTTGGATGCCCGACGGCAAATCGTTGCTGTTCACCTCTGACCGGGGCGGACGACCGCAAATTTACCGTTACGATTTGCGCACGCAAAAAATTGATCGTGTGACTTTTCAAGGGCCCTACAACGCCAGAGCGCGCGTCGCCCAGGATGGTCGAAATGTGGCGCTGGTGCATCAGCGCGATGGCCGTTACCACATTGCTGTTTTCGATCTGGTGACAGATCGGCTCACGGTTCTGACTGAGACCAGCCTCGATGAAAGTCCGAGTATTGCGCCCAATGGCTCGATCGTGCTGTACGCCACGAAACGGGGTGAGGACAGCATTCTCGGTGCGGTGGCAGTAGACGGGGGGGTGCGGTTTAGCCTGCCCGCCCGCGAGGGCAGTGTGCAGGAGCCAGCTTGGTCGCCTTACGTCACGCCGTAAAGGGCGCTCGTGTTCAATGTAATGCGCGGGACAATCGACTAACGCTGTGATGCGTATCCCCTCCGTCCGAGGTCATGTTTGGCCGTTCTCATGACTGACAGGACCTAAGCACCTCAGTCTTGCGCGATCTGGGGCAGCTGGCGGCTGAAGTCACCCAACCCACGACGTGCAATATTTGTGGGATAGACGGGAGAAAATGTGTCGGTTATGCGCTACATTAGGCTCGGAAAGTAATCCAGCGACTGGGGAAGGACGAACACGATGAAAAATGTATCGCTGAGTGCGAAGTGGTTGGCACTGGTATTTGCTGCGCTGTTTCTGACGGCGTGTTCCAGTAACGAGACCAAAGAAGCCGAGGCTGAAGCCGCTGCGGCTGCTGAACAGGCAGCGCAGGAAGCTGCGGCTCGCGAAGCCGAACAGCAGGCTCAGGCGGAGGCGCAGCAGGCCCGAGAGGCCGCGGCAGCCGACGTCGGCACCGTTTTCTACTTTGGCTTTGACAGCTCTGCCATGACCGAAGAGGCACGTGGGCAGGTCGATGCGCATATCGCTGCCCTGCTGGGTAACAATGACAGCGTGCGTCTCGAAGGCCATACCGACGAGCGTGGCACTCGCGAGTACAACCTCGCGTTGGGAGAGCGTCGAGCGAATGCGGTTCGAGACTACATGGTGGCGAACGGTGTACCGAGTTACCGCATCGAAACGATCAGCTACGGTGAGGAAAACCCGGTCGCGTACGGTTCGGGAGAATCCAACTGGCAACAAAATCGCCGCGTTGAGCTCAAATAACTGAGGGTCACACCGTGACAGGGTTATCCATCAAGCCGGCGTTATTCGCCGGCTTTTTGTTGGGGGCGTCGATCCCCGCGATTGGTCAGGACTATGTGGATGTCGAGGCCGAGCGGCGCGCAGCCGCAGAACAGATCGCGCCAGTTTCTGGTGCGGAATCGGCTGACGATGTTGCGCCTGAGACGTCTTATACCGGCATCAAGCCTTACTCCGGTTCTACTACGGTGGCCCAGCCGATGGTGGAGCCGGACAGTGCGCCGGTAACGGGCACCGACTCGGGCAGTCTGATCCTGAGAGTTCAGCAGCTGGAATCTGATGTCCGACAGTTAAATGGGCTGTTGGAAGAAGCAATGCAGGCGCTTCGGGAACTCGAAGCACAAAGTCTGGAGCGCTATGTCGACCTGGATCGCCGAATGGCTGCCGGTGCGCCGCTGGCACAGGCTGATGGCGAAAACGGAGCGGTTTCAGGCGTCGATACTGGCGCGCCTCCTCAAAGTGCCAGCACCAATGTGGCGGTGCCGCCAAGGTCTGTCGAGGCTCAGGAGGGAGAAGAGGCCGCCTATCGCGCTGCTTACGAGTTAGTCAAAGGTCGCGAATTTGACGACGCGGTCGCCGCCTTTAATGAATTTTTGTCTGATTACCCGTTTGGGCGGTATGCCCCTAATGCCCACTACTGGTTGGGGGAGCTGTATCTTGTTGTAGAGCCGCCGGACCCCGAGCTTGCAAGACAGAACTTTAAATTGTTGCTGGATCAATATCCCGCGGACCCCAAGGTGCCTGACGCCCTGTACAAGTTGGGCCGGGTGCAATTCATCAAGGGCAACCGGCAACGTTCACAAGAGTATCTGGATGAGGTGATCAGGGAATATCCTTCTCACGCCGCCGCCCAGTTGGCGCGACAGTTTTTACTCGAGAATTTCTGACGGCAGTGACTGAGGAAGCGCGGTGACCGCAGACCAACATCAGGATGCTGGGGAGGTTGTCCGACGGACAGGGCTCAAGCGGTTGCTCTTCACGCTGGTGAATTCGGGCAAAGGGTTGCGCTTTTTACTGCGGAAAGAAGAAGCCTTTCAGCTGGAAGTCCTATTGGCCTGCGTGCTCATACCCATTGCGGTGCTACTCCCTGTTTCGCCGGTTGAACGCCTTTTACTCATCGGTGCGGTCTTCACCGTATTGATTGTTGAAGTGCTGAATACCTCAATTGAGGTGCTGACCGATCGAGTCGGCCTGGACCGGCATGAACTGTCGGGGCTCGCCAAAGACTTGGGGTCACTTGCTGTGACCTTCTCGCTGATTTTGTGGACGGTGGTGTGGGGTACGATTGTCTATCAGCACTGGCCTTTTACAGCGCAATAGGGCTTGTTTTTTCACCCGTTAGCGTTAGCATACGCGCCTTCCCTTTTTGGGCCGTTAGCTCAGTCGGTAGAGCAGTTGGCTTTTAACCAATTGGTCGCTGGTTCGAACCCAGCACGGCCCACCATTTATCAAACCACCTTCGGGTGGTTTTTTTATTGCGCGTAATCCGGCTCCTCGCGGTCCAGTATTGCCTTGAGCTCAGCAAAGTGGCGTTCTGACTGTCCAGGGTAGTCTTCCAACTCTCTCGCAGTTTTTTCGGCCACCTCGTCCGACAGCACTCGCAAAGGTTGCCCGGTCCACAGCGCTTTAATGTAAGTCTCTGCCGCGCGCTCGAAATAAAACAGCCGATTGAAGGCGTCTGCTACGTTTTCGCCAATGACCATGACGCCGTGATGACACATGATGAGCACCTTTTTATTTGGGTCTGACAATTGCTGGCAGCAGCGTTCAGCCTCTTCTTCAAACGCCAACCCACCGTATTCAGTATCCACGGCGTAGCGATTAAAAAACATGGCGCAGTTCTGATCGATGGGAGGTAGCCGTGGATCTTGCAACGTGGACAGGACGGTCGCGTGAATCGAGTGCACATGGAGCGCCACGCGGGCATGGCTACACTGACGGTGCAGGGCGCCATGCAAACCCCAGGCGGTGGGGTCGGGGGCGTCAGGGCGGTTCATTGTCTCTGGGTCGTTGGCATCCACCAGAATCAGGTCAGAGGCTTTGATGCGCGAGAAATGCCATTGATTGGGGTTCATTAGAAATTGCGTACCGTCATCGTTGACGGCCACCGAGAAGTGATTTGCCACGCCCTCGTGAAAGTTGAGCCGTGCGGCCCAGCGAAAGGCAGCAGCGAGGTCCGCTCGTTCTTGATGATGAGACGCTG
>JAYOUT010000018.1:0-32542 GCA_038151055.1 Luminiphilus sp.
GCCTGTGCGGCGGGTATGGATATCAATGTACCGCTGTGAGGGTTGAGGTCAAGCCGCTAGCCTGTCACAGAAGTACTCTCAGAAATCTCTGTCAAGCGACAGATTCTTTGCGGTCGCTTCCGCCGTTACCCGCTCACATCAGAGTAGCTGCTCAAAGACCGCCACAATGAACATTCTGGGGCCAATCGCAGACGTTCACCTCCGGATTGAATACAAGACCTGCGGGGCAGTTCTGTGGGGGGAACTGCTGCCCATTGGCACACTGAAAAAATTGGTTGCAGTTATTCGGGTCAGGGTAAATGCCGTCTGCACAGACCGGTTCGACCTCGCAACCCTCATCGACGCCGTCGCCATCGACATCGACATCGGCAAAGGCAATATCCACCGCCACCGCAGGATAATCAGAGACACCATCAAAACTATGTTTTGAGGGCTTCCATTCACTACCCAGATGACCTCTCGCATTGCCAACAAAGATCAAATCGACCTTGCCGGCATCGGGGCAAAAATAGTCGTTTTCCTCATTGGGGTGACAGCCTTTGGTATCGAGGTACGTTTCTCCATTGGGGCCGGTATCGGTTCCGATATGACAAACGGCCATCTTGTCTTTAGCCTGCTTGGCGTGAACCGTTGCGCTAGTGAGTGTTGTGACCAGCGCAACACTCGTTAAGGCGAAAAATAGATGGGATGCTTTCATTGTGAACTCCTTTTCATTGTGGCGACGCTATCCATAGCGACCTTTGTCACTCCAGTTTGACTGGGGACCTCAATCACCATAGGTGCCCCTCTCACCTTGATCAATGCAAGAATTAACAATCGTGGCTGTCGGTATTTGACAGCGATAGATAGGCTGCCGCATCTTGCTTTCATGTCGCTAATACATGGTCTCGACAGAGGAATATCCGCTTGCCGCGCCTCGTCGATCTCCGAGATCTGGCGGCGATGAAGTGGAGCCGACCTGCGCATGCACCGATCGAGATGGACAGAAGAAAAAATAGCGCGCTGGGCGCTGAATCAGCCCTGGTGGGTTGGCTGTAATTTCACCCCCAGCACCGCGTGCAATCAGCTTGAGATGTGGCAGGCCGAGACCTTCGACCCCGACACTATTGCTCGCGAGTTGGGATGGGCCGCCGACATCGGCATGAACAGCGTGCGGGTGTTTCTCCACGATCTCGTCTGGCAGGCGGATGCCGAGGGTTTCAAGTCCCGCATTGAGCATTTTCTGCGGCTGGCGGATGCCGTTGGCATCCAGACCATGTTCGTACTGTTCGACGACTGTTGGTTTCCGCCGAAAACCGGACCTCAAGAGGAACCCGTACCCGGCGTTCACAACTCACGTTGGGCGCAATCACCCGGTCACGATGTTGTGAGAGATCGATCACAGTGGCCTCGGCTTGAAGCCTACGTTCGCGATGTGATGGGTACTTTCGGCGAAGACCCGCGCGTCTGCGTTTGGGATCTATACAACGAGCCGGGCAACGCGATACTCCCGTTGGCGTCACAGCCCGCTTATCGCGCCACGCCGGTCGCGATGGCGCGCTTATTCAGGCACTTTGTGATGCCGAGCCCTTCCCTGCCACTGGTGCAGGCGGTCTTTGACTGGGCGCGCGAGGTGGCGCCCAGTCAACCGCTCACGGTCGGGGTCTGGGCACCCAATCGACGACTCAATGCGCTTCAGCTTGCGCAGTCCGACGTCATCTCCTTCCACCAATATCTCGGTGCTAAAGCGTTAAAGCAACGTATCGGCTCACTGAGAGACCAGCATCAACGACCCATTCTATGTACGGAATGGATGGCGCGGCCCTTTCACAGCCGCATCTCTACACACCTGCCGGTCTTCAAAGAAGAGCAGGTCGGGTGCTTTTGTTGGGGCCTGGTATCAGGTCGGACCCAGACCATTCACTCGTGGCGAGATCGCCCAGGCACACCCCCTCCGGAGATCTGGCATCATGACATTTTGCATCCCGATGGCTCGCCGTATGACCCTCGGGAGACAGAACAGCTCAAACGCCTGACCGCAACGTGATGTTCGCCAGCGTGCAAAGCCATTGGCGATGCACTGGTCGGAGGAAGCACCCGAGAAGGAGAACCCGCAAATGAAAACTGAGGAAACGCTGGAGCAACACTTTCCCACGCCCGTGCTATTGCGGTCACACACGGGTATCGACGAGTTGACCAATGGCCTTCTCCAGGTGATGGAGACCGCCAGCCAGAGCGAGGCGAACGCGGCGTCATCGGCTGACAACACCACCCAAGGTGGCTATCAATCGGCAGATGGCGAGCGGTTTCTGGATCGCGACGATGCGGCGATTCGTACCTTAAAAGCACAGATTATTTGGCCCGCCATCGAGAGCTATCTGTCACAGGTACTGCACTGCGACCCCACTTTCACACCGGTCTCTATATTTAGCTGGGCCGTATCGCTGGGTGCAGGTGACTGGCAGGCGCCGCACTTCCACCCCAAGGAATACAACATCATTTCCGGGGTCTATTACGTCTGGGTCCCCGATGCACCCGAGCCCGAGGGTTGCCTCGAATTCATCAACCCCAACCTCAATGCAGTCAGCATCGGTAATCAACCCTCCCGACATCTGCACCAGCCCCGAACAGGACAGGTAATTTTATTCCCCCCTTACTACATGCACTTTGTTCACCCGCAAAAGGTCGACGCAAAGCGACATGTCATCGCCTTTGATGTGCGACTCAACCCCCAATGAGTGCGACCACACCGCCTTGATTTATCGTCAAAAAAACCTCCACCGCACTCGATACGGCGCCAGAGGTCTAGCGTGTTAATCAGTGACATGCGCCGCTAGCACCGCTCGCCGTCGTTGTTCCGTCTCTGTAGATAGCGGACCTGTCGCCGCTGCCAACCGCGCGAGTAACACGCCGGATTCAACCGCGGTATCGGGCTGCAAGACGTCGATGAAGAGGCGCTCTCCTGCAAGGGCACCATAAAGCAGGCACTGGCCTTCATCAGGTCGCTGCGCGGTATCCATGATGCGCGCGAGCGCCCCGCAGCGATCAGCCCAGATGAATCGTTGCGATCCCGGCCGATCCAGCAAGGTCTGTGCGCTCTTTGTGGCCGAGTATATTTCTGGGTGAATCGAGGCGATTCGCAAGTCATCGCCCAGTAAAATGAGCGTCGGCAGGCTCAAAGAGGTGTCGTCGATCTGCAACTCTTCTCCGTTGGTCACCAAAGCGATCTCCCCGGTCAAATCGGGAAAAGACCATAAAAACCGCGACAACTGAGATGAGTTGGTCACCTGATCCCAATCTATTTGAGGATTCGCTGGCACGATTTCATTGACCCCGCTCACAGGGCTGATACCGAAACCCAGTCTGGGCACGTCGTACCCCAGCAGATTGAGCACCACGGGGGCGAGATCGACCTTCTCGACATTGACCTGCACCCTGTTCGCAGGGATGTCGTCCCCCAACGCAAAGAAAAGATTCTGCCGCCAGCCCCGATTCATGAGATCGGTCGCCGTGTTGCGATTGGAGAGATGGTCGGACGCGACGATCAGCACCGCATCGCGGAGGTAGCCCTGCTCCATTAACCGATCAACCAACTGACCGACAAGCAGATCGGTGCAATGGACGGCATTCAAAATGGGGTTATCACCATCGCCATATTGCAGTGGGCCGCAGGTGCGGGATTTCATGCCGCGCGGCGCATGGGTGTCCAAAGTCAGCATCACCAGTGCATAGGGATCAGGCATAGACCTCAACTCGAGCAGACGCCGCTCCGCCATGTGAAACAGCTCGTCATCGCACAAACCCCAGGCGTTGGTGCACTCCTGCCCCGTCATCTGATCGGCGAGCTCGTCAATGCCGATCGTCTCGTCAAAGCCGTGAGTGAGGTAGAAATTGCCCTTGCCTGCGAACTTGAGCGAGGCGCCGCCCAAGTAGTGCAGTTGATAGTCAGCGGTTTTCAGCAGGTCGCCGAGACAGTTCGCGTTGGGCATAAAAGCACTAATCCCTCCCATCGCATTGCCGTAATGCGCCTCCTGACCATAGTCTGATTCGGGTAGCAGTAGCGGGACGCCACACTGCGTGGCCACCATCCCCGCGATGGTCCAGTTCGTGTACGGCGTCTCCTTGACATGGGCAAAACTTAATCCCGCCGCCTCCAAACGCTTTAAGTTCGGCACCAGACCCGGAAAAATCGCTTCATTAAAGTAGGTGCGCTCAAGCGACTCCAAATAAAGATAGATGAGGCTTTTGGGGCTCTCGACCGCTGGCAGCTGCGTCACCGAGACATATTGGTCGCGAAACGTCTTAGAGAGGGCAGCCTGCGATGCCGCTGTCATATTGCTAACCGAGTACCAGTAGCGCCCGGGGCCCAGCAGCATCGCCGCGGCCACGAGCGCCACCGCCAGACGATTACCACCGGGCTTTGGCACAGCGAGCGACCATCGAACCTGAGGTAGCAGCGGCAGTGCCACACAGGCCAAGACCACCATTAGGTAGGCTGTGATCGCGACTATTTCCCGCCAAAAATCGCCGTAGCCCGCCTGCTCCATACCCACCCTGAGGTGATAGATCACCGCCGCCTCGAGGTTTGGCATGTCCAGCCACTGTCTCAGTATCAGCAATCCGCAGAGGGTCAACACAATGGCGTTGATGAGTGCAAAGCACAGGGTCGCCGGCGAGCGCGGCTTGGCCGGGGTCCATATCAGGGCAGCGAGCATCACGAATGCAACGCAGATCACAAGAACAAGCATGCCAAACTCTAACCCGCTGAATACAAGCAGGCCAGCGTCTCTAATGCCGTGCGTCTCGCATCGAAACGAAAATAGAGAAACATCTGTGTCGCAGCGGAGATTGCGCTACCCTCAGGTCATAACGATAACGACCGCGATAGGCAGCGGCGGGGGAAACCATGAACTCAGACGACCTACGCGAGAGATTACTCGCGGCAGAGCTCGCGTACTTGAAAACGGAAGTCGTCACCCAACTGTGCAGGTGGGCACGCTGTAGAGATGACCGTGACCTGCTGAAAGCACTTCAGACAGCGGATGAGCTCGTCGCGATAGAGGACGGCAGACTGTAAAAAAATGGCGGAGCGGACGGGACTCGAACCCGCGACCCCCGGCGTGACAGGCCGGTATTCTAACCAACTGAACTACCGCTCCAGGTAGACAATGCAGAGCCTGCATCGGTTGTGGTTTGGCGCCACCTCAGAGAGAGGATGGTGGGTGATGACGGGATCGAACCGCCGACCCTCTGCTTGTAAGGCAGATGCTCTCCCAGCTGAGCTAATCACCCCAAACCAGAGCGACGCATTATAGGGATCGCGCCCACCCTGTCAATGCGCTTTCAGGCGTTTTCGGCGTCGCTCACAGGCATCGCAGAATTCGATAAACCGTGTAGAATCGCCGCGAATTTTTTCACCCCCACTGCGAGATGATGCGATGGAGCTCTACACAGATTTTCGCTTTGAAGCAGCGCATCTTCTCCCCAAAGTGCCGGCAGGTCATAAATGTGCGCGCCTGCACGGCCACTCCTATCATATCCGTATCACCATTGAGGGCGAGGTCGACCCAGAGACCGGCTGGATCATGGATTTCGATATCATAAACCAGGCTTTCGACCCTCTACTGCAACAGCTTGATCATTACTATCTCAACGACATCGAGGGGCTCGATAATCCCACCAGCGAGAATCTGTGCCGCTGGATCTGGGTGCGACTGAAGCCCGCGCTGCCCGAACTGACTGAAGTGGAGGTGCGCGAGACCTGCGATGCGGGGTGTCGCTACCGCGGTGACTGAAATTTTTTCCCCTGAAAGCGAAAAAAGTGCCGAAAGGGGGTTGCGCGTTATCAAAGTTCTGTAGTAGCCACAGCTATGTGGTTATGCACACACCCGCCCCGCATGACATTTTTATTCAATTTATGTGACACACCGCATAAATCGACTCACAGCATAGCCGTAAGTTTCTAATATTTATGACTTTTGCTGTAGTGGTTAAAATTTAACCAATCTGCTGGCGGCGACGACTCTTCGGCCTTGAAACGCGGATTAAACAAATTATCCAAGGAGTTATCCACAGAATCTGTGGACACTTTTGATGACTGATGGCGCCGAGGAGCGCACGCCCTCCGCCTCCCCATCAACTCGCCATGGGGCGCCAAGGCCATCCAATTTATCGACCTCTGCCTATGGGCCTGTGGCACAGTCATTAAGCACCAGACAAAAAGTCCCTGACTCGTCGATTAAAGGTCTGCGGCTGGTCTACGTGGAGCCAATGGCCAGCTGGGTCGATGGTTACCCGTTCGCTGGCCGGAAACCGGCGCGTGATGGTGTCCTCGTGCTCAGCCAGCACATAGGAGGACTGCGCACCGCGCAGAAACAATGACGGCCCGGCAAACGGTTCCGCATCGCTGGGGGCTTCACCCAGTCTGTCATACGCCGACGCCAAGCCCTCAAGATTAAAACGCCATTGGTACACGCCTGCCTCCGCTCTCAGGCTCATCAGTAAGTAGCCAATGACACCGGGGTCCTCGATTGCATCCTGCAAGATGGCCTCCGCATCGGCGCGACTCCGACACCCACTCGACTGCACCGCCTTCAGCGCGGCAATAATGGCTTGATGGCCCCTCGGATACGCCACGGGGGCGATATCGGCCACCACCAGCCGGCCTACCTTTGCCGGCGTCGTCAGCGCCAACTCCATCGCCACTTTGCCGCCCAGCGAGTGCCCAATGACATGGGCATGGTCGATACCTTGATCAGCCATCCAATCCGACACACAGGTGGCGTATGCGGGCAGCGAGGCATCCGACAGCCACAGAGACTGTCCGTGATCGGGCAGATCCAAACCGTGCACCCGAAAGTCAGGCTCTAACGCTCTGGCCACGCTGCGCAGATTGGCGCTTTGTCCGAATAAGCCATGCAACAAAAGCACGTCGGGGCCCTGACCCGACTCGCGCGAGTGGAGGGTGTGGTTCATCTATTGCGCTCCTTTGGTAGCATACGCGCTCTCGCTTGAAGGAATACCAATATGCTTGCTGAACGCAGCCACCCTCGCCCATCAACCGCATCCGCGCTGTCGAGCACGCTATTCAAGCGATTGTGGATCGCCTCAGTCATGGTCGCGGGCCTGATGGGCTGTAGCGGTTCACCGACTGTTGGCGGGGGCTACAACGCAACCACGCCTTCCAACGTGTTCGAGCAAGCACTATTCGATCAACTCGACAGTAAAGTGGTCGTCATCGCCAACGTCAACCTCGGCGCGCCGTCGCGCAATTATTTGAAAAAACGCGAGGCCTTTGTCGACACCCGCGTGCAGGAATACCTGGAAGACGCGGGGTATGAAGTGCGCCCTCAACGTGAATTTGCGCAGCGCTGGAACAACGCCATTCTCATCTACGGCGACCCGATTGATCCCACCACCGGACGAGTCAATCAAAAGTCGTTTATCCAAATCGTGCAGGCTGTCCGCGACCAGCTGCGTGAACAGACCGATATTGGCAGCATTATCTTTACCGACATCATCGAAAAAGATGTGTACTACGAGCAAGGTCTCAATCGTGTGACCCGCTTCGATGGGGTGACGCGAAAGCCCGCAGTGCAAGGTGCTGGCAGCGGGGTAACCGCTGAATTTGACTGGTCACGAGCGGTTGCCGCCGCCACCATGCGCATTGCCTGGTTCAACATGGATCTGCAGCGGCTCTTCTCGGGTGAGGGCGGCATGGAGGTCACCGATGCCGTCGACACCCGCAGCGGTACCGCGTTTGTCAGACGCAGAGACGTACTGGAAAACGAAAATCACATTGACGAGGGGATTGCGATCGCATTCCACCCGGTCATTGAAATGAGGAACTGGCCCGGTAATCCCTGATCAGGCCAGCACCTCGAGCCCACGTTCAATACACCACATCGCTGACAGCGCACCCAGAATGTAAACCGGTACTGGCCGCAGTTGCGTCATGCCGCGCGGGAAAAGCCGACTGCCTGCTGTCACCAGCAACATCAGTAGCACAATAAAGGCGAGCTGCCCCAATTCAATACCGACATTGAAAAACAACAGTGCCAGCGGCACGTTGGATTGCGGCAACCCCGTCTCGGCCAGCGCACCGGCAAAGCCCATGCCATGCAGGAGACCAAACCCCCCGGCCAGCCACCACGGCTGTCGCCACAGCGCCCCTGCCCGCCCCGTTGCCAGCTCGACCGCCAATACATAAATCGACAGCGCG
This sequence comes from Luminiphilus sp., assembly GCA_038151055.1. Lineage (GTDB taxonomy): Bacteria > Pseudomonadota > Gammaproteobacteria > Pseudomonadales > Halieaceae > Luminiphilus. Next base: position 8,201 of record JAYOUT010000018.1, read on the forward strand.
ATCATGAATTCAACGAGTGACACCGGATAGTCGAACAACCCCAGCGTCACCATCGCCAGCGTCACACTGTGTCCTACCGTGAACGCCGTCACGGTGACGATCAGCCGGCGATTCCAGCCCACCAGCAGGAGTAAACCCATCACAAACAGCAAATGATCGGGCCCCGCCCAAATATGCTCGGCACCCAGCCAGCTGTAGTCGAGGGCGACAGAACCTGCCGACCCCTCCTCAGGGATCATGAACGACGGCTCAGATGCGGTGAAAACCGCCTGATGAAACACGTTGTCAGCCAAGGTCACTCGCAGTAACGCAGAAGACTGATTCTCCCCGAGACCACTCACCGACAGTGTTTTCCCGACGATGCCCGCCGCACAATCCCACTGCATCTGCATCAGCATCCCGGTGCCCTCCTGAATCCAGGGTGAGCTTGACGTCAGCGCGCAGTCAGCGGGCAGGACAGGCTCAATGGGGGTCGATGACACTTTCTGGATGGGTGTTTTCCAGGTCACCCCAAAGGTCGTCTCTGACAGTTGCTGTACCGCCAACAGCGAGGGGGCAAAACGGTGTGCCGCAACCTCAGTCGCAAACATCAAGCACATCAGAGCCAGCAAGATCCTCATGAGCGCAGCACCTCATAGCGCGTCATCGCCTGCTCCACCCAATCGGTCACGCGCTGCGCTTCTGCCTCTCGCACCAGATCGCGCTCGATCCGCACACTGACCTCCTCAAGTGGCAGCGTTCGCGGCGGTTCAAAATCCCTGATGTACACGTAGTGCTGTCCAAAGGCTGATTCGACGGGCCCGACCCATGCACCTGGTGCCGGCGCGAGCGCTTCGATTTGCTCCGCAAACACTGCGCCGAAAACCCGAATCATCTGATCAGGGCTTTGGCGGCGAAATTCGTATCCAGACAAGAAAGGGGCGCCCAGCAGGCGGGCGTCTTCGGGCGTCAACTGCCCGGCGTCTACGACAGCAACGAGCTCGGGCATCTCATCGGCCCGGTCTGACGAGAGAAACACGTGGCTAAAGCTGTAACGGGCAGGCTCTCGCCAACTGTCGAGCTCTGATTCGTAGCGCGCCGAAATCTGTGCTGTCGTCGGCGCAAGGGGATCGGCTGTGGCCACAATGAGCCGTTCCATAATCTGCACCAGTCGCCGGCGAATCACCTCGTCGGTGAGGTGCAGGCGCAACGCATAACCTTGTTCAATCAACGCCGCATCGCTGGCCGTGGTTTCGGCATCCAGAAACTTCATATTGCGGACAATGCGCTGTTCTACCGCAGCGTCGCGGTACTGCAGGTCCCGAGCCAGTGCTTCTCGGAATAGCAACTCGTCGCGCAACTCTGTGTCGACGAACCGCTCCAGCAATTCGGGGTTCACGCTGCCTTGTGCGAAACGAGTGTAATTCTCCACCATTGCCGCCAAGCGCTCTGCATTGGGGGGGCCCAGCACGGGCTTGGGTTCGGGGAACAACTGCGCAGAAGCGAAGAATAGCGCCCAGCCAAGCAGCAAAAATTGAAGCCATGGTTTGTTAAACATGTCGATACAGCGCCCCCGAAGCTCGGCGCAATTTAAAAGTAGCGCACCACAGATTCAAGTGGCTCATCGACCACGGGCTTGCCCGGCCCTTCCCGGGTTCCGACATATAAGAAGCCGATCACCTGATCTTCAGGTGCGCCGCCCAGCGCCTCCATCACATGGGGATCTGTGGCGTAGCCACCGGTGCGCCACACAGTGCCGAACCCAAGGCTATCCGCGGCGAGCTGTGCTGCGTGGAGTGCTGCGGCAACCGCATGCCCCTGCTCGTCTCTGGGCACCTTGTCGTGCGCTATCGCATGGAGTAAGCCGGCGATCACGACCGGCGCGCGCAACGGCGCGTTGGCCGCTTTTTGGAGCTGCGCCGAATCGGTCACCCCTCTCAACTCGAGACTCTGCTGAAAACATTCGCCCAAGGCAGCACGTCGCTCGCCTGTGATTACCACAAATCGCCACGGCCGCAAGCGACCATGATCGGGCGCGCGCATGGCGGCCCTGAGCATCGTTTCCAACTGCTCCGCATCAGGGCCGGGCTCGACCAGACGGGCATGAGAGGTGCGCGATAGCAGTAGATCCAAGGCAGACATTGATGACGGCTCCATGAGTGACGTGACAGCCTAGCAAATCTGTCGTGTCAGTCGAGCTGCCAATCCTCTGGCACGTCACCCTTCAGCGAGATCTTGGCACTTCCAAACTGAACCGTCTTATCGGTCACGGCAATCTCGGTGTCACCGATGACGCCCTCATCGAAACGATACGACGGAGACCAGTCCCCGGCGATACGTTTTGATTCGATGGTCTCGCGCTCTGCTTGCAACACCTCATGTCGGTGACGCCAAGCATCCATGGCAGAGCGGCCATGATGCTTTGCTAGTAGCTGTTCCGTCATGGCCGGGCTCAGCAGCGCAGCCGTCGCGTTGTTCCCACCGAAGCCCTTGCTGTTGATCAACGCATAGTCGATATCACGACTGTCGCGTGCCTCAAGCGCAAAACCGAGTCGCTCCGTCATCACATCGCTGGCCAGTTCTTCCACCGTGTTGATACCGGGTATCAGATGGTGCTGCCAAATACCAAGGGTTGCGGTCAGTTGGTCACCCGCCGCCGCACCTAAGGAGTGACCAACGTAGCTCTTAATGGCGGCAACCGGCCACTCTGTGACGCCGAAAGCCGAGGCAACCCGGCTCAACAAAGTGGATTCTGTCACGCGATTCTGCGGCGTACCCGTGCCGTGAGCTTGAACCATGCCGCGCTGCTTTAGGCGCTCCTCACCCACAATCGCGCGAAGCGCCGTCATCGACTCAGCCACAGTCAAATAATTGCCCGCGCCCGGGCCCGAGATCGATTTCTTCGCGCCATCTGCCCGCACGCTGACAAAAGGGGCGCCTGCTAACAGCGGCGCGCCCAGCTCAAGGGCGAGCTCATCGTCCATCAGTATCACCACCTGGGCAGACTCGGCCATGGTAAAGCCGCAGTTATCACCGAAGGGTCGGCAGGCTCTGCGATGGTCTGGCGACGCGTCATCACTCAATCCGTCAAGCTGCCTCAAGCCTTTGTCTGTCGCCAAGGCCCCCATCGCGACATAACCGTCCATGATTTCGGGATTCACCGGCGCCTCGGCGGCACCGACTACGGCAACGCGCGAGCGACCGCTACGAATATCCTCGATACCCAGTCGCAGGTTGTAGAGAAACGTGGCACAAGCTCCCAAGGCAGGGCCTGTCGCACTGAAGGAGCCCAAAACATAGGCACTGATAAAGTCGCCCGGCATCTCCGCAAAGCCGAAGGGGCATTGCTTGGAGCTCACGCGACGGCCCTTCAGGCGCGAGCGCAGCATGCCGCCAGAGCCCGACTCGTCAAGCTGGCCCATTGCACTGGATACATACACACTGATCGCGTCGGCCGGTACGCGCTCCGCCACCGCAGACCAGTCCATGCCCAGATCAGCGAGCGCGTCAGACATGGCAAACACGGTCATCTGCAGCGCCCGCGGATGATTACGTGAGGCATACAGAGCGCCAGGATCAAAGCCGCTCGGCAATTGGCCGGCGCTACTGACATCGAATTGTCGCGTACTTGGCAGCAGCACCTCTGCCTCAGGACCCAGCGCCAGCTGAATACGATTGTCATCCAACCGGGTAGCCTCGGCCCCCGGCACAACGCCATCAGCCATCCCCCCGGGGTTGTAGTCGAACAGACTCTCCGCCTGCCCCGGGCTGATCCGTGCCCGACGGTGCCACGGCACCGCGCGATGATCGAACCATGCCGGTTCTATCTCGCGCACCAGCGTGTGCGCCAGCAACCGCTGAGCATCCTCGACACCCATCAGTTGCGCCAGTGCGGCTTGAGTACCGGAGCGATTACCGGCGTCGAGCTGATCCCAGATCATGCGCCGGTATGCATGTCGCTGCGAGGTGCGGCCGGCACTGTTAATGCCGCCGGCAGCCACCATGACCGGAAATCTGAGCATGCTGTCTCCTTGAGAGCAGAAGCGGCCACTGATCTCCAGTCACCGCAAAGCCACGCAGTCTACGCTCGACAGCCGCTTTTTCTATGCGTATAAAGCCAAATAATATGAACATTAAGCCAAAAACTGTGGCCGCCTCGGCTCATTTTCGTATCGCCGCGCTCACTCACGAAGACATGCTCGCCTCCTCCATCACGCTGCCTATGGAGATCATGACGGGCGCCGCTCAGGCACTGGGGCGCAATGGTGCGCATTCACTCGAAGTCTCGTGCCTGAGTCGCGACGGGGGCCCGCTGTCCATACAGAGTGGCCTCACGCTCAACACCCAACCCCTATCCGATCCATATGAAACCGATCTGCTGCTCATTCCCGCTATCTGGCGTCGTCCCAGCCGCGTATTGCGGCGCCACCCGGAACACATCGACCTGATCGCAAAACACGTGGCGGGTGGTGGCCTCACCATCTCCATCGGCTCCGGAAGCTTCTTACTCGCCGAGACCGGCCTGATGAACGGGCGCTCCATGACGACCCACTGGCAGTGGTTTAATGAATTTGCCGAGCGGTTTCCCGAGATTCCGCTGGAGCGGCGGCAGCTGATCACACAATCAGGCTCAGTGTTCTGTGTCAGCAGCGTTAACTCGGTGGCAGATCTGATGGTCTACCTGTGCGGCGAAATCTTTTCGCCGCGTGTCGCGCGGCACATAGAGAGTCAGTTCTCACCCGAGATCAGACAACGTTTTTCGCCCTCCCCGGTCGGATCGCCCCGCGACCTGCACCACGACGAGCTGATTGCCGAGGCGCAAGCCGAACTGATCCGCGACCTGCGCGCGCCACCGCCACTCGCAGCGCTAGCGGAAAAACTCGATATCAGCACCCGCACTCTGACGCGCCGATTCAAGGCGGCAACAGGGGTCTCCATGAGCGGCTATCTGCAACAACGTCGTATTGATGAAGCCCAGTCTTTGCTGCGACGCACCAATCTCTCCATAACCGAGGTCGGCAACACCATCGGTCTGGGCGACCCCTCGCATTTCACCCGCATGTTTAGGGAACAGACGGGTCTGACGCCAACGGCTTTTCGTACCGCAGTCCGGGGCAAGGCGTTTAATCCGATGACTCATCTAAACTGAGCTTGCAGGCCTAAACGACTTGGGGCTAAATGCCCGCCCCTGCCCAGCTTAGAGTGACACCATGACCGACATCATGATTATCGACGGCGCCCGCACCCCCATGGGAGGGCTGCTAGGGGACCTCGCCGACGCGACCGCCAATGAATTAGGCACCACTGCGATCTCCGCAACCCTGGAGCGATCAGGCGTCAGTGCCGAGGCCGTTGATGAGGTTTTTATGGGATGCGTGTTACCGGCAGGCCTGAAACAGTGCCCTGCCCGTCAGGCCATGCTCGGCGCGGGTATTCCTAACACCACCGGCGCAGTCACCATTAACAAAGCCTGTGGCAGCGGCATGCAGGCCACCATTTTCGGCGCTGACAGCATTAGCGCTGGCACCAACGAGTTGGTCATTACCGGCGGGTTGGAGAGCATGTCTAACGCGCCCCAGATTCTGATGACAGGCCGCAAGGGGCAGCGACTTGGCCATACCAAATTATTCGATCATATGTTTCTCGACGGGCTCGAGGACGCCTATACCGGCGCCGCGATGGGTACTTTCGCTCAGAAAACCGCGGATGAGCATGGCCTGACGCGCGAGGAGATGGACGCCTTCGCCATTGAGAGCCTGACACGCGCGCAGCGGGCAATCGACGAAGGACTGAACACTGAAGAGATTGCGCCGGTCACCATTCGCACCCGGCGCGGTGAGCACACCGTGACCGTGGACGAACAGCCGCACAAGGCCAATCTGGAAAAAATTCCGCAGTTGCGTCCGGCTTTTGCCGAGGGCGGCACGATCACCCCGGCTAACTCAAGCTCAATATCGGACGGCGCCAGCGCGCTGCTGTTGGCAAGTGAATCGGCGGCAGCGGCGCACGGTCTCGCACCAAGGGCGCGGATTGTTGCCCACTCTCGCAACAGCCTGGCTCCTGAGTCCTTTACGCTGGCACCCATTGGCGCAGCAAAGCAGGTGCTGGAAAAGGCCGGTTGGTCCGCTTCAGAGGTGGATCTTTGGGAGATCAACGAAGCCTTCGCAATGGTGACCATGCTGACAACCCGAGCACTGAATCTCGACCCTGCATCCGTCAATATTCACGGCGGCGCTTGCGCTCAAGGTCATCCCATCGGCTCAACCGGCTCCCGACTGATAGTGACCCTCATGCACGCCCTGGCCCATTACGGCAAGAAAAAAGGTGTCGCAGCGCTGTGTATTGGCGGTGGCGAGGCCACTGCCGTCGCGATTGAGCTGGTCTAAGCAAGCGATTACACCGACGATTATGCTCAGCGATATCCCCACACTCCTCGACGACATCAGTGCCGGCCGCATGGTCATCCTGATGGATGACGAAGACCGCGAAAACGAGGGCGATCTCATTATCGCCGCAGAAAAAGTCACCGCCGAGGTCATTAACTTTTTTGCCACTGAGGCGTGTGGACTGATTTGCATGCCCATCACGCCCGAGCGCGCACGACAGCTCAACCTTCCCCTCATGGTGCGCGATAACCGGTCGCAACACGAAACGAACTTCACGGTATCCATCGATGCCACAGAACAGGTGGGGCCCGGGGTCAGCGCCGCACAGCGCGCGCATACCATTCTGCAAGCCGTCGCGCCCGACGCCACGCCTAAAGACATCAAACAACCGGGGCATATCTTTCCGCTGGTTGCCAAGCCGGGCGGCGTGCTGAAACGCGCCGGGCACACTGAAGCCGGGGTCGACTTGGCGCGCATGGCGGGGCTTGCGCCGGCGGCCGTCATCGTGGAAATCATGAATCCCGACGGCACCATGGCGCGCCGGCCGGAGCTCGAGGTCTTTGCGAAAGACCATGGGCTCAATATGGGCACCATCGCAGATCTCATCGAGTATCGATCACTACACGAGCAATCGATCGAACTGCACAGTGCTGAGCACATCCACACCGAGTGGGGTCGATGCACGCTGCATACCTTCCGGGATCTCATCGACGACACCCTGCATTTCGCTATGAGCGTGGGGGATCTCAGCGCCCCGGGCGCCGTCCCGGTGCGAGTGCAACCCATGAATACGCTACGGGATTTTCTGGGCACCCGACTGGATGACAAGGGCGTGCCGGGCTGGTCTTACCGTGCGGCGATGCAACATATTGCGTCAGAGGGACGCGGCGTCGTGGTACTGCTGGGTGGCACCGAGACGCCACACACGATCCTCGAGGACCTCGATCAACTACTCCATGCAGAGCAGCGGCCAGCACCGCCACAAAATTACCGACTGATTGGCACCGGTGCACAAATGCTCAGACAGCTGGGCCTGACAGACCTGCAGCTGATGTCAGCGCCGCTCCATTTCAATGCCCTGTCGGGTTTCAATCTAAACATCACGGAATTTCTGGCTGCACCGGGTCGCTGAGACCCGGGCCGAATCTAACCATCTACCAAGCCGCCGCAGTAGCGCGCCGCCCCTACCCTGCGTGACTGGCCCAGACCACTCTAGCGTTCGCCCTTTCGTACGCGATCTAGGCTGCCATCCATTCTTGGCACGCGCATCCGCGTCGCTATCGCCAGACGCGGATCGCGACAGCATCAGCTGTGGAAGGTGACAACGTCCTGCAAGGCGGCACGCTCCGTCTGGACCTCATTCACCGCGGTCTCAGTGGGATAACCGAACGACATACCGAACATCAGCTGCTCGTGATCCCCAAGACCGAGTGTAGGCCGTATGACATTCGCCAAAAACGCCAGTGCCGTCTGAGGGCAGGAACCCAAGCCGTGCGCCGTGAGACCCAGCATCACCGTCTGCGCAAACATGCCCAGATCACAGGCTTCTCTTAGACCAAAGCCGGTGGGCAGAGTGAAGAACGCCACCGCGGGTGCATCAAAGAAACTGAAGTTGCGCATAAACCAGGCGTTGCGCTCGGCTTTCTGTTCTCGGGCAATACCCAGAGAATCGTAGAGCGCAGTCGCTGACGCATACTGCCGCTCTTTGTAGACGCCCTCGTACTGACCGTCGTAGGGAAAATCCAGCGCAATCTCACCGGCCGCAAACTTGGCAGGCAGCTCCGCGCGCAGCGCTTCCAGCGTGTCCCCGGTCACCACATGCACGAACCAGGGTTGGGTATTGCAGTTACTGGGGGCACGCTGTGCACCGCCGAACACGGCCGCGATGATCTCCTCGGGGACGGGATCTGGCTTGAAGTCCCGCATCGAACGGCGACCCCGCACGATGTCGAGAAAAACGTCACTCTTATGCACGCTGTCAGTCATGGTTGTTCCATTGTGTTTTTACGAATACGTTCTCGCTCGGCGAGCGAAGCCATCTTTAGCGCAACGCCTTACCTCACGCTCTCGTCAATACGCTCTGGAATGTATTCGATGGGCAACCAGGGCGGCGGTGCCGCGCGCTCGTTTGCCAACGGCACACCACGTCCAGAACCGCTGGACGAGGGACATGCACCACTGCCGAACCAATCGAGGGCCGTCGCAACCAAGCCCTCCCGGGCGTCACCCAGCGGATGCGATAAATCATCCTCTCCGCGGCACAAGGTGAAACGCCCGGTGCCATCGAGACCGACCTGATGATACCCACCCTGATTTTCGCCGTTCACGATTTCAAAAGCCGTCAGCCTGAGCGCCACATCGCAGTCCTCGCGCTCCAACCCTTCAACATTCTCGTACATATCCCAGCGGCCCTGGCCAACCTGTTTGCCAAAGGTATTGCCACCCACCAGCACCACTTCGATGTGCGGATCGAGCCCATTGATGACCAGCTCGCTGGCTGAAGCGGTGTAGCCCGAGGTAATAAAGGCAATGCGGACGGGATACGCCGTGTCAGGCAACACATCAAATACGCCCCAGTTGCTGCGGTCATCATTAAATTCAGGGTGTTGGTCGTTAACCTGAATTTTGTACGACGCCTCACCGGATGGCGCATAACCCGCCAGCAAGTCCATCATGGTGTCCGCGACGCTCAGCAAGCCCCCGCCGTTGTAGCGAAGGTCAACAATCAGGTCGGTCACACCCGCATCCTCAAAGACGCGGGTCGCATCGGTCAGTGAGGTAAAGTCCTCTGCAGGGGTCAGCGCCGCATCAATGAACTGCCGCAGGTGGAGGTACCCAACCGGCGATAGGCCTTCGCGCTCGATCAGTAGCGGCGACTCGGAGAGTGCAGGTGGAGCAAGCTCTTCTTTCGCCACCAAGATATCAATCTCGTCGCCGTTCTGTCGGAAGCGAAACGTCCTCTCCACGCCGACTTCACGAGCACCGTAAATCTCCTCGCTCGACGCATTGCGATCGCTCAACTCGTCGAGGGTTTCAAAGCCCGATCCGGTATCGACAGCCACTAACTCCATGCCGCGTCGCACCCCAGCAGCAAAGGCCGGTCCACTCTCAAAGACATCAACAATAAACACACCGGTTTGATCAGAACGCCAGCCGAAGCCAATATAGGCACCCGAGCTGATGTTGGTTTCATCCTCGGTAATCGTCGTCAGGTAAGAAAAACCCTTGTCCCGGCCATCGTCCATCAGCGGCTGCAAGCGCGCGTCGAGGTAGGCCTGTGCGCTGTCAAAGCCGGACTTATCCACGCTGGCCATCTCGTCATACCAGAGGTACCAGGATTCGGTCACGCCCTCGACAAAGTCAATCTGAGCCGACACGCCGCAAGCACCGTCGTCGTCTCCAGTGGTGTCTCCATCTCCCCCGCCACCGTCAGCCACCGGTGGCGCTGGCGGGTTAGAGCCGCCGCCTCCGCCGCCACAAGCTGATGACAGGAGTACGATTATTGTCGCGATGAGCCAATTTTTACTGTGCATCCTTTCACCCAAAAAAGTCCCAAACCATCCCAAATGTAACACCTTCGACGCACCTCTGGTGTCGGCAACATGAACGATTGTCTTGCATTGGCGACTGTGTCATTTTCGCCGCCGTCACTCAGCAGGAGATCAAGCAATGCAATCAGGTTATGGACCAGCGCTCGTGTTGGGCGCACTGATCGGGGGCGCCATTTTATTGGACGACGTCATCACGCCGGAGCGCAATGGCCCACCGCCGCGTATGGCGATGTTCCACCACGGCGATGGCGAGGTAGACCTGAAAACACTGGGTGCAGACGAGGATCATAAGGTCTGGGTCATTAAAACCGACGAGGCCAGCGAGCGAGAGATTCATCAGGAAGTGAAGATTCAGCTGGAATCAGACGATGTGGCAGCAGAATCACAGGAGCTGATGATCTCGGTGAGTATTGATGCAGACGACAAGCCCGCCGGCGACCTCGCCGCTGCTGTGGCTGCGGTTGTCGAGACCGCGCGGGCCGAGGGGCGTGAACCGACAGAGGCCGAGATTGAGGCCGCAGTCACGGCCGCCATCGGCCAGGTCGATGACATCGACATCGAAATCCAATCTGACTGACCTGTCATAGACGCTCCCCCGGCAAAGCCGGTCATGGTAGAGAGACCGCAGCGCGCTGGTGTCCGGGACACCTGGCCGATTTAAACTCGCGCACCGCCAGTGCTAAGCTGATGGAATCTGGGAGCCGCTAGTTGCCGCAGCGGCTCCCTGCACGCTTGACTGGCTACCTAACCAACGGATTGGAAAAAAGGGGAACGCTATGGAAATGAGCACGTGGATCACGCTGGGCGTCATCGTCTTGGCAGTTGTCTGGGCGATCGCCATCTACAACCAACTGGTGTCACTGTCGAACCGTTACCAGAATGGCTTCGCGCAAATTGAGGTGCAACTAAAACGCCGCTACGACCTGATCCCTAATCTTGTCGAGACGGCCAAAGGCTATTTGAGCCACGAACGAGAGACCCTCGAAGCCGTCATCATGGCGCGCAACGAGGCCGCTGCCGCACTCGGCAACCTCAGTACCGGCGATGTGACTGCCAGCGGCATCAAAAACCTGTCTGGGGCTGAAAGTGCGCTCGCCGGCGCGCTCGGCAAACTCAACGTCGTGATGGAGGCCTACCCTGACCTCAAGGCCAGCGCCAATATGCAACAGCTCAGTGAAGAGCTCACGTCCACCGAGAATCGCGTGGCGTTTGCGCGTCAGGGCTTTAATGATGCGGTGATGGCCTACAACACCTACCGTCAATCCTTCCCCAATATCGTGATTGCCAATCAGTTTGGGCATCGAGAAGACGCAGAGCTGCTGGAGTTTGAGGACAGCGCCGAGATTCAGGCGGCGCCCAACGTCAGTTTCTCCTGACGAGGCGCTAAGCCTTGGATTTCTTCCGCGAGCAGGATATTGCCCGTCGTAATACCCGCCTGCTGACCATCCTGTTTATCGTCGCGGTGCTGGTGCTTATTGGTATCACCAATGTGCTATTTGTCGGCTTAATTCTGGTGGAGTCAGGCGAAGCCGGGGCGGCGAGCCTGACTACCGACCTCGTCAGCTGGCAACAGTTCTTCGCTGTGGGCGGGGTCATCACCTTGGTGATCGGTGCTGTGGTGCTGGTGAACTGGATCAACTTCGCTCGCGGCGGCAGCCAGATCGCCGCAGCGCTTGGAGGCCGGCTGGTACAACCCGGCTCCGATGACCCGCTTGAACGACGCGCTGCCAATATCGTTCAGGAAATGGCACTGGCAGCCAATATGCCGATTCCCTCTTTGTTCGTGCTCGATGCCGAGCCAGGCATCAATGCCTTTGCGGCGGGGACCAGTCCGACCAATGCCGTGGTGGCCGTGACACGTGGTGCACTGACGTCGCTCAACCGGGATCAGCTGCAAGGCGTGATCGGGCACGAGTTCAGTCATATTCTCAATGGCGATATGCGGCTCAGCATTCGCCTCGCCGCCATGCTGCGGGGCATCACTTTTATTGGTGACGTCGGCAGTATCCTGCTGCGCAGCTCGTCGCGACGGCGTCGCTACAGGAGCAGCAACAAAGACGATGGCCGCGGTGCCGCGCTGGCTGTGGGCCTGGGGCTGTATCTGATTGGTTTGCTGGGCGGCTTAATGGCCGGGCTGATCAAGTCCGCCATTTCCAAACAAAAAGAGTATCTGGCAGATGCTTCGGCCGTGCAGTTCACCCGCAATCCCGAGGGCATCGGTGATGCCCTGAAAATCATCGGCGGCCATGCATCGGGCACATTCGTCGACAGTGCTCGGGCAGAAGAGATGTCGCACTTGTTCTTCGGACAAGTGAAGCATCGCCTCTGGAGCGGCTTCGCCACCCACCCGCCGATTGAGGAGCGCATTGCCCGCATCGACCCGGATTGGGATGGCCAATTTTTGCCAGCGCCTGCACTCGAAAAAATAGCTGCGGACGCCACGTCTGATGCCGACGCTGATCCCGGTCACCGGGCTGCACTTGCGGCCATCGCCGCAACCGCCGCCGTCGCCGGCGGCACTCAGGCGATGTCTGCGAATCCATCCAATGTGCTGGCGGCACAAGACGAAGACAGCGCATTACTGGCAGAGACTCGCGATCCTCTGGGTGCGATGGCTGTCGTGCTGGCCATGGCCTGGGACCCCTTGCACGAGAGGGCGCAATGGCAGGCTCTAGAGTCCAATACCATCGCCGGCCTGGCGCAGACAACGCGCCGATGGTGCGAACCTGTCAGACGACGCACCGGCGCTCAGCGACTGTCGCTACTGGAACTCTGTCTTCCCACCCTGCGCGGGCTGTCGGCGGAGCAGTACCAGGTATTTCGCGAGCGCTTGCTCAGCTGGATCAGCGCAGACGGCAAGACCGTGCTGGGTGAATGGTGCCTGTTTCAAATCGTTCGGCACTATCTCGATCCCGTGCTACTGGACACTCGCCCCACACGACCAAAACACAAGGCGCTCGCGTCCGTCTCCGGCGATCTGACCACGGCGCTGGGGGCACTCGCGCACCTGACAGTGGAGGACACTGAGCGCGCGTTCACACGAGGCGCTGAGATGCTCGACCTACCTCTGGTATTAACAGATGTTGCTGACCTAGAGATGTCGGCCTTTGGCGCGGCCATCGATAACCTCGCAGCCTGTTACCCGCTATTAAAGGTACCGATATTGAAGGCTATGGCAGCCGTCGCGGCCGACGACGGGCTCATCAGCGACAACGAGCTGACGCTGGTGAAAGCCATCGCTGCGGTGATGGACTGTCCGATGCCAGACGCCATGCTGGCAGCACACGGCATCGCTGTGACCGTTGCCGACTAGCAAGCTGATCTCTCGGTTGATCCTCACCGGCCTGATGGCCTAAAGTGCGACGACTTGTTCGGAACAAGTTATTGCGACCATAACCATTAAAACCGTGTCTGCAGAGGACCCATGCCATGCCATCAGCCGAAGACCGCCTCGCTATTTCAGAAGTATTGAACCGAATGGCTTATTACTATGACGAGGGCCATCTTGATGACCTCGCCGCCTGCTTTGCCGATGACGCCGTAATGAGCATGCAGATCGCCGGCGGCGACATGGTGGGACCTTTCGAAGGCCGCGATAACATTATGGAGCTGTACCGCGGCGCGAAGTCGACCCAGACGGATGTGCGCCGCCACGACATTACCAACATCATGTTTGACGCCTCGGGGGACACGCTGGCGGTGACCTCTTACCTGACCCTGTTCGCGACCGAGAACGCCGAGACCAAGCTGTTAACCACCGGCGTCTATCGAGATCAGGTAGCGCAGGTGAACGGCGACTGGAAAATCGTGCGACGTCATATCGATCTCGACAGCGCTTACTGAGTCGCTGCCATGAACCTCGGTCGCATCCCCGCAAAAACCGCCCTGCTCGACCCCGAGCGCGAAGCGCTGATCGATATCCCCAATGATCGTCGGATGACGTTCGGCACCCTCGACGAGCGGGTTCGCCGGCTCGCAAACGGTCTGTGCAACAAACTCAAACTCAGCAAAGGCGATCGCGTTGCCATCCTGTCGAAGAACTGCATCCAGTATATGGAGGTGTTCTATGCCTGTGCCCGCTGCGGCCTGATTGCCCAGCCGCTGAATTGGCGCCTGAGTGAACCGGAGATGACCCGAATCCTGAAAGATGGTGAGCCCCGCGTGCTGATCGGCTCAGAAGAGTATGCGGCGCTGACTGACAGCTTGGCCGGCACGGCAAAGATCCCCAAACAGCTGGTTTTCACCGGAGCGGCCGACTGCGACTACGAACAGTTGATCGCAGGAGCCAGCGATGCGGAACCTGCGGCCTCAGAAGACGTATCGGGAGATGATCCGGTATTGATTCTCTATACCGGCGGCACCACCGGCGAGTCCAAAGGTGCCCTGCACTCGCACCACTCGCTCTACATGGGCATGCTGAATCAGTCCATCGCCGAGCGCATCGTACCCACTGATGTGTACATGCTCACCGGGCAGATGTTCCACATTCCCGTGGCGCTCGCCATGAACTACATGGCCCACGGCTGTCCGGTGGTCTTGATTAATTTTGACGCCAAGCTGGCACTGGATGTCATTCAGCAGGAGCGCGTGTCGGCGTTTCTGGGCATCACCACCATGATCAACTGGATGATGGCAGTCGAAGGGTTTGAAGACTACGACCTCAGCAGCCTGCGCAACTTTCAGTATGGCGGCGGCCCTATGCCTCGCTCGGTGGTAGAAGCGGCGCTGAAGGCTTTCCCCTGCACCATGATTCAGGGCTACGGCCAGACAGAGGGCATGACCATGACCTTTCTGTCTCAGGAGGATCACCAACGCGCGGTGGCGGGCGATCACCCCGAAAGATTGGGGTCCTGCGGCCGCGAGGGTTTTGTCTCCGAAATCCGTGTTGTCGACCCCGAGGGCAAGCCCGTGCCCAGAGATGGTCAGACTGCGGGCGAGATCGTGGTCCGCTCTGAGGCCAACATGCTGGGGTACTGGCGCCGACCTGACCTCACTGATCAAACCATCCGCGGCGAGTGGATGTGGACCGGCGACATCGCCACCTGGGATTCAGAAGGCTATGTCTTCATCGTCGACCGCGCCAAGGACATGATCATCTCAGGGGGTGAGAACATCTACAGCACTCAGGTCGAGGCGGCAATTCACCAGCATCCCGCAGTGCTCGAATCCGCCGTATTTGGCGTGCCCGACGATACCTGGGGCGAAGCGGTCAAAGCCGTGGTCGTGCTGAAACCCGGTCAAAGCGCGACAGCCGAAGAGATTATCGCCGAGGCGAGCAAGCATCTGGCCTCCTATCAAAAACCCAAGTCGGTTGACTTCGTCGATGCGCTGCCGAAGGCGCCCACCGGCAAGATCCTCAAGCGGGATCTGCGCGACCCCTACTGGCAGGATGAAACCCGTCAGGTATGAGCGGACTGCTCTCAGAAGATGTGCTGTCGCACATTGGTAAACAGAGCGCGCCCCGGCGGGAGATCGTGACGCGGCGGGATATTCGCAAATACGCGATCGCCACCGACAACCGACAGGCGAAATATCTCGATGGCGATGTGGCGCCGCCGCTCTTTCACCTGCACTTGTTCTGGGATGTGGTGCCGCTCGATGAGCTCTCGCCGGACGGCGTCTCTATCGACTCACTGCTACCCAAATTCCCGCTGGAAAAGGCCATGGCAGGCGGCCTCGACATCACCTATCACAAGCCGATTAAACCGGGAGATTGGCTCACTGCCACACGCACCTTAACCGACATCTATGAGAAGACCGGCCGCAGCGGGCCGCTGATTTTTTACGAGGTCGTTATGGAAGTGCGAGACGACAACAATGAATTGGTGGTCACCGAAAAGACCACGAGGATTCTGCGATGAGCCCTGCACCCACCGTCGGCATGGCCATCCCGGAGCGGCAGCACCACTGCGATGAAGTACAGCAAATGCTGTACAACGCCTCGCTTTGGAACGGGCACCGCATCCACTTTGATATGCCCTACGCCACCGAAGTCGAGGGCTATCCCGGTCTGGTTGTGGCCGGACCACTGATGGGCGACTGGTTGCATCAAGTGGTCGATGAGTGGCTGGGAGACGCGGGCATGATCACCGGCATTGAATACTCCAACCGCATCGCGGCCTACGTTGGCGAGACCGTGACCGCGGGCGGCACCGTGACCGCCTATGACGAGGCCACAGGCGAGATGACGCTGGAGGTGTTTGTGAAGAACGCGCGCGACGAGGTACTCACCCCCGGCGTGATCACCGCGCGACTAACCTTGGCGAGCTGAGAACGATGAGCGTATCGGGGCTGGGGGGAGAGTTTGCGCTGATCGGCATGGCCGAGAGCGACGTGGGCATCGTGCCGGACAAAAGCCCCCGCGAGCTCTGCGTACAGGTCACCCTCGATGCCATTAAGGATGCTGGCCTGACCCTGGCTGAGGTCGACGGACTGATTACCTGCAACGCCTTTGCCGAACCCATCATGTATCACGCCGAGGCGGTGGCCGAGTACATCGGCTGGCAGCCTCGACACTGTGTCACCGTCAATACCGGCGGCGGTACTACTTTCATGGCGCTCAACATGGCGGCGGCCGCCATTCAGGCCGGCATGGCAGACACGATCGTCGTGGCGATGGCCGATAGCCTGCGCAGCTTCATGACCCGCGATCAGGCGATGGTGGTGCAGTCGAGCTCCGGGCACCCTCATTACGAGCAACCCTATGGGCCTACTGTCCCTGCTTATTACGCGCTGATCGCCCGCGCGCACATGGATCAGTTTGGCACCACCGAAGCCCAGTTTGCCGAGGCCGCTGTGTCTTGCCGCGCCTGGGCCAGCCAGCACCCCAAAGCGCAGATGCGCGACCCCATCTCGGTCGAAGACGTGATGAAGTCCCGCGCCATCGCTGACCCGCTTAAAGTCCTGGATTGCTCGCTGGTCTCCGACGGCGGTGCGGCGGTGGTGATCACCCGCAAAGACCGGGCAAAAGATAGCCCGCACAAGCCCGTTACCTTACTCGGCTATGGCGAAGGCCATGCCTACGAACATATCAGTCAGGCCAAAGACCTGACGACGTCTGCCGCAGTGCAATCGGGTCGCGCCGCTTACGCCGAGGCGGGGCTCACGCCCGACGATATTGATCTTTTGCAGCTCTACGACTGCTTCACCCCTGCGCTGCTCATGCAAATCGAGGATCTCGGCTTTTGCGGCAAGGGTGAGGGCGGCGCTTGGCTGGCCAGCGGCATCAGCCGGCCCGGTGGCAGCAAACCGATGAATACCCACGGCGGCATGCTGTCCTATTGTCATCCGGGCAACCCGGGCGCCATGTTCGGCCTCACCGAGGCAATCACTCAAATGCGGGGCGACGCAGGTGAACGGCAGCTACCCAACACGCGCACAGCACTGTGCCACGCGCAGGGCGGCATTATGTCGAGCCACGCCACCATCATTCTCGGTGTGGAGGACTGATCGTGGCGAAGCCTGTACCCCGCCCCACACCGACCGAGCAGCCTTTTTACGATGCCTGTGCAGCGGGCAAACTAGTACTGCAGCGCTGCCAGAGCTGCGGTCATGTGCTGTTTTATCCCCGCACCCACTGCGATGCCTGTCAGAGCGAGCGACTGGTGTGGGAAGACGCCAGTGGCGCCGGCACCATCGCCAGTTACACGGTGGTGCGTCGGGGCGTTTCTGCCGACTTTGAGGCGCCCTATGTCATTGCGCTGATCGACCTCGCAGAGGGCCCGCGCATGATGAGTCAGATCATTGATGCAGACCCGGACGCCCTCGGGGTAGGACTCTCAGTTCGGGTGGACTTTGCAGCGTGGTCAGAAGACATCACACTGCCCGTATTTCGTTTACACCCTGCACTGGATGATGGAGCCTCCTAAAGGCGACGCCCACCGGAGACGAGAGAAATGAATAGCAAGATGATTCCCGTTGCCGTGATTAACCCGGATGCACCGGCTGAGAGCCTCGAGGCCAAACAGCCCGACATCGACAATGGCGCCGAGATCTACGGCAAAGACGGCTACTTCAGCGCCGAACAAATGCAGCGCGAATGGGACAGAATCTGGACCGAGAGCTGGCTCATTGCCGGGGTCAGCACCGACCTACCGGAAGTCGGCGACTACTTCTTATTCCGCGTACGCAGTGAATCCATCATCGTCACCCGCACCGAGGATGGGATCAAAGCGTTCTATAACGTGTGCCCCCACCGAGGCGCCCGACTATTAACCGAGGAGCGCGGCAACAAGAAGGTCTTTGTCTGCCCCTTCCACAGTTGGAGCTTTCGCAATAACGGCGAGCTGCGCACCATCACGGACGAGGAAACCTTTCAGGAGCCTGTGATTTGCCACAGACCCGGACTCACGCCGGTGGCCTGCGAAGCGCACGCGGGGCTGATCTTTGTCAGCATGTCTGACACTCCGCCCCCACTCAAAGAGGCCATTGGCCTCCCCGAGAGCTACCTCGAGAACTACCAGATTGACCAGATGCGCGTGGTACGCCATGTGCGCAGCGAGTGGGGCTCGAATTGGAAAGTCGGCGTCGAGGCGTTTTACGAAAGCTATCACCTGCATGCCGTGCACCCCGAAACCCGCGGTGTCATGGGCGATTTGAACGTGCAATACGACTGCTACCCCAATGGCGCCAGCCGCATGATTGTGCCACTGGGCCAACCCAGCCCGCGCCAGGCGGACCAGACCACGGTCAACGAAGGACTGCAGTTCATGCTGCAAGAGGCAGGCGTGGATCCCGCAAGCTTTTCCGGCACTGCTGCCGATGTGCGCGCGGCGATCCAACAAGCCAAGCGCGAGCGGTCTGATCGGCTGGGCCTGGGTTATGAGCGCTTCACCGATGGCCAGCTGTCAGACAGTTGGGCGACCGGGATCTTCCCCAACGTGCAAATCGGCTGCCATCCTGAGGCCATCTTTTTGATGCGCTTCATCCCCCACGATACGGACCCCGAACGCTTTTGGTACGACACCATGACGCTGATGTTCCCGGTGGACGACCCGAACTACTGCCCGCCCGCGTGGATGGGCCTGCCAGAGGGGACTGATGTCACCGGCAGCGTGCGGCCCGAGACCGAGAGCTTTCTCATCGACGAGGATCCCGGACTCGGCTTGGTATTGAGCCAGGATGCCGCTTTTCTGCCTTCAGTACAGGAAGGCATGCGCAGTAAGGCCTTCAAGGGTCAGCTCTGGGGCGAACAGGAGCAGCGGCTGCGACATTTTCATGTCGAACTGGAACGCCGCTTGAATGCGTGAGCCGCTTCGCGCACTGCTTCTAACCGACCCGACCGCTCGTTAATGCCATCCGCAACTTCGCACGCGGAAACCCAGCAGGCACCCAGCCCTTCCCTCTGGTGGGATGGGCTTAAGCGCAATAGCGCCTCACCTCCGCTTGAGACCGACACCAGTGCCGACATTGCGATCGTGGGCGGCGGCTATACCGGCCTGTGGACCGCGTATTTTCTGAAGCAAATTCAACCCGAACTCGACGTGGTGCTGGTCGAAGCCAAGCACATCGGCCACGGCGCCTCAGGGCGCAATGGCGGTTGGCTGATGGGGGCGCTAGAGGGCTGCGACGCTTTTACTGACGACAGCGGGACATTGCCGAGTGCGGCGCGAGAGCAGCTCACTCGCTTGGTGGCGCGCGCGGGAGAGGTCCTTGCCAAAGAAAATATCGACTGCGATTTTCACCACGGCGGGTGTGTCATGGCCGCAGCACGGCACGACGTGCAGATTGGCCGAGCGAAAAAGATCCTCGAGGGCTTTCAGCGTCTCGGGTTCAGCGAGGACGATTATCACTGGCTGACGCCAAGCGAGCTCACTGACCGGGTGCAGGTCGCAAACCCGGGTGGCGCAGTGTTTACGCCGCATGTGGCGCGGGTACAGCCGGCCAAGCTGGTCACGGGATTAGCCCGTGTGGTCAAGTCGCAGGGCGTTCGCGTGTTTGAGCATACCCGCGCCCACACGATTCAGTCTGGTGTCATCCAGTGCGACCGGGGCACGATTCGCGCCGGGCAAATCCTGATTGCCACCGAAGGCTACTCCGAGGCCGGCAATCCACTGCATCGGCGATTGATCCCCGTGCAGACGGGTATGGTCGCGACCGAACCACTGAGCGACGCGCAGTGGTCGAGCCTCGGCTTTGCCGATTGTGAAACCTTTGCGGACTGCACCCGCGCGGCCACCTACCTGCAGCGAACAGCCGACCATCGATTGGTGATCGGCGCACGGGGGCACTATCTGCCGGGTGGCAAACCCCAGCACGCGCTGGGAGATCTCGAGACAATCGGTCGACACCGTGAGCAGATCGCACTGAACCTCTTCCCGCAGCTGAACGGTGTGTGCTTCACCCACAACTGGGGAGGCAGTGTGGGCGTGCCCCGACAATGGCACCCGCACATCATGCATAACCGAGCGTCAGGTATCGCGACCGCGGGCGGCTACGTCGGCGAGGGCGTGGGCGCCAGCTTTTTGTTCGGCCAAACGCTGGCTGACCTGCTGACAGAGCAAGATACCGAGCGGACCCAAATGCCTTGGGTGCGGCGAAGCGCAATCGAAGAGCTGAAGCGCTGGGAGCCCGAGCCGTTTCCGAGACTTGGCCTCAAAGCCACGATGATGGCGTTTGCAACGGAGGAGTGGCTCCTAGATCGCTACCCGGGCACATTGCCCACCCGCCTAATAGGCTGGGCCTGTGACCAACTCGCACCGCATTAATTCAACCCCGCTGGGGATGAGGCGCCGCCAAGCTTCCCCCGCAAATGCTGTGTTGCAGCGCCTCCGAGGGGCATCATGACCAGAATCAACAAGAAGAAGATCCAGTGGTGCCACGGCGGCAAGGCCTCCCAGAACTGACGTTGCACCATGACGCCGATGACGAGCATATCTAGCGTCGCTACCAGCAAACAGACTCGCTGCCACTGACCATTCCCACCGGTGATAGCCACTGCCATTCCGCAGACCAACAACACGATTGCCTGCAATACCTCGATAGAAATGACCAAAGGTAGGTAATGAGTTCCTCCCAACTCATTTATTTTTTGGGGGAAAAGGCTCATCCACCAGCCGAGCAAGGGCAAACAAAGTAGCCCGTACAGCATAGGCGCAACGCACAGTGATGCCAGCAACCGAAGCCATTTCATCGGCTTACTCCACAGCTATTAGTCGCCCGAAAGCATATCAGGCGCGGGGCTGTTTACCGGCCGAATAGAGGGGTACGCCGCTGCGGGAGGCCTTTTTCCTCATCACCTCAGCAACGCCTGGGGCTGGTCGGATTCGGCTATGCAAATGTGTATACTCCGCCCCTCAACCCTCGGCGTGGAGAAGACCAATGAATGCCCCGCAGCAAGTTGTAGTAAGCCCCGATATCGAAATCAAAATGCAGGATGCCCTCAAGGCACAGCGTGAGAGCTACCTGCAGGAAGGCTACGTGTCAGCAGAGACACGCATCGATCGCCTCAATCGCGCTATCGATGTGCTGGTGCGACATGCCGATCGCATTAGCGAAGCCATCAACAAAGACTTCGTCTGCCGGCCCGATCAGATAAACCTGATGACCGATGTCGCCGCGTCGATTAGCTCCATGAAGCACTGCCGCAAGCATCTGAAGAAGTGGATGAAGGACGAGAAGCGCCCCTCCACTTTCCCGCTGGGTCTGCTCGGCGGACGCTCGCACATTCAGTATCAGCCCAAGGGTGTGGTAGGCATTGTCGCGCCCTGGAACTTCCCGGTGGCAATGGTATTCCAGCCGCTGGCCGGCATTCTGGCCGCGGGCAACCGGGCCATGATCAAACCCTCTGAGTTCACGCCCGAAACCTCCAAGGTCATCGAAGAAATCGTTGCTGAAGCGTTTGATCCCACCGAGGTCACGACGTTCTCCGGCGGCCCCGAAGTCGGTCAGGCGTTCTCTGCCCTGCCCTTTGACCACATGATTTTCACCGGCGCGACCAATATCGCCCGGCATATTCTGACCGCCGCGGCACGCAATCTGGTTCCCGTCACGCTGGAACTGGGCGGCAAGTCACCGGTTGTCATTTCACGCTCCGCTGATCTCGAGCAGGCAATTCAACGGGTCATGGTTGGCAAGACCTTGAACGCCGGTCAGATCTGCCTCGCGCCTGATTACCTGCTGGTGCCCGAGGAAAAGCTTGAGGAAGTCATCTCGTTGGCAACCAAAACCGTGAGTGAGATGTACACCAGCCTGCGCGACAATGACCAGTACACATCGGTCATTAACGAGCGCCATCACAAGCGCTTGAGTAGCTATCTCGAAGATGCCGAGCAGCGCGGCTGCCGCATTATTCCGCTGAACCCCGCAAATGAGGACTTCAGCAACGGCACGGGCAAGATCCCGCCCACGCTCATTGTCTCCCCCGAGACCGATGCCCTGTGCATGGAAGAGGAAATCTTCGGACCGCTGTTGCCGATTCGCACATACAAGGATTTCGATGAAACCATCGACTACATTAATGCCAATCCGCGGCCACTGGCTGCCTATTACTTCGGCACGGATAAGAGCGAAGAGGAAACCTTCCTGCATCGCACCACTTCTGGTGGTGTCTGCATCAATGATGTGATCTTCCATATCATGCAGGAGGACATGCCTTTTGGCGGTGTTGGCCCTTCAGGGATGGGTTCTTATCACGGCATTGAAGGCTTCAAGACCTTTAGCCATGCCAAGTCAGTCTATAGCCAGACGCTGAAGTTCAACGTGGCTAAGCTGGGTGGCGTTCTGCCCCCCTATGGCAAGACCACCGAAAAGAACATTAAGGCGCAGATCAAAAGCTGACCAGAAAAGCAAAAAAACAGGGCGCTTCGGCGCCCTTTTTTATTGTTTGATCGGCCGCAAGGCTCATGGCCCTAACGTTGATTCTACTGGGTCTAAGGTGATAATTTTTTGGCACGGTTAGTAAGGAGACACTCCATGGCTTCTCGCATACGTTTCAGCTCGATCTCGCCGCGATCTCTCAAACGGCTTACGGCTCTTGCCCCCACGCTCGCCTGCGCGCTGGGACTGGCATTGTTGACAGTCACCACTGCAAGCGCGGCGCCAGCGGCACCCACGGTAACCGCCGCCACAGCTGCCGAAACCTCGGTCGACCTGACGTGGTCTTTGCCGCCTGTGACAGCAAAGAAAATGGTGTCTGTCTCACCCAGTTCCACCCACACGTGTGCTATTGATGACGCGGGAGCGGCTTGGTGTGTCGGAAGTGACGGCTACGGTCAGCTGGGTGATGGCGATCGGGGCGACCAAGCTGAAGTTCTTAGTGCAGTCGTAACATCACAAACGTTCAGCACGATCGAGTCGGGATCGCTGTTTACCTGTGCGCTAAATACAGCCGGCGCCCCTTACTGCTGGGGTGTGCATTCGGCCGAGCGGCTCGGGATTGCGTCTGCGACTGACCCTACTGGTGTGGTGTCTGCCGTCGACGGCGGCCACAGTTTTACTCGCCTGAGTAATCTGGAACTACACACCTGCGCCCTCACCGCCGCAGGCGCTGCTTACTGTTGGGGAAGTGGTGGCGACGGACGGATGGGAGACGGTAGCACCGGTAGCAATGCGTCGCCAGGACCAGTCTCCGGCGGGCACACGTTCAACCGCATCGCTGCGGGCGAGCGTCATTCCTGCGCGATTGACACGGCGAACGATGCTTGGTGCTGGGGGTTTCGAGGAAGAGGAGTATTAGGAGTCGGCGGCGCACTTAGCGGTATCGAGACAACACCCGTCGCCGTTTCTGGCGGGCTGAAGTTTACGGAAATCGATACTGGGGGCGTCAATACCTGCGCGCTGACGGCAGCAGGGGCCGCCTATTGTTGGGGCGCTAACAACAACGGCGAATTAGGTAGCGGCAGCGCGTCTGTGTCTGACTCGGGAGTACCCGTGGCCGTGGCGGGCAGCCATACATTTACTCAGATCACTCTTGGTGATCGCCACGTTTGCGCGCTCGATAACGCAGGTGCGGCGTGGTGCTGGGGTATGGGGACCCGGGTGGGGAATGGTACGACAGATATCAACACGGATTTTAACGTGCCGACGCAGGTGTCAGGTGGGCATATATTTAAAAGCATTAATGCCAGCATGGTAGGTACCTGTGCCATCGATAACAGCGACCGCGTATGGTGCTGGGGCGCTGGTATCAAAGGTGCGTTAGATGCCGGCGGGTCAGGGCCTGCTATCGAGTATGTGCCTACGCGACTCTTGGACCCCGGCGATCCTGATGACTACCAAGTCGAAACCAGTACCGACGGTACCACCTGGACCACCGCCACGGCTTCGACCGGCGGCCCTGAGTTGACGTACTCGGTGACTGGCCTGACCGCCGGCACCGCTTACTACTTCCGAGTCACAGGCTCCTCGGGTGGCACGCTCGGGACGGCATCGACGGCCTACGGTCCCGTCACTACTACCGGCGGATCCAGCGATGGCGTGCCCACGCC
>JAYOUT010000019.1:0-18290 GCA_038151055.1 Luminiphilus sp.
TGGGACACCGTGTCGCTGATTTGATTTATCTCAAGCGAGCCTCTTAGAGGAAGGTCTCGACCACGCTATCCAAAAAGCGGAAGCCCAGCTGCGTCGTGGCAAAGCGACCCTCTTCGGGCGCTGTCAGCCAGCCCCGTGCGACGGCGGTTTGCGCGGCATCGACCAAGTCGCCTTGAGGCAGACCTGTCCGTTGGGTGAAATGATCTAAAGGCACGCCATCCCTTAGCCTCAACGTGTTCATCGCAAATTCCACGATGCAATCCTCATCGGCTACTGGCCGAAAGGCTGGTTGTGGCGTTGGAGACGCCGACAGCTGCTTAAGGTAGTCGCTCGGAGAGCGGGTGCGCTGAGTGCGAATGATCGTGCCGTCGGGAAGGGAAATTTTTCCATGGGCGCCGGCACCCAATCCAATGTAATCGCCGAATCCCCAGTAATTCAGATTGTGCTGGCTTTGCTCGGCCAATCGGCTGAACGCCGACACCTCATATTGCTCAAACCCAGCCTGGCGTAAAAGCCCTTCACCTCTGGTCTGAATCGCCTCCAACGCCGCTTCATCGGGCAGCTCGGGGCGTGCGGACCAGAAATGGGTGTTGCGCTCAATCGTCAGTTGATACCAGGAGATATGCCCCGCACTCCTGTTGAGGGCCTCAACGAGATCTGCTTCTGCCGAGTCCGCATGTTGCCCGGGTAAGCCGTGCATCAAATCGATATTCCAGCGATCAAAGCCCGCCCCGGAAACGAGATCCAGCGCTGTGCGCGCCTCGTCGCCGCTGTGGATTCTCCCCAGCGTTTGCAGCGCGCGGTCATCGAAACTTTGCACCCCGATGCTCAGTCGGTTAATGCCCGCTTGCCGATAGGCTTGAAAACGGCTGGCCTCGGCACTCCCCGGATTGCTCTCGAGTGTGATTTCAGCGTCATGGGCAAGTGACAGCCGAGCGCTCACGCCCTCCAAAAGTCGCGCAATCCAATCGCCCTCGAACAAGCTCGGTGTGCCACCGCCGATGAAAACGGATTGGATCGGTCGGTCAGATAGCCACTGCCATTGGCTGTCGAGGTCGGCCAGCAGGGCCGCTACATAGGGTTCCTGTGCGGCGCTTGAAAAGCCCTCGTGGCTGTTGAAGTCGCAGTAGGGGCACTTGCGTGCACACCAAGGCAGATGAATATACAGCGATAGTGGAATCGCCCCTGGGTTGATCATCCCCCGAGTTGTTCCAGCAGCCGGGTCACGGCCTGCGCGCGGTGGCTGACACGGTTTTTCTCATCTGAGGACAGCTCTGCGGCATGACGACTGTCGCCGTCAGGGATAAACAGCGGGTCATAACCGAAGCCTCCTGTGCCGCGCGCGCCTTTGGCAATCTGGCCATACCAGCGCCCTTCGGCTATCAGGGGCGTAGGGTCATCTGGGTAGCGGAGCAATACCAGCACGGCGATATAAAACGCCGCTCGTTGCGAACCCGTGAGTGACGCCATATTGGCCAGAAGGAGCTCATTGTTGGCTTGGTCACCAGCGCCTGAATAGCGGGCTGAGCGCAGGCCGGGGTCCCCACCTAGCGCGGGCACGACAATACCGGAGTCGTCAGCCAGCGCCGCGCAGTGAGTCGACGCGCAGGCATGCCGGGCCTTGATCAAGGCATTCTCAACAAAGGTGCTACCCGTCTCGGGAACTTCCGAGACACCGAACTCGCTTTGCGGCCACACCTCCCAGTGTTCGCCGAGTACGTCTTTGAACTCGGAGATTTTCCCCGCATTGTGACTGGCAATCACCAGCCGTGGGCGCTCTCGCTCACTCATGTCTATCCCTGACGCCAGAGCTGCACTTTCATCTTGTGTTCATAGGGTGATGTCGCCCCCTCGGGTAGGAAACTGAACTCAAAGAATCGGTATTCGCGATCTAAAAATTCGAAGGGCACGATGTAGTAAGTTGCGCGGCCCTCGCGAATTTCCTTAACAGACATGTCGCCGCCGGTGATCAAGTCCCACGTGCGACCCTCGATCACCATAGGCCGCCCGGCGATTTCTCCAGAGTTCACGTCACGCACTGACAGCGTCAGGATGGCCTTGTCGGCGCCGCGGGTAATACCATATTCGGCGGCGACCTCTGCAGAGAGGAAGGTCGTGTACACAATACTGTGATGCAGCTCGAACTGGTCGTAGCGAGTGGACTGCTGGCCCAGTACCGGGCTCGCAATAAAGCCCAGTAGCAGGAGGGCGGTCAGCCGTTTGCGCGCCGAATCCGAAAAACGGCGCTGGTGGCGAACAGGTTGGGCAGCCAGTTTCCCAATGCGCTTTGACCAGCGCCCGAGATTGTTGCTCGCTCGATAATGTCGATCTGTAGTGTTGAACACAGCGCTTCAAAGTCCCTGACAGTGCAAAAATGGATGTTGGGCGTGTCGTACCAGCGCAGCGGCATTGCGCGGGACATGGGCATCTGCCCTTTGAGGCCGAGGTGAAGCCGGCATGACCAGTGGCCAAAATTAGGAAAAGAGACGATGGCCTCCTCGCCGATATCGACCATACGCTCCAGCGCAATATGCGGATGCGTTAACTCCTGGAGTGCGTGAGCGAGTACGACCACATCGAAACGGTTCGTTGTGAAGCAGTGCAGCCCGTCGTTGATGTCTTCCTGAATCACATCGAGACCCTTGCTCACCGCGTTCACAATGTTTTCGGGGTCGATGTCGACTCCCACGCCACTAACATTGCGCTCATCACGCAGGCGCGCGAGAAAATCACCGTCTCCGCAACCGAGGTCCAGCACGCGACTACCTGTGGGTACCCAGTCAAGAACCGTGTTGAGGTCTAGACGGTTCATAACGGGCCCACGCGCTGCATCCACTGCTTCAGCAACGCCTCATAAGTTGGGTTGGGCAGCAGAAAACCGTCGTGCCCGTTGTCGGTCTCAATATTGGCGTAGGTCACGCGCTTGCCCGCCGCCAGCAAGGCGTCACGTATCTCAATGGACCGTTGCGGCGGGAAACGCCAATCGGAACTGAACGAGGCGATTAAGAAGTCCGCTTCAGATCGCGAGAGGGCGCTGACCAGACTGCCTCCGTCGCCTGCAGAGAGATCAAATAAATCCAGTGCCCGTGTCATCAGCACATAGGTGTTGGCATCAAATTGAGTGGAAAACCGCGTGCCCTGATGGCGAAGGTAGCTCTCAACCTGAAACACCCATTCGCTGTTATCGCCCGGCGCAAAGCTGCCTTCTCGCAGCTCTCTGCCAAATCGGTCGCTCATGCCATCTGCTGACATGTAGGTTAGGTGGCCGACCATGCGGGCCAAAGCAACACCCCGTGCAGGCAAAGTGCCCTGCGCCAAATAGTTGCCGTCACTCCAGTCCGGGTCAGACAAAATGGCGTGCCGCGCGATTTCATTAAAGGCGATGTTTTGTGCAGTGAGACCGGGGGCGGCTGCCAAGGCGACGCAATGATCAACCCAGTCCGGGAAGTCGATGGCCCATTGCAGTGCCTGCATACCCCCAAGGCTACCGCCCATAACGGCTGCCCAGCGGCTGATACCTAGGTGTTCGGCAAGTTGCTTTTGGCTGCGCACCCAATCTCTGACTTGCGGCTGTGGAAACTGACCGCCCCAGGGCAGGTCTGTGTCAGGGTTTGATGTGTTCGGTCCGGACGACCCATCGCAACAGCCGAGATTGTTGGAACAGACGACAAACAGGCGACGGGTATCAATGGCTTTACCGGGACCAATGGCGAGATCCCACCAGCCGGGCCGCCGATCCTCTGGCGAATGAAACCCGGCGGCATGATGGGAACCGGACAAGGCGTGACAGATCAAGACGGCGTTGTCTCGAGCCGGGCTCAGTTCTCCGTAGGTCTCATACACCAACTCGTGGCGAGGCAATACGGCCCCGTTTTCGAATGTGAACGGCGTATCGAAGCGTGCCACCTGAGGCGTGACCAGCCCGACACTGTCTTGGGTAAATTGCTCAGCCACGGTTTACAGCCCGAACACCAGTCCCGGTGGCAATCCCATGCCCACCGCAAGATGCCGTAAACCGATTTGGACGACGTTAATGATGATAAACAGCAAGATGGGAGAGAAGTCGATGCCGCCCATATTGGGCAGCAGTGACCGCACGGGCGCCATAACGGGTTCCGATACCTGCCAGATGAGTTCGATAGCGGGATGGCGACTGCCGGGTGCCACCCAGCTGATGATGATCATGGCGATCAGAATGAAGAAGTAGAGATTGATCAACAAACCCAACACGCCGATGACGCCCCATACCAGCAGGATATGAGGGCCCGGCGCAGCCCAGCTATCACCGGCGATCACCGTGATAGCGAACAGAATGAGAGATTGGAGCAGCACCGCGAATACGACGACCGCCCAATCCACGCGGCCTCCGGCGGGTAAAACATTGCGGAACGGCGCGAGCAGCGGGTTGGTCAGGCGAACGATAAGCTGTGAGATGGGGTTGTAAAAATTGACCCTCGAGGCGTGTAGAACACCGCGCATGACAACCATCAGCAACAGCAGGGCGCCAAGGTTGCGGACCAAGTACAGACTGATTTCAGTTCCGGCGCCCATTTATCCGAACTCCTTCCCAAGCGTGCTCGCTCTTGCTGCACATTGCCGGACTGCTTCTGCAATGACAGCGTCAAACTGATTAGCGCTGAGGGACTTGAGCGCTTCTTCTGTTGTGCCACCCGGACTGGTGACATTTTGCCTCAGGGTCGCTACACCCTCGCTGGATTGTTGAGCCAATGCGGCGGCTCCCAAAGCCGTTTGCAACGTGAGTGTCATCGCAGTCTCCTCATCCAGGCCGAGTGCTGTTCCGGCTTGGGAAATGGCTTCGATGAGCGCAAAAAAGTAGGCAGGGCCACTCCCGGATACTGCTGTCACTGCGTCAAGCAGTGCTTCGGAGGCGACCCAAACGGTTGTACCGACGGCGTTTGTCACCGTTTCTGCCAGCGTCCGGTGGGCGTCACTGACCAACGCGGGAGCGAACAAGCCGCTGGCACCTAAACCAATCATCGCGGGCGTGTTGGGCATGCAACGAATGACGCCGACCTCGTCGCCGACATGGGATTGCAACGAGGCAATGGGAATGCCTGCCGCGATCGACAGCAACGCTGAGTCAGCGCTCAATTGATCCCTTATTGCGGCGAGTGCGGTCGGAACAATTTGGGGTTTGACGGCAACTACCACCAAATCCGCGCCCTCGAACACTGAAGTCGGTGCGACATCGACACGCGTAAGGCCGAGAGACTGCAACCGCGACAGCGCCGCCTCACTGGGGTCGCTGGCACGCAGTTGGTCTGGCGCAATGCCATTGGCAAGCAAACCGCTGACCATGGCATTGGCCATATTGCCCGCTCCGAGAAAGGCGATTTGGGGCGACATGGGACGATAGATATCCGTTAAGGGTGAACTTAATTATACCTTGCGCCAAAAATATCTGTGCCGATCCGCACAATGTGCGCGCCCTCTTCGACAGCCGCTTCCATGTCACCGGACATGCCCATCGACAAAGTATCAAGCTGTGGCAAGGTGGCCGACAGCTGCTCCATCAGGATACGACACTGATTGAAGGGCCGCCGTTGCGCATCGCGCCCCTGCGCAGGTGCTGGAATCGTCATCAGGCCCCGCAGCGACAGTCCCGGCAGCTCGGAGACGGCCGCCGCTAAATCCTCCACCGCCTCTACGGTGACCCCCGATTTACTGACTTCTGCCGAGGTGTTGATCTGAATCAGCACGTTTAGAGGTCCTTTGTCGGGCGGCCGCTGCTCACTCAGTCGGCGGGCGACTTTTAAGCGATCAATGCTGTGCACCCAGTCACAGGTTTCAGCAATGAGGGCGGTCTTGTTGCTTTGAATGGGGCCAATAAAGTGCCATGACAGCGGCAGATCGGCCAATGCCTGCGCCTTTTCGCTCATTTCTTGTGCGTAATTTTCACCAAAAGCGGTAAGGCCCGCGCGATGGGCTTGCCGCACCAGCCCTGCGGGCTTGGTTTTACTGACTGCGAGAAGAGAAACCGAGCCCGATGGTCGCCCGGCAAGACGCTCTGCGGCGCGAATTCGGGCCTCGACTTCTGATATATTGCGTTGCAGTTCAGCCGGCATCATGGCGCCATCATAAGGAAGTTGATTCGCCATGTGGTAGCCCGGCAATAGAGGAGACTGTGACATGGATATCACTGAATTACTCGCCTTCAGCGTCCAGCAAGGCGCTTCGGATTTGCATCTTTCGGCAGGGTTGCCCCCCATGATTCGGGTTGATGGCGATGTGCGGCGCGTCAACGTCCCCGCTCAGGATCACGCCGAGGTGCAGGCGCTCGTCTACGACATCATGAACGACCGCCAGCGCAAGGACTTTGAGGAGTTCCTCGAGACGGACTTCTCTTTTGAAGTGCCAGGTGTCGCGCGTTTTCGAGTCAATGCTTTCAATCAGAATCGGGGTGCTGGAGCGGTCTTCAGAACCATTCCGTCTGAGGTGTTGTCCATGGACGACTTGGGCATGGGGCAGGTATTTAGAGATATCTCGATGCTGCCTCGCGGGCTTGTGCTTGTTACTGGCCCCACGGGCTCCGGTAAGTCGACGACCCTCGCGGCCATGATCGATTACATCAACGACAACCGCTACGACCATATTCTGACCATTGAAGACCCCATCGAATTTGTTCACGAGTGCAAACGGTGTCTGGTCAACCAGCGGGAAGTGCATCGCGATACGTTGGGGTTTTCAGAGGCGCTGAGGTCAGCGCTGCGTGAGGACCCCGATATTATTTTGGTTGGCGAGATGCGCGATTTGGAGACCATCAGACTGGCGCTGACCGCTGCTGAGACGGGCCATCTGGTGTTCGGCACCCTGCACACGACCTCGGCAGCGAAAACCATCGACCGCGTGATCGATGTCTTTCCGGCGGCAGAAAAGGCCATGGTGCGGTCGATGCTCTCGGAGTCTTTGCAGGCGGTGATTTCCCAGACACTGCTTAAAAAGAAGAGTGGTGGCCGTGTGGCCGCTCACGAAATTATGCGCGGCACCTCGGCCATCCGGAATCTCATCCGTGAAGACAAGGTGGCGCAGATGTACTCCGCGATTCAGACGGGTCAGGCGATTGGCATGCAGACAATGGACCAATGCCTTCAGAATCTGGTCGAAAAACGCATCATTTCTGTCGAGGCTGCCCGCGAGAAGGCGCGACAACCCGACAGCATCACGGTCTAGTGTTTATCGGGCGTTTAGCCAGGTAGTGAGAATGATGGCGGCTGCTTGATCGTCGACCGGCTCGTTGGAGAAGTCCCCCGGGTGACCCGCCTCACGCGCCAGCGCTTTGGCCTCCCTGCTCGATAGGCGTTCGTCGACCATGGTGACCTTGATATTCGTTCGCCCCTCTACTTGGCGGGCGAACTTCTGCGCCCTCAGCCCCATGTCACTCTCGGTGCCGTCCATATTGAGCGGGTGGCCGACAAGCACCCGTTCCGGTTGCCACTCTCTCAGGAGTGATGTGAGCGCCTCCCAATCCGGGTTACCGTCCCGTGCATTGATGACGGTAAGAGGCCTGGCAGTACTGGAGAGCGTGTTGCCAACTGCGATGCCCAGATTGCGCAGTCCGAAATCGATGGCGATCACCGTCTCATGCGCGGTCATCAGGCATGTCCTGCATCGGCGGTGAGTAAATCGACATCAATCCCCAGCTGCCGTCCCGCCGCCCCCAGCCGTCCTTCTGGCTCGGTGTTAAACAGAATGTCGCTGTCAGCGATCACGCTTAACCAACTGTTCTCAGCCATCTCGGCTTCCAGTTGCCCAGCCGCCCAACCTGCATAACCCAGAGCAACCAAATAATCGCTGGGCCCTTCGCCGGCGGCGATGGCGCACAAAATGTCCCGTGAGCCGGTCAAACTGATTTCCTCGGTGACCGGCTCGCTGCCTTCCCAGTCTGCACCACCCCGATGCAACACAAAGCCATGATCGGTCGCAACCGGCCCTCCCGCGAGAATGGCCGTGTCGAGGCAGGATATGACGGTGTCGATGTCGAGATGCGACAGCATGTCTGCCAGCCCCACCTCCAGACACTGGTTCACGACAATGCCCATTGCGCCCTCTGAGCCGTGATCACAGAGATACGTCAGCGAACGATTAAAAAAACCGCTACCAATCACCGGCGTAGCGATCAAAAAATGGCCCTTGAGAGACGCCGCTTGGTGATGACTTGGCTGGTCGCTCACCATGGTTTCAGCGCCTGAACTGCCAGGTGCGAATAATGGCGAGCTCTGAAGTGGTCGCGGCCAGAGCAGGCGGGAAGGGTGCAAAGGGCGCCAGTTGCTCAACGGTGTGCACTGCCGCCTGGTCCAGGGCCTCAATGCCCGAGCTGGTGAGTAGATCGATAGCTCTGAGCCCGCCATCTGCAGCTACCATGACTCTCAAGCGCACATCGCCGTCGCCGTAACGCAAGGCTAAACCCCGGTAATAGGCGTTTCCGAAGCGCTCGATATCAGCCTGCCATGCCTTCAGGTACGCAGCATCTGGCGTCGCGCGAGCGGCAACACGCGGGTTGGCACCGCCGGCGTGGGTGGTCATTGTCAGTCCGCTCTGTGTTCCCTGGGACACTTCGGTACCGGTGTCGGCTGCTACCGGCTCCGACGGCATCGCGAAGACTTGGCTGTCCAGTGTCTCCAGCACCCCGGTTTGGTTGTCGAGGGCATCGGTGAGCGCGGTGGTGGGTGCGCGCTCAGAGGGCATTAACAAGACAGAGACGGCGCGACTGGCAACCCTTGCGGCAGAATCTCCCATAGGTGTTACCAAGAACCCGAAAATGACAACCAGGTGGATGCCGATCGACAGCAAGACCGCAGGCGGCATGCCAGGGGGCACGCCCGCGCGCACAAGCGGTTGCTGGCTAATCAAGGCGCCACCGAACGCAGTGGCAGGCAGTCCAGTAACTGTCCCGCAATATCCAATCCCGACTCTGCTTCAATTTCCCGCAGACAGGTTGGGCTGGTGACGTTGATCTCCGTCAGGTAGTCGCCGATCACATCGAGACCGACGAAAAAGAGGCCCCGTGCTTTTAACGCGGGCCCTACCTGCGCAGCGATCCACTGATCGCGTTCGGAGAGTGGCTGCACTCTGCCTGAGCCGCCTGCCGCAAGGTTGCCACGGCTTTCTCCAGCCAGTGGGACTCTCGCGAGACAATAGGGCACCGGCTCACCGTTGATCATCAAAATCCGCTTATCCCCCTCGGTGATTTCGGGCAGATATTGTTGGGCCATGATGGTCTGCTGCCCCGACCCTGTTAGCGTCTCGAGCACCACACTCAGGTTGGGGTCGTCCTCGCGCACGTGGAAGATCGCGCTGCCCCCCATACCGTCGAGTGGCTTGTAGATCACGTCTTTGTGCTGGGCATGAAAAGCTCTGAGTGTGCTCATGTCACGACTGACAACGAGCGGTGGGCAGCATTCGGGAAATACGGTGGCAAACAACTTCTCATTGCAGTCGCGCAGACTCTGGCATCGATTCACAACCAGCGTGCCTTGCTGCTCGGCCCGCTCCAGAAGATAAGTCGCGTAAATGTATTCCAGATCGAATGGTGGATCCTTGCGCATCAAGATGATGTCGAGCTCGCTCAGCACCGTTTCTGCTTCGTCTTCAAGCTCGCACCAGCGCTCTGGATCTCGATGAACGGCCAGCGGTCGCCCTTTGGCCATGGGCGTGCCGCCGTCAAGGAACAAGCCACTGGGCTCAATGTAGAACAGCGTCCAGCCTCGCTCCTGCGCCGCCCACAATAGCGCTAGAGTAGTATCTTTTTTGTAGTTGATGGACCCGATGGGATCCATCACGACACCGAGCTTGCGGCTCATGGCAGGTTTCTCATCTGTACGGCTGGATATCTTGCGATCCAGAGCAAACCGCCGCAAGCTCTCTACGCCCTAAAAGCGGGGTATTTTGGAACCCTTTGGAAGTGCTCATGGAAACTCTTTTTGTTGTGGTAGCGGGGATAAGCCTGCTCTGCGCGATCACCGTTACGCTGCGAGTCCGCCAAATTGGGTGGGCGGTCTGGCTGTGGTTTTTTTCGGGATGGATTACCGGAGAGCTGGCAGCGTGGTGTCTGGGAGCACAGATTGCCTTCGTGGCGCTGTGGGTCATGTTCTTTGGAACAGGCACCGCGGGCTTTGCGCTGGGGCTAACCCTGTTCCTCGCCACTTGGGCATTGCTTCTTTTGGCACTCAGAGACGGATTTGATGCGGGCGCGGCATTCAGTCGCGCAATGAGAATGGCGCTCGGCCCAGATTTTATGGAGCAGATTCCGTCTGATAGACGCGCAAAGCTCGAGCAGCAGATTCACAGCCGGGAATGGCTGTGGCCGTTTCGTTTTAGACGCCCCGCGGTGCGCTATGTGCGCAACATCCCCTATTCGTCCGCAGGCAAAAGAGGATTGCTGGATATCTATGTACCGGTCACCCAGGGACAGCAGCGGCCAGTGCTGCTTCAGGTTCACGGCGGAGCGTGGATGGTGGGCCATAAATCGGAGCAGGCGCAGCCGCTGTTGCACAGGATGGTGGAATTGGGCTGGGTGGGCGTATCCATTAACTACCGCCTGGCGCCCCGGGATGCGTACCCCGCCCAGATTATCGACGTAAAAAAAGCGATTGCCTGGGTGAAAGAAAACATTGCCGAGCACGGTGGCGACCCGAACTTCATTGTCATCACGGGTGGTTCGGCAGGCGGTCACTTGTCGCTCCTCGCCGGCCTGTCTAGCGGCCATCCGGATTGGCAGGAGGGCTTTGAAGCGGCTGATACCGGGGTGCAGGGCGTGTTGGCGCTCTATCCAGTTGTGGACCTGACCAATCGTTACGGCATTCGTCAACAAGACCGCATGGACGGCTTTATCACCCGCCGCATTATTCAGAGAACACGAGAAGAGGCGCCTGAAGTCTTTGAGGATGGCTCGCCGATTTCCTGGGTCCATCGCCCTGATGTCGCATCGGGGTTACCGCCGTTCTGTATTGTGCAAGGCACCCACGATTCGCTGGTTTGGGTAGAAGAGGTGCGTCGGTTCGTCGCCGAATTGGCGCCGGTCATCCCGTCACCATTGGTTTATGCGGAGCTCCCCAGTGCGCAGCATGCGTTCGAGATCTTTCACTCGCCCAGAACCAGCCATTATCTGAATGCAGCCTCCTGCTGGTTGGAGTGGGCCTATGCGCAACATGCAGTGCAGCATATACCCTGCGAACCGTCGGGACTTGAGGACGCTCACAATGATTGACGCCTGGATACAGCACCCGACTGCGCGCCACACCGCAGATCCGATGTTCGCGTCACTGCGGCGTTGGACCAAGTCGGACCTTGCCGACACGCCGTCTGTCGCGGAGACCATTAGCCAGCTTGACGCGGCAGGCGTCACCCAGGCGTTGACGTGTGCGTGGTACGGGCCGAACAACATCATGATCTCGAATGACGAGGTAGCCGAATTTGTCGCGACATCAGGGGGCCGTCTTCTGGGCGTGGGATCTGTCGATATCGACAAGCCGATGCAAGCGGTTCATGAGATTCGGCGGTGCATCACCGAGCTGGGTTTCAAGGCGATCCGTATTCTGCCGTGGCTCTGGTCGGTGCCACCAACAGATCGTCGCTTTTATCCCGTGTATACCGCCTGCTGCGAACTCGGCGTGCCATTCTGCACCCAGATTGGCCACACGGGCCCGCTGATGCCGTCAGAGGTGGGTAGGCCCATCTATCTCGATCAGGTCGCCTTGGATTTCCCTGATTTGACCATTGTCGGTGGGCATATTGGCTATCCGTGGACGGATGAGGCCATTGCCGTTGCCACCAAGCATCCCAATGTCTACATCGATACCTCGGCTTACACGGTCGACCGGTATCCCCCTCAATTGGTGGATTATCTGAAAAACCATGGCAGCCAAAAGGTGTTGTTTGGCAGTAATTATCCGATGATGACACCGGCGAAAGCGCTGTCCGGTTTGGACGCGCTGCACCTCGACGATGTGGTGAAGTCCCGCTTCCTCGCTGACAACGCCAGACGGGTTTACGGTTTGTAGTGCCTAGGGTTGTATTTCGCCCCACGCGGTCGCCAAAGCGGCCAGTGCAGCCACCGGCGCCGTTTCGGTGCGCAAAACGCGCGGACCCAATTGCAACAGCTTGAAGCCTTGATCCAGTGCAAGGTCGATCTCGTTCTCTGATAGCCCGCCCTCGGGTCCGATCAACAGCGCCGCGGTGTCGGGCACCGAGCGCCCTGAAGACGCCGCCGGTGTGCCGCAGTGCAAGACCCACTTGTGATCAGCCGTCACGGCTTGCACCCAATGATGCAGCGCTTGTGGCAGTGTGACCGGGGGCACCCGGACGCGCCCGCACTGTTCGCAGGCGCTGGTGACAATTTGCTGCCAGTGAGATCGGCGCTTTTCCAGACGCTCAGCGGGAATAGTGAAGTCCACCCGCTCGCTCAGTAGCGGCACCACCCTGCCGACGCCCATTTCGGTGGCTTTCTGTATGGCCCAGTCAAAGCGATCGCCCTTGCTCAGGCAAAGGCCTATTTCGGTCTGTGTGGGGGACTCTGTGGCTGGGCTGGACGCGTCGCCAATCTCGGCAACAATGGACTGCTTACTGACTTCCTGAATACGCGCTTGGAACTCGCGGCCATCGCCGTTAAACAGGGTCACGCTGTCGCCGACTCGGGCGCGCAGCACCCGTCCTAGATGGCGCGCTGTGTCGCCTTCCAGCAACACAGACGCACCGGTCGTCAGCGGCTGGTCAGTGAATAGCCGCGTGATTCGCACGTTAACCCTCCTGAGCAGAGGGCAGTGTATGACGATTCATGCGCGACTTTCGAGCCGCCGGGCAGGGTCAGTATTTGTAAGAGTCGGTTTTGAACGGACCCTCTACGCCAACACCGATGTACTCGGCCTGCTTCGGCGTCAGTTTGGTCATCACTCCGCCAAACCCTCTCACCATAAAAGCGGCTACCTGCTCATCAAGTTGCTTGGGAAGCACTTCAACCGTGATCGCGTCGCCGCGTTGGTCGGCCGGCAGGTCGGCGAATTTCTTATCAAAGAGGTGAATTTGCGCCAATACTTGGTTGGCAAAAGAACCGTCCATGATACGAGAAGGATGACCCGTCGCATTCCCCAGGTTGACCAAACGGCCCTCCGAAAGCAGCAGCAGGTGGTCATTGCTGGCTGCATCGCGAACGACTTTGTGCACTTGGGGTTTGATCTCTTCCCACTGCCAGGCGTCGCGCATGTAAGCGGTGTCAATTTCGTTATCGAAGTGACCGATGTTGCAGACTACAGCCCCGGACTTCAGCGCGCGGAGCATCGCTGCGGTACAGACATTGAAATTGCCGGTCGCCGTGACCAACAGATCAGTGGTCGATAACAAGTCGGTATTGATGCAGCTTTCAGTCCCGTCGTCTACCCCATCAATAAACTGCGATACCACTTCAAAACCGTCCATACAGGCTTGCATGGCGCAGATTGGGTCACACTCGGTGACTCTCACAATCATGCCTTCTTGACGCAGCGACTGTGCTGAGCCTTTACCGACATCCCCGTAGCCAATCACCAGTGCCCGCTTGCCCGCCAGCAGGTGGTCGAGCCCGCGTTTAATCGCGTCGTTCAAGCTGTGTCGGCAGCCGTATTTGTTGTCGTTCTTGGACTTGGTGACGGCATCGTTGACGTTGATGGCCGGAACCTTGAGCTCGCCGTTGGCCAGCATGTCGTAGAGGCGGTGCACGCCGGTGGTGGTCTCCTCGGTAATGCCGTGGATTCGCTCGAGCATCTCAGGATACTGCTCGTGCAACATGGCGGTCAGGTCACCGCCATCGTCGAGAATCATATTGGCATCCCAAGGCTTGCCGTCGGCCAGAATGGTTTGCTCAATGCACCACTCGTACTCTTCCTCGGTTTCGCCCTTCCAGGCAAAGACAGGTATGCCCGCTGCCGCAATCGCCGCCGCGGCGTGGTCCTGCGTAGAGAAAATATTGCAAGAAGACCAGCGAACCTCAGCACCTAGCGCGATCAGGGTTTCGATCAGCACCCCGGTCTGAATAGTCATGTGGATGCAGCCAAGAATTTTCGCGCCCGCCAGCGGCTGGGCATCGCGGTAATGCTCTCTGAGTGCCATCAGAGCAGGCATCTCGCTCTCAGCGATCTCAAGCTCACGGCGGCCCCAGTCGGCCAGATTAATGTCTGCAACTTTGTAGTCAGCGAAAACGCTTTGCTCAACAGCAGTGTTCATAATGTTTTCTCTTTTCAGGTATCAGGAATTAGAGGCCGGCTGCCGCACGGAGGTCATCGGCTTTGTCAGTCCGCTCCCAGGTGAAGCTGTCTCCGGAGCGGCCGAAGTGTCCATAAGCTGCCGTAGTACGGTAAATCGGGCGCTTCAGATCGAGCATATTGATAAGACCTTTTGGACGTAGATCAAAGTGCTCGCGAATCAGCGCAACGATGGCGTCATCGGCCAGAGTCGCCGTGCCAAACGTATTGACCGATATCGAGGTGGGTTCGGCGACGCCAATGGCATAGGACACCTGAACTTCGCAGCGACGGGCGAGCCCTGCTGCCACAATGTTCTTTGCGACGTAGCGACCCGCGTAAGCCGCAGAACGGTCCACTTTTGAGGGGTCCTTGCCCGAGAACGCGCCGCCACCGTGGCGCGCCATGCCGCCGTAGGTATCGACAATGATCTTTCTGCCCGTCAGCCCGCAGTCACCCTGAGGTCCACCAATCACAAAGTTACCGGTCGGGTTGATATGAAACAGGGTGTCGGCATGCAGCCACTCTGCAGGCAGCGTAGGTTCAATAATGTCCGTGCGTACCGCCGCGCGCAGTTCATCCTGAGAGATATCAGGGCTGTGCTGGGTCGATAGCACAACGGCCTCGACGCGCTCTGGCTTGCCGTCTGCGCCGTAGCGCATGGTTATCTGGCTCTTCGCATCGGGCCGAAGCCAGGGCAACGCGCCTGACTTTCTCAGCTCTGCTTGTTTCTCCACCAAGCGATGCGAGTAGTGAATGGGTGCGGGCATCAATACATCCGTCTCATCCGACGCATAACCGAACATCAAGCCCTGATCGCCGGCACCTTGATTCGCTTCGTCGGCTTCGTGCGTGCCCATTGCGATATCAGCGGACTGTTGTCCGATGGCGTTGATCACTGCGCAGGTGTTGCCGTCGAAGCAGACATCTGAGGAATCGAAGCCGATATCGAGTACCGTCTGCCGAATAACCTCTTCCAGCTCACCGGTGGTCACAGTGCCCGAGGTCGTGACTTCCCCGGCGACAACGACCATGCCCGTCTTGACCAATGTTTCAACGGCGACCCGGGCGTCGGGATCTTTGGCGAGGTAAGTGTCCAGGATGGCGTCCGATATTTGATCTGACATCTTGTCTGGATGCCCCTCGGAGACAGATTCAGACGTAAAAAGGGAGTAGTCGCTCATAAGAAGAGATTCCTAAAAAATGCTCAGGTGCGGCTGAATTGCTGCACCTGTACTTGAAAACCATTGCGCTGGGCGAGGAAGACGCTGGCCGTGAGTTCGAGACCAGCATGATTTGCCCACCGCTCGAGTTCTTCATGTTGGAAACCTAACCAGAGGTCCCCACAATGTTCCCTAGCCCAGAACTGATCGTGCGCGCAGAGCTCACTGACAATCAGTTTCCCGCCCTGATCCAGTAGCGCCGCGGCTTCATTCATCATGCGCTGCGGGTCGGGGGTGTGGTGCAGCACCATGTTGATAATGACCGCATCGGCGCGGACCTGA
This sequence comes from Luminiphilus sp., assembly GCA_038151055.1. GTDB lineage: Bacteria > Pseudomonadota > Gammaproteobacteria > Pseudomonadales > Halieaceae > Luminiphilus. The sequence goes on from JAYOUT010000019.1 coordinate 15,737, forward strand.
CGCGCAAGCAGCTTCTCAGTACTGCCCCTGACAAATTCGATATCGCTCAGCTCGGCGGTGTGTTCACGCGCCAGTTCAAGCATGCGCTCTGACAAATCCAGCGCCACCACAGCGTGGGCACGCTCACGCAATGCAGGTAGCAACCAGCCTTCGCCGACGCCGACTTCTACCAGCGTGTGTAGCGGCTGACCGGGCAAACGGTCGAGTAACTGCAGCGTGACCTCGCTGTAGTCATCCCAGGGCGCAATCAATTCCTGTTGCTGCCTGAAGCGATCGATATGTCCTTTGAAAAAGGCTATCGAGTTTTCCTCGCGCTGTGCTTGAACCCTGTCGATGCCGACTTCGACTGCCGGTGTGACCGGCTCGTTGTCAATGTGCTCAAGAACTTGCGATTGCAGTGTGACCAAACTTCCGCCCGGGAGCGCGCGACGGTAAAAGGTGGCGGTTCCCTCTTTTTTGCGGCTCAGCAAGCCGGCGTCGCTCAGAATTTTGAGGTGATGACTGAGAGCGCTCTGCCTTACGGCAAAAATAGTGCAGAGCTCTGAGACGCTAAATGAATCCTGAGACAGGACGCGCAGGATGTGCAGGCGCAGATCGTCCGCGACCGCCTTAAGAAAGGTGGTTAGCGACGTCTCATCACGCGATTCAGCGAGATTAATAATCTGAGCAGAAGGTGCCATCGGCGCGCATGCTAACAGCGGCCGAACGCTTTATCAAAATATTTTGATGTATGGCTTGATGCGCTAAACGTTCAGTGTAATGACGCCGTCGGCAGTACCCAGTAGCAGCGTATCGGCAGGGCGCAGGGCAAACAGTCCGTTGCACACGACCCCCGTCATATCATTGATGCGCCGCTCGGTATCGATGGGCTGATCAATGTGCAGGCCGTGAACGTCCAGAATCACGTTGCCGTTGTCGGTGATGACCCCCTCGCGCCAGACCGGCTGCCCTCCTAGCGCTAGGAGCTCCCGCGCGACATGACTGCGAGCCATCGGCACGACTTCAACCGGGAGTGGGAATGCGCCCAGCGTTGTGACGCGTTTGCTCTCGTCGGCGATGCAAATAAAGCGCTCAGCTACCGCTGCGACAATCTTTTCCCGCGTTAATGCGGCGCCCCCGCCCTTGATGAGCTGCAATTGGTCATTAGCCTCGTCCGCGCCATCGATATAAAGGTCGACGCGATCGACTGAGTTGAGGTCACTGACCGGGATACCCATTTCCCTCAGCAAGGCCGCCGAACGTTCAGAGCTAGACACGGTGGTATCAATGCGATGTCGGATACGCTCCAAACCACGAATAAAGCGTTCCGCTGTGCTGCCCGTGCCAATCCCCAGCACCAGTAAGTCATCCGGGTGCTCGACGACGCAATCGATGGCTGCCTCCGCTACTTGTTGTTTCAAACTGTCTTGATCCATTGCGGAGACCTCGCGGACGGGAAAACGTTTGGTGAGAGTACGGCGCCAGTGCGACAGATACCAGCGATTAGGGGGTCAGGGCGTTGTCGGCGCGGCAGATTTCATGTCACACCCCATTTCATAGCGTTCCTATTTTCGTCTCAAACCGCTCCCGGCTCCGCGATTGCGGCTTGCAAACCGCTCGGCGATTGCGCATCGTCATCTATTCGGATATCCGGCTAGCCCAAAAGGGGGGAGAGCGGCATGGCGAGCAGACACGTGGCAGCGAGGGATTGGTTTAAACACGGGCGGATGGTGTTGATTTGTGCGCTCAGCTTTGCGCTGTCTACGCAAGTGTTGGCGGAGGACGCACCTTCGGTACCGACCTACGAACAGCTCGCTGCTAAAGCTGAGTTCAGGCAGGCAGAAATCTCCCCTGATGGCAAATATCTGGCCGTCGATGTGGTCCATGAGGAGCGGCGCGCGCTGGCGGTTCTCAAGACAGATAATCTCGAAGTCATCAAGGTAACCGGTTTTTATGACGCCGAGGTCGGCGGGTTTGTCTGGGTCAATAATGATCGTCTGGTACTCACAATCGTCCGCAAGCGGTTCGGCCGCGAGGCACCGGGCTCATATGGCGAGATTTATGCCGTCAACGCCGACGGCAGCGCACCCAGGTACCTTTACGGCATCAACGCGGACGAGCCAGCCATGGCTTATGGCGATTTGTTGGGCAAAATTGATGACCGCCATATCCTGATTCAGAGCTACCCCTTTGGGGTCAAAGACGGTATTCCGGAAGCGCTGAAGGTCAATATTTATAGTGGTCGCATCAGCCGCGAGGCGCGATCTCGGCTGCGCGGCGCGGCCTTTGCCCATGACGAGGATATGGCGCCGCGTTTCGTTCAGGGCGTCGATGACGATAACGAGCAGGTATTTTCCTATCGTCCCCGTGAGTCGCGGGATTGGCAGGACCTGGAGATGCCCTTCGGAGATAGGGCGCAGGTTCTGGGCTTTGAACCGGGTAGCGACACATTGCGTGTGATCGGCTCGTACGAGGGCGATAAAGCGATTCGGGGTTTCTACCTTTTTGATCCGACTTCCGGAAAGGCGGAGCTGGTTTACGCCGCCGCCGATACCGATGTCGAGTGGGCCTACAC
>JAYOUT010000019.1:18390-25186 GCA_038151055.1 Luminiphilus sp.
TCTACCGGCTTTGGCGACGCCTTTATGGAGGCCGGTTATGGGGAGTGGGGTCGGGTTACGCAGCAGGATATTGTCGATGGCACCCGCTGGGCGATTGCCGACGGCGTCGCGGATCCGGCGCGTATCGGCATTTACGGTGCCAGTTTTGGTGGTTATTCGGCGTTTCAGGCGCCGTTGGTCGCACCGGGTTTATTCCGTGCGGCTATTGGCTATGTGGGCGTGTATGACCTCGACCTGCTCTACACCTCAGGTGACATTACGACGACCCGGTGGGGTGGGGCTTATCTCGACACCACTTTGCCCAGTGACCCCAAAGAACGCGAGGCCCAGAGCCCTGCTAGGCGCGCCGACGAGTTAAATCTGCCGCTGTTTATTGTGCACGGCAAAGATGATTTTCGTGCCGCTTATGAGCATGCCGAGGTCATGAGGGACGCTCTCGAAGAGGCCGGTAAGTCTTTCGAGTGGCTGGTGAAGGATAAGGAAGAGCACGGCTTTTATACGCCCGAGAACACCGTCGAACTGTTTGAGCGCGTAGAGGCCTTTTTTGCTCAGCACCTAAGCGCTACCGCTGCGGAGGATTGGTCCCTCGAATGACGGCAGACGCGCCGGACCAGGCGATCGCCGAGGGCTTTCGATCTTTATCAGCAGGCCAGCCGCGCGCCGCGCTGGATGCCGTGGCGACCATCGATCACGCGCATCACCCGCGCGCGAGCCTGCTGACTGGGCATGCCCAAAAGGCCTTGGGGGATCACGTTGCCGCTGAGCACGCCTACCGGCTTTTGACTGAGAGTGACGACCGCCGGCATGCGGCAACGGGCTGGTGGAGCTTGGCAGGATTAAAAACCGCGCAGTTCACGGCTGCTGATGCGGCGGGTCTGGACCGACTGATCGAGGGGCAGGAGCCCGATGGTTATCTGGGGCTGCTGCACCTTGCCCGCGCAGAAATCTGGCATCAGTCGGGCCTGCCCGAAATGGCGTTTCCCCATCTTAAGGCTGGCAATGATTTGGTGGCGGGGGCACGACCTTTCAACGGTGAGGCATATCGCCGGCTCGTCGATGAGTTGCTGACCAGCAAGGCTGATCTTACAGACGCGTCGGGCACCGAAACACCCCAACCGATTTTCATCATCGGTCAGCCGCGCTCGGGAACGACGCTCGTCGAACAAATCTTGGCGTCTCATCCAGACGTGGATGCCACTGACGAATTGGCCTTTATGGGCCACCGTGGCGCCGATTTGCAGCGAGAGGGCGGGTATGCGGAACGGCTAACCGCGCTGTCCGAGGATCGATGGCAGACCTATCGCGATCAATACCTGAAAGTGGTTGAGGCCTATCGTGGCAAAGGGGGAAAGGTCTTTCTCGACAAGGCGCCGGAGAACTTCCTGCACGTTCCACTGATCCTGAAAATACTGCCGAACGCGCGCTTTGTGCATGTGGTGCGCGACCCGCTCGACAATATTGTGTCGCAGTACCGGCACTTTTTTCCTGAGGGGCGAGAATACAGCAGCAGCTTGGAGGGACTCATTTTCTATTGGCAGGGTTATTTGATGCTCATGCGCCACTGGTCAGCGCTGTTCCCGGACCGCATTTATCATCTTCACTATGCCTCACTGGTTGGGTCTCCTGAGCCACAGATCGAGGCGCTGCTGGCCTTCTGCTCGCTTTCGACAGCAGCGGAATGTTTCACACCCCACGCCACCGAGCGACCGGTCATGACCCCCAGCGCGGCACAGGTCAGACAGCCGATTAATACGGCAGGCATCGATTCAGGACTGGCCTATGGGGCGGGCATGAAGGACTGGCTGAAAGAGATCGGCAAATTGAAAGAAGCGTCGGTCAGCTTATTCGGCAGCAGCTGATCACCGTTCTTTGACTTTGATCCGCACCCCTTTTTCCGTCACCAGAAAAATCGCACCAAAGAAGCCGTCCTCTATCGAAACCCGCTCTCCCGGTTTGATGGTGACTCGCGTATCGGCAATTTTCTTGAACAGTCGACCATCGTCAGCGACGAAAATGGTTTCCCGGCGCTGGGTGTAGAGCACGTCTTTGATGATGAAGGTAATTTGCTCGGGTACTTCTTCGACGATCACCGGTGCTTCTTCTTCACCGAAGACAATCGCCGCCACTTCGGCGTTGCGCTGCTCTTGTCGTTGCTCACTGGACCCGACCTGAGGCTTCTCCAGAGACGCTTTTATCGCTTCGGCTGCCGCGTCGTAGCAGCTTAGGCGCTCGGCATCGAGCTCAATTTCTGAGCACTCCATAAAGGATTGTCCATGGGCTGTGGCGCAAAAACATGCCGAGCAGATCAGCGCTAAACAGAGGCGGTAAGTGTCCATCCGATGATGTCTTCCTTGTTGATCAATTCTTGATACTGTACTCCAGACCAGCCGATCGATTGCATTGTGTCTGTCAAATACTGCATCTCTTCAGTGGTCTTTGCGACTGACAACATTTGCTGATGGCGCTCTCTCGCGGCGCTCGCCTCTTGCCCGAGTTCCTCAATGAAGTGCGAGCGCTCTTCTGCGCGGTGGCCCAGCAGTTTGAAAAAGCGCAGTGCCGCTAATACGTGGTCTGCCATGAAGGCATTCCCGGTATCCATGGTCGCGCCTCTGATGTACTTATTGCCCATGCCGTTCATGAACTTTCTCGCGTCTTCGGCCTGTTGATCTGCTTTGAGCCTCTCGATACTGCCCGTTGCAACCAGGACGCTATCAATGGTGGTTAAAGCCTGCCGAATCGCCTCGATATCCGCCTCGTCATATTCAGCAACGGCCCGCGCTGACATTTTTGCGACGATCGATTCACTGTGGTGCATCAGTGCAAACAGCTGCCCTTGTGGCGCCATGCGAGCGTGCAGGCACGCCAGCGCTTCATCGAGACGGCTGTACTCCATACCGTAGATGGACAAGGCCATCGAAACGCCCTCAATGCTCGCTGGTAAAGATTCGATGGGCGTATCGCCCAGCAGCGAAACGGAGCCGGTCGCGAGTTTCATGCCATCCTGAAGCTTATCGGGTAAGGCGACCTTTGCCGCATCGACGCCGGTGTAGTCAAAGGGACGCTCGAGAGAGAACAGAAAGGGTAGCAACGAGCCATTGCCGCAGCATAGCTCCAGCACGTTGAGGGGTCCGTCGGTCCACCGTATCTGTTCGGGTAGGCTGTCCAACCAATTTTTGACCGGCCCGGCATAGCCTTTGTCAAAGTAGTCTCCAAAGGTGGTGGTGTGGCCCTGACGCCAAAAACGACTCCATGCATCCATTGTGATCAGCCCCCGTTACGCCATCGCGATTAAGCCACAAAGGGCCCCTACAAACAAAAAAAGGCCCGCAAAGCGGGCCTTTTCTCGTCGTGCAAAAGTGCCGCCATCAGAACTCGATGGTGTACTCCGCGTAGTAGACACGGCCCACTTTCGGGTACTGGTACTCGTCGACCTCGGTACCGAAGTCATTGAGCAGCGGATCTTCATCGGTCAAGTTGTTCGCACCGATGGTGATCTGGCCCCAAGAACCGAAGTTATAACCGACAGACGCGTTCCACATATCCCATGAGTCGTACTTGTCGTCACTGGAGCGTGACTCAGACTCACCGATGTAGTCCCAAGCGAGGTTGGCGAAGAAGTTATTCCATGCCCAGCTTGCTTGTGCGTTCGATCGCCACTCTGGGAAGCCCAGCGTGCCAACCACGTCGATCAAGTTACCGTTACCGTACACTTCCTCAACTTCGTACTCGAGGTACTTGGTACCGGTGTAGCGCAGGCTGAACACACCGAACGAAGTGTCGATGGTGCCAGCGAGGCCCAGATCGAGCGCTTCGCGCGACTGCTCAATGTCACCGTTGACGAAGCCCGCATCGATGCGGACAACAGCGCCGGTTGCACTTCGCTGCACGTACTGGCTACCCGATCCACCTGAAGAGCGTGAAGAGTAGTCCTGGTTCAACAGATCCTGTGCTGACACGTAGTCGATCGTGTTGTCGAGCTTCAGGCTGATCCATGTTGCGCTGGCTTTCCAGCTCATCATGTCACCTTCCCAGAAATCCCAGTCCACGCCGAACGACAGCGACTCAGACTCTTCTGCGTCGAGGTTCGGGTTAGAGCCGATGTAGGTATCAAACTGTCGGCTTGGGCATGGGCTCTGGTTGTTTTGCTCACAGCCCCAGAAGTCGGTACCGCCAGACGCCGAGAATGAAGTCGCGCCGTACAGATCCGACAGGTCGGGAGCACGGAAGCCTTCACCCCAAGAAGCGCGCAGTCGCAGCTGCTCGTAGCCGGGGATGGCGATGTTGATACCCAAACGGGGAGAAGTTGCGTTACCGAAGTCGGAGTAGTCGTCCGCGCGGAATGCCGCAGACAGCTCCATCCAGTCAAGAATCGGGAACACACCCTCAATCATGTAAGCGGTCACATCGCGGTAGCCCTCTGCAGAGTTACCCGCAGAACCACCAACCAGACCCGCCTCTGACTGAGCGTCTACCAAAGCGGCGTACTTGATTTCGTAGTACTCAGCACCAAGGTAGATGGCGGCAGTACCACCCGCCATGTCAAACATATCCCACTGAACACCACCCGACCAACGTGTCAGAGTCTGACGATCGTCGTTGTGGGTCGTAGTCTTCAGATTGGCAACGAAGGTATCGAAGTCGTCGATGCCGTAGGCGATGTTGTACTCCAAACCACCGTAGCTCAGGTAGTACATACCAACCGATGACGATCGGTACTCTGAGTGAGAGTAGTTCATGTCAACTTTAACGCTGTCAGTGACGTCCCACTTCAGGCCGGTATTGATGTCGACCATGGTGTCATTGACGAAGTTGTCACGCGTACCGATGTCGGTCCATCGGAAGTAACCGAAGGTCGCACCGATATCATTGCGGGGGTCGCCCGGAATGGTTGGGCCAGGTGCCGCAGGCGGCGCGTATCGGCCGAACGACTCGTTGTCCGAGATAATCGCATCGAGATACACGTCGAGGCTGTCATTGATTTCGTACTCAGCCGAAACCCATGAGTTCACCCGCTCAAGACTCGCGCGGTTAGCCGAGACCAGTGCATAAGCGTAACCACAGTAGTAGCCCGCTTCAGGGCCAAATACGAGGTCAGCGCGCATCACACCAACAAAGCCGGTACCGCCTGGGTCGTCGTTACAGTTCGCGCCAGGTGTGACGTACCACGTGTTCTTGTCGTTGGGGTCGTAGGCTACGTCGGGCGACCAGTTGGGGTTGATCGCTGAGTAACCGTAGAAGCTGACGCCCACAGTTTCGGCGTAGCCGACAATGTCGCCGTCGCCGTCATAGTCACCGTAACGTGCCGCAGTGAACTCACGGTCGGCATCAAAGATAGGATCGCGCCTGTCGTATTCGATACCAAACGTCACGCTACCCTTGTCCGAGCTGGCGCCGAAGAGCATAGACAGCGACTCTTCTTCACCGCTATCGCGGTCACGGTCGCCGAATCGACCCGACAGCTTGAAGCCGTCGTAGCCGCGCTTCAGGATGATGTTCACAACACCCGCTACCGCGTCAGAACCGTAGATCGCAGAGGCGCCATCCGCAACGATCTCAATACGGTCTACCGCAGAGAAGGGAATCATGTTCAGGTTGACGGTACCGCCGCCACCCAAAGAGGGCGAGCCTGCGACACGACGACCGTTGATCATTACCAGGGTTCGCCCTGCGCCAACACCGCGCAGATCGATTGTCGCGTTTGACTGCGCGCTGTTACCTGATGACTCGCGGAAAGAACCGAGCGAGTTCAGGTTCGAGCTTCGCAGCGCGTCAGCGACTGAGATATCACCCTGAATTTTCATATCTTCCGCAGAAATGACGATTGTCTCCTGCGAAATGGTGTTCAACGTGCTTCGGGAAATGCGCGAGCCGGTTACCAGTACTTCTTCGGTTTCCTTGACTTCGGCATCATCCTCCTGCGCTGAAACAACCCCCATATTGAGGGCCAGTGCACCAGTCGACGCAAACAGCGCGTAACGAACTGCATCGTGCATGACGTTTCTCTTGGTCATGAGTTTCTCCTCAAGTGTGTCGAGCCGTGAAGTGCGTCGAAAAGGGCAATAAGCCCCTCCACGCCTTCGCGTGCCCGATACGGACTTTCTTTCTATACGTATAGGTCCTGCCGCCTTCCCTCCCAAACATCGGGTATTCGGGCGTCAAGATGTCGACAGGATACAGCAAACTGCGCCGGTCATAAAAACTTCACATCTTTGTAAATTGGTAATTTTAGGCTCTGTTTTTGAGTGCAAATCACGGCTCACACACACCGAAAAACAAGCTCTGTTGCTTGTTTTGTGTCCGGTGGCGCGGACAAGGCATCAGCCAGGGTCGCTCGCGGTTCTCGAACACTGGCCAATACTGGCGCTCGAACATTGACGTGAGATTGGTGATGAAGGCCGTCAATAGTCATCATTTTCGCCAAAGTTTGCCGATTTTCTCTGCTTGGCGGACAATACGCGCCTTCTCGCGACCCCGGAGTTTTTATGCCCTCTCAAACTGAACTGGCCAACGCCATCCGCGTCCTTGCAATGGATGCGGTGCAAGCCGCGAACAGCGGCCACCCGGGCGCGCCAATGGGCATGGCAGACATTGCTGAGGTGCTCTGGAATGGCTTGCTGAACCACAACCCAGCCAACCCCAAATGGCCTAACCGGGACCGATTCGTGCTCTCTAACGGGCATGGGTCTATGCTGATTTATGCGCTACTGCACCTCACTGGCTATGATGTCTCCATCGAAGATATAAAGCAGTTCCGTCAGCTGCACAGTAAAACCCCCGGGCACCCCGAATACGGCTA
>JAYOUT010000019.1:25286-32204 GCA_038151055.1 Luminiphilus sp.
TGGCATGTGATACCCGATGTGGATGGGCATGATCCTGAGGCGATTCAGGCTGCACTTCATGCCGCCAAGGCCGAAACATCGCGCCCCACGCTGGTTTGTTGCAGGACCATCATCGGCAAGGGGAGCCCCAATAAGCAGGGCACAGAGAGCTGTCACGGCGCGGCGCTGGGTGACGATGAAGTTGCCCTGACCCGAGAAGCGCTGGGCTGGGCTCATGCACCGTTTGATATTCCCGATGAGATCCGCGCCGCTTGGGATGGCTGTGCACGGGGCGCGTCGCTGGAGTCCGATTGGCAGGCGGGCTTTGACGCCTATCGCGCAGCCTATCCCGAGCTGGCAGATGAATTCCTTCGCCGCCTGCAGGGCGACCTCCCCGCTGATTTTGCAGAGCGGGCGGACACCTTTATCGCGGAGTGTCTGACGGCCGGCGCTGACGTCGCCTCGCGCAAAGCGTCTCAGCAAACGCTGAATGCCATGGGTCCGATCTTGCCCGAGTTGCTGGGTGGCTCGGCAGATCTGGCCGGCTCAAACTTGACCTTGTGGGAGGGCGCCAAGGGTATATCGGCGGCTGACGCGGCGGGCAACTACGTGTACTTCGGCGTTCGCGAATTCGCCATGGCGGCTATCATGAATGGTGTAGCGCTGCACGGCGGTTTTATCCCCTATGGCGCGACCTTCCTGATCTTTATGGAATATGCGCGCAATGCTGTTCGCATGTCGGCCTTAATGGGGCAGCGCGTGCTCTATGTCTTCACCCATGACTCTATTGGCCTAGGCGAGGATGGGCCAACTCACCAACCGGTGGAGCAATTGACAGCTCTCCGTGCCACACCGAACTTATACACTTGGCGTCCCTGCGACGCGGTGGAGTCTGCGATCGCCTGGAAGCTGGCCATTCAGCGCGAATCTGGCCCGACAGCCCTGATTTTTTCCAGACAGACCTTGCCGGCACAGATCGCCGATGCTGCTCAGGTGCAGCATGCCCATCGGGGAGGCTATGTTTTGGTGCAGGAGGAAGGCACGCTCGACGCTATTGTGATTGCGACGGGATCGGAGGTCGCTCTGGCAGTGGAGGCCGCTGAGCGCTTGAAGACAGCGGGTAGAGGGGTCCGCGTGGTGTCCATGCCCTGCACCGAGCTCTTCGATGCTCAGGAGGCGGGCTACCGAGAGACAGTGCTCCCCAGCGACGTGTTGGCCCGTGTCGCAGTCGAAGCGGGACACCGCGATTTCTGGCACAAGTATGTCGGCCTCGATGGCCGGGTTGTCGGCATGGATTCTTTTGGCGAATCCGCGCCGGCGAGCGCACTTTTTCAACACTTCGGTCTGACGGCGGACAACGTAATTGCCGCGATCGAGGACGTCATTCTGGACTAATGCATCATGCGCTTTGCGATTAACGGTTTTGGGCGCATTGGGCGCACCTTATTGCGGGTATACCAAAGCCGGCCCGAGATCAGCGCCAAACTGGAGTTGGCTGCCATCAATGAAATCGCCGATGCAGACACCGTGGTGCACCTCGCGCGATACGATTCTAATTACGGGCGTTACCCCGGCCGCATCGCGCGCTCTGGCTCGCTGCTGGCCATTGATCAAGCGCTGGTGCCATTGAGTCATGTTGCCGAGGTATCCAAGTTGCCCTGGCAGGCGCTGGATATTGATCTGGTGTTTGAGTGCACCGGTGCGTTCACGGATCGCGCGATCGCCGAACAGCATTTAACTGCGGGCGCCGGGCGGGTGCTGTTCTCTCAGCCCGGCGAGTCAGATGTCGATGCGACGATTGTCTTTGGGGTTAACGATCATGCGCTGTCCGGCGAGATGCAGGTGGTCTCGGCAGCGTCGTGCACCACGAATGCGGTGGTGCCGGTCTTGTCGACGCTGTCTGAGGCTTTTGGCATTGAGGCGGCAACGATTACGACGATTCATTCGCTCATGAACGATCAGCCCGTGCTCGATGCCTACCACCACACCGATCTTCGAAAAACCCGCGCGGCGTCGCAATCCATTATTCCGGTTGATACCGGCTTGGCAGTGGGAATTGAGCGCATCTTGCCCGAACTTGCCGGAAAGCTGTCAGCTCATGCCCTGCGTGTGCCAACGACCAAGGTGTCTGCGATTGAGCTGACCGTGGCGACGGAGCGGCCCTGTGACGCCGACCTGATTAATAGTTCATTGCGCGAGGCGGCCGAAAACGCCCTGTCGGGAGTAGTGGATTACTCTCTCGAGCCCCTCGCTTCGTGCGATTTCGCGGGTGAAGCGGCCTCGGCAATTATCGACGCGAAGCAAACTCAAGTTGCAGCGGGCCGGCTGGCTAAAATTTTGATTTGGTTCGACAACGAGTGGGCCTATGCCAGCCGGATGATGGACGTGGCAATGGCCTGGGAGCAGCGTGTCAATCAATCGCTGGCCGAAGCAAGAGAAAGTATCCAATGAAGTTGATGAGCGAAATGGATTTGGCAGGTCGGCGCGTGCTGATCCGTGAAGACCTCAACGTGCCACTCCGCGACGGTGAAATCACGAACGATGCGCGATTGCGCGCCGCCGCACCGTCATTGTTGGCGGCCCTCGATCAGGGCGCAGCGGTCATTGTCATGTCGCATCTCGGCCGACCCGTTGAGGGCGAATGGTGTGCTGATGCCTCGCTGGCGCCCGTCGCGGCGCGCCTGGGTGAGCTGTTGCAACGCGATGTGCTGTTGGCGACTGAGTGGCGACATGTGGCGCCGCTACCCGGCGACGTCGTCTTGCTGGAAAACGTGCGCTTTAACGTGGGCGAGGCCGCTGACGATGCTGCCTTGTCAGCCGATTACGCGAGCTTGTGTGATGTCTTTGTGATGGACGCCTTTGGCACTGCGCATCGAGCGCAGGCGTCAACGCATGGCGTTGCAAGAAGTGCACCCGTTGCTTGTGCCGGTCCCTTGCTGCACGCCGAACTGACCGCCTTGGAACGTGCATTGACCGACGCAGCCCGGCCGATGCTCGCCGTAGTGGGTGGCTCTAAAGTATCGACCAAGCTCGAGGTGTTAGACCGTCTCTCGGAGCGATGCGATAGCCTGGTGGTGGGAGGCGGTATTGCCAATACGTTTTTGGCGGCGGCGGGTTACCCGGTGGGGAAGTCACTCTGCGAGTGGGACTTAATTGATACGGCGCGGCGCCTCATGGACAAGGTTGATGTGCCGCTGCCGCTGGATGTGGTGGTCGCCCCCGCCTTCGATGCCGGGCACCGGGCTGAGGTCAAGCTGGCGGCGGATGTGTCTGAGGAAGATATGATCCTCGACGTCGGCCCCGAGACTGCGGCGGGTATTGCGGAACGCATTCAGGAGGCAGCGACGATTCTGTGGAACGGGCCGCTGGGCGTTTTTGAGCAAGAGGCGTTTGCGCAGGGCACTCGAGTATTGGCTGAAGCCATCGCGGCCAGTGACGGGTTCTCGCTGGCCGGGGGTGGTGACACATTGGCGGCCATCGACCAATTCGGCGTTGCCGACGAGGTGTCTTACATCTCGACTGGCGGCGGCGCTTTTTTGGAGTATGTTGAGGGCCAGGAGCTCCCCGCTGTTGCCATGCTGAAAGCGCGCGCGGAAGGTGAACTCGAGGTCTCGGCGGGCCAATAATAACGACATCGATGAGAGGACATTCGCCATGGCACTGATCAGCTTACGGCAACTATTGGATCACGCAGCAGAGTTTGGATATGGCGTGCCGGCCTTCAACGTGAACAACCTTGAGCAGACCCGCGCCATTATGGAGGCGGCCGACCAAACCGACTCCCCCGTCATCATGCAGGCCAGTGCCGGCGCCAGGAAATATGCCGGGGCGCCATTTTTGCGGGCCCTCATGGAGGCGGCCATGACCGAGTTCCCGCACGTGCCCGTTGTGGTCCATCAGGATCATGGCACTTCGCCGGCCGTCTGCCAGCGGTCCATTCAGCTGGGTTTCAGTTCGGTCATGATGGACGGATCCCTTGGTGAAGACGGCAAGACGCCAATGGATTACGACTACAACGCCTCGGTCACACGCCAAGTCGTGGGTATGGCTCACGCCTGTGGCGTATCGGTTGAAGGTGAAATTGGCTGTCTGGGTTCACTGGAGACGGGTGAGGCGGGCGAAGAAGACGGCATCGGCGCGGCGGGCAAATTGAGTCACGATCAGTTGCTGACGGACCCCGAAGAGGCGGCGCAGTTCGTCGCCGATACGGGTGTCGATGCCCTCGCCATTGCCTGCGGGACCAGTCATGGTGCTTACAAGTTCACGCGGCCCCCGACCGGCGATATCCTCGCCATGGATCGCATCAAGGCCATCCACTCTCGTATTCCCAATACCCACCTAGTGATGCACGGCTCGTCCGCGGTTCCGCAGGATTGGCTGGCGATCATTAACGAGTTCGGTGGCGATATTCCCGAGACCTATGGAGTGCCGGTAGATCAGGTGGTCGAGGGCATCAAGCATGGTGTGAGAAAGGTCAACATAGACACTGACCTCCGCCTTGCGTCGACCGGTTCGATCAGGCGTTTTCTCGCTGAGAATCCGTCGGAATTTGACCCGCGAAAATATCTGGCGGCCAGCCTTGAGGCCATGAAGGCGATTTGCATCGATCGCTATGAGGCATTTGGCACTGCGGGCAATGCCTCTAAAATTCAGCCAATGTCGCTCGCCGACATGCAGGCCCAATACGCCGCTTAATCGTCGTCTGGCTCGGCGCTCGAGCGGGCATTTTGCCATCCGTCAGCCGTGTTTTGCGCAGCGTGAGCCCGTATGATCACAGGCTTTTCATCGACGGGCTGACCCCATGGCGCAGTCTTACATAAAGCGAATCTTGAACGCGCAGGTCTACGACGTTGCGCGGGAGACGCCGTTGGACGCCGCGCCGCTCCTGACTAGCCGCATAGGCAATCAGGCTTTTTTGAAGCGCGAGGATCTTCAGCCGGTTTTTTCATTCAAGTGTCGCGGCGCTTACAACAAAATGGTTCATCTCGATCTGGCAGCGAGAGAAGCGGGCGTTGTCGCGGCGTCTGCCGGTAATCACGCGCAAGGGGTTGCGTTGGCGGCATCCAAATTAGGCATCAAGGCAAAAATTGTGATGCCGGTCACCACGCCTGCGATCAAAGTAGATGCTGTGCGCGCGCTGGGCGCCAAGGTGGTGCTACATGGCGACTCATTTGATGAGGCGGCGGTGCGCGCCGAGTCATTGGTGGCTAAGGAAGGCCTGACGTTTATCCATCCTTTCGATGACCCCGACGTGATTGCGGGTCAAGGCACTGTCGCCGTGGAATTGGTGCGTCAGGCGCCGGGTCCGCTTGACTACGTTTTCGTTTGTTGTGGTGGTGGTGGGTTGTTGGCGGGTATGGCCGCCTATCTGCGCTACGTGTGGCCAGAGACACGCATTATCGGCGTCGAACCGGCCGATGCCGCCTGCGTTCGTGCTGCGTTGGATAAGGGCCGGCGCGTTACGCTGAGAGAGGTCGGGCTGTTTGCCGACGGTTGTGCGGTTGCGCAGACCGGTAAAGAGACCTTCAGGCTGATTCGCGAGTGCGTGGACGATGTCATTTCTGTCAGCACCGATGAGATCTGCGCCGCGGTGAAAGATATTTTTGAGGATACCCGTGCGATCGCTGAGCCGGCCGGCGCCCTCGCTGTGGCTGGCATGAAAAAGTACGCCGCTCAGCGTGGCATCGTCGGGACCACTATGGCGGCGACTGTCAGCGGTGCCAACACCAACTTTGATCGGCTGCGTTATATCTCCGAACGGACTGAAATTGGCGAGCGCCGAGAGGCGGTGCTCAGCGTGACGATCCCGGAAGCGCCCGGTGCTTTCAAGGCATTCTGTAATGCTATCGGCAAGCGCAATGTCACTGAATTCAATTATCGGTACGAGACGGCGACTGATGCGCGCGTATTCGTCGGTCTGGCGGTGACGCCCGGCGATGGCAGTGTGGAGGCGCTTCAGGATGAATTGCGCGCCAAGGGATACCCGGTACTCGACCTGACTGACAATGAGACGGCCAAACTGCACTTGCGCCACATGGTCGGAGGCAGACTGTCGTCAGACATTGAAGACGAAATGGTGTTCCGGGTCGAATTTCCCGAGCGCCCCGGTAGCCTGCTGCAGTTTTTGAATGCGTTGGGCAAGGAGTACAGCATTTCGCTCTTTCACTATCGTAACCATGGCGCTGCTTATGGCCGGATCTTGGTAGGTCTGCAGGTGCCGCAGGGAAAACGCGCCGCACTGAAAAAAGCGCTCGATCGTCTCGGCTACCGCTTTTGGGAAGAAACCGACAATCCTGCTTACATCGAGTACCTGGGCCGCGCTGAAAATTAACGGCCTTTCTAACGATGTGTTGAGCGTCAGCGGCTCGCCGTTAAGTAAACAGCGTCAGACCCGCTTCGCTTAAGAATCCGTCAAGGGCTTGGTCGTGAGGCTCGGTTTGCCATTCCGTTACCCGCTGTATGGCGAACCCTACCCCCAGCCGAAACCCGCTGGTGTCAGCAAATACGCGATCATAAAAACCACCGCCGTACCCTAGCCTGATGCCGCTGGCTCCGCAGCCCAGTAACGGCGTGATGAAAAGATCGATATCGGCGGTCGCGACCGCAGGTGCAGCCTCAGCAGGCTGAAGCACATTGCCAATGGTTATCTCGGTAGCATCGCCCGCTTGCCACTCGCGGAAGGATAAATTTTTTCCCTCAACCCTCGGGTAGACGACCTTGACGTTCCGCTCTCGTGCCTCTTCGGTGAGCAAGCACGGATCGAATTCAGATTGATGAGGCAGATAGCTGGCGATCACACGGGCACTCCGCCATGCGCCGCATTGATTGAGGTAGCTCCGTGCTTGCTCGGCGAGGGTGCCCCGCTCGTCGGGCGTGAGGGCATCGCGAGCGGCACGCAGGTGGGCGCGCAGGGCGCGCTTCGCGGCGACACTATCTGCC
>JAYOUT010000020.1:0-30973 GCA_038151055.1 Luminiphilus sp.
TAATACTGGCATTCACGTTCTGTGCTGAATCGGGCAAGAAAGTGGTACCGGTAATTTCAAAATAGCGTCGCGGCACACCCATGATGCCGAGGTAGTGCATGGGCAGGAACACTAGATACGAGCCCACGAAGGTGACCCAAAAATGAAAGCGCGCCATGCCCTCGTGGTACCAGCGCCCGGTGATCTTGGGATACCAGTGATAAATGGCCCCGCAAACTACCATCACCGGTGCCACTGCCATCACCATATGGAAATGCGCCACCACAAAAAGGGTGTCCGACAGGGGCATGCTCACCGAGGCGTTCCCCAAAAACAAACCTGTCATACCGCCATTGATGAAGAACAGCAGAAAAGCGATGGAAAACAGCATCGGGATGGTCAGATGAATGTTGCCCTGCCAGAGCGTAAGCACCCAGTTGTAAACCTTCAGTGCCGTGGGTACTGCAATGATCAGTGTGGTCGTGGCGAAGAAGAAACCAAAGTAGGGGTTCATGCCACTGACATACATGTGGTGCGCCCAAACCACGAAGCTCAACGCACCAATGATTACGATTGCCCACACCATCATGCGATAGCCAAAAATATTTTTTCTGGCGTGAATGCTGATCAGATCAGATACGATTCCGAATGCGGGCAAGGCCACGATGTAGACCTCGGGGTGGCCAAAGAACCAGAACAAGTGCTGGAACAACAGTGGATTGCCACCCACATGATCCGCTTCGTTACCCATGGTCATGATGGCGGGCATGAAGAAGCTGGTGCCCAGCAAGACATCCAACGCCATCATGATGGCGCTCACAAAAAGTGCCGGGAAGGCAAATAGCGCCAGGACCGTCGCAACAAAAATGCCCCAGACGGTGAGTGGCATACGCATTAGCGTCATGCCTCGTGTTCTGGCCTGCAGGATAGTGACCACGTAGTTCAAACCACCCATCGTAAAGCCGATAATGAAGACCGCCAGAGAGGCCAGCATCAGCAATATCCCGGCCTCGGAGCCCGGAGTGCCCGGTAAAATGGCCTGCGGCGGATACAACGTCCACCCCGCGCCGGTCGAGCCTCCACCGACAAAGAAGCTCGCCGCCAGCAGCAGCACCGCCGTGAAGTAGACCCAGAAACTGATCATATTGAGCCACGGGAACACCATGTCGCGGGCGCCCACCATCAGTGGTATTAGGTAGTTACCAAAACCACCCAAAAACAGTGCGGTGAGGAGATAGACCACCATGATCATGCCGTGCATCGTGACCGCCTGTAGGTAGTAGGCGGGGTCAATAAAGGTAAAGGTATTCGGCCAGGCCAGTTGCAATCTCATGAACCAAGAGAGCACCAGTGCCACCATACCTATGGCAATAGCCGTCGCCGCGTACTGGATAGCAATGGTTTTAGCGTCTTGTGAAAAAACGTACTTCCCCAGCCATGTTTTGGCGTGATACAGCTCCATCTCACCCACTTCAGCGGGTCGAACAAAACTAGTCTCGTCGTGTGCAATATGTTCCATCGTAATCTCCGGACTATCTCTGTTGCGCCAGCTGGACCGGCTCTTGTGGATTTTCGAGAGTGCTGATGTAAGCCACCATGTCTTCGATAGACTGATCGTCCGTCATGGTGTTTGAGACCAACCCCATTTGAAGGCCGTAAAGGTCATCGGCGTGACGGCCACGTATGCCGTCGCGGAAGTTTTTAATCTGAGAGGCCAGATACCAATCCTCTAGACCCGTCAGCGCTGGCGCATTGACTGTCCAGACGCCCTCA
Organism: Luminiphilus sp.; assembly: GCA_038151055.1. Taxonomy (GTDB): domain Bacteria; phylum Pseudomonadota; class Gammaproteobacteria; order Pseudomonadales; family Halieaceae; genus Luminiphilus. The sequence goes on from JAYOUT010000020.1 coordinate 1,753, forward strand.
CCTGCCTTTCCATGACACTGAGCACAGGTCGACTCATAGAGCGCCATAGATTTGCTGGGGTCGCCAGAAGCGCTGGGCTCATAGCGCTCTACAGCGGAGGTCAAGCCCAACTTGGCGGAGTCGTCAAACTCCGCTTGCCCTGACAGTGTGCCGATATAACTGACGACGTTGTTGATAGCAGCCGCATCGGCCAGCATCATCGCCATGGGTGCCATGGTGCGCCCCCATGTGTCGTCCTCGTGTGTGCCGCGGACGCCGCGCTTGAAGTGCCTAAGCTGGCGCTTCATGTATTCACTGTCCATACCCGCCAGCCGCGGTGCATGCATTGCCTTGTTCCCCTCGGCATTCGCACCGTGGCAAGAACTGCAAACCGCATAAGACGCCTGCCCGGCCACCAGATCCGTACTTAATTCAGCTTGAGTTTCAGCAAAGGTAGGCTGATCTGCGAGCCAAGCCGCGTAACTCTCGTCGCTATCAACGATGACCCTGCCGCGCATAGCATAGTGACCTACACCGCATAATTCCTCACACAGTAAGTCGTAGCTGCCTGTCTCGGTGGGCTCAGCCCAGATGTAGGACACTTGGCCGGGAACGAAGTCCATCTTCACGCGGAATTGGGGGACAGTGAAATTGTGGAGCACGTCGGTTGATCTGAGCAAAAAGGTCACTGGTTGGTCGACCTTGAGGTGCAAAACAGGGTCGTAAACGATTACATCGTCCTGCCCAAACGGATCAGAAGGATCGATACCCAGTGGGTTGTCCTCTGTCGTGTGGCTCACCGCCACCGCGCCCAGTTGGCCATCCTCTCCAGGGAGTCGGTAAGACCAATTCCATTGGCGCGCCAGCACTTCGAGCTCCATGGCATCGTCTGGTGGCGTGACCACATCTTTCCAAACGAAGAGGCCGGGCGCCAACATGGCCGCGACAGCGACCGTAGTCAAGATGGTGAGCCAGCTCTCCATTTTGACGCTTTCCGGTTCATATTCAGCGCGCCTGCCTTCTTTGTTTCTGAACTTGATGATGCAGTAAGCAATGAAAACATTACACAGCACGAACCCCACCCCTGTGACGACAAACGTCAGCGTGACGGTGTCGTCCATCGAGGACCAGTTAGACGCTATTGGCGTGAAATACCACGGGCTGAGGAAGTGGAACACCACCGTCCCCAAAACCAAGACGAGCAATACGATTGCAGCAAACATAGTTTATCTCTCGCACCCAGTGCAAAAAATGGGCACCAACGCCCCCCCAGTACGCGACCATCAGAGTAAGAAACTACCGCTTACCGCATTCTTCTCGTGATGTGCCGATACTCCCTATTGGTGGCTGTACTTTGCAGCCGCGTTATTGTTGTTGTTTGTTCGGACGGCCCTGAAAAATCAGCGCCCAGTTCCTGAACTTCTCCCAATTGCGAAGCAGCCACATCAGCGCCCGGGTGTGTGTCACCTCGGTGCCGGCTCGCTCGAGTTTGGGATGTTGTTTTAAAACTTTTTTGAGTTTTTTCTGGTCTTCCCGATCTGTTTCCACAAACAGCACGTGGCGGCCTTGCGCCAATGCTTTTTCAAATCGGGTGAAGTGGACGTTCGGTGCCTGCATGCCAATAAAACCGGCCTCCCAGGTCGCAAAACCGAAGCCAACAATCGCGAGGAAGATAAAGGGAATCCAGCCCACTTGCGCCGCAATACCTGAAAAATGGGCAACCAGCAGGATCAAGCCCGCCACCGCTGCGCCAAGAACCGCGCCGATTTCACCCGAGTGGATGACATCTGTTTTCAGGAAGCTAGCAACGCGATTCACGTCGTGGTTATCGAGACCGACGTCATCATTGCTGAGCAAATAGATCTGGGGACGGGCTATGCCGCCTGCTTCGAGGTCGTGCTCGATCTGTTCTAAGTCGTCCAGATCGTCACTGATGTAATAGAAGCGCTTCATGAGCCCTCCTGTTTTTATTTATTATCGTTGTCCTCGACGCCGCCCTTCGGGTCTTCCGTCGAAGCAGCTTTCTCACCCCGGCCTCTTTGTGCCGTGCCACCCTTTTTCGGGCGTTGAGAAAACTCCCCACTCGCTTGAGTATAGCCCCCTCATTTAGAGAAAGAAAGCGCCGCTATCGGTTGCTCACGCGAAGTATTGTCCGCGGTGAGGCAGCCTTGTACGAGGGAGCAAAAAAAGGGGCACCAGTTGATCACTGCGCCGCCAATGCCCATTAAGGCAGCGGAGGGCTTTTTCATGAGGTCACACCTCGACCAAGGGCGCCTTTTCAAGAAATTGGCTGAGTGGATCAAGCAAGTAATCGCCGAATGGCTGAATCTCGCGATATCCCAATGACCGGTAGAGCGTGTCGGCTTCGGGTTGATAGATACCCATTTCCAGGCGAGCACAGAAAATACCTTGCGCCACTATTTTTGATTCGATGGCCGCCATCAGCTGTTTGGCGAGACCCGAACCCCGCTGAGCTTCCGCCACGTATAGCCGTTTGATTTCGGCGTACGCCTCGTCGCGGTAATACCGAGCGGCAACACATCCAACGCATTCCCCCGCCACCTGAGAGTCGGCCTTGCTATGTACAGCGCGCTGCTCAATATCGGTGGCCTCGGTCGACGGCTCGGGCGACAAAAAAGCCCCGATGAAAGTGGCATCACCAGTCCTCAGGCTCTCGCTACTGACGAGGTGATTGCTCTCTGCGGGATACAAAGACGCCATGTACTCATCGGAGAGCACCAACAAATGGTCGGCTTCCTGACCTTCAATAGGCGCCAGCGTAATCGTCATGGAACAAGCCCTGTCAACAAACTGATCCCCACACTAACGGACAGCGCCACTGTCACTGCCGACTAACAGTCCGCCGGATTGCAATAGTCCAAAGGCAAGCGCAAACATCACACTTGCGATGAGAGTGTCGATGATACGCCACGAACGGGTCGTCCCCATCAACGGAGACAGCGCGCGAGCACCGAGCGCCAATGACGAGAAAAATGTCAGGCTGGCCATAACGGCACCGAGACCGAAGGCCCATTTTGCGGTGCCAACATATTGGAGCGACAGGGTCCCGAGCAGCACAACGGTATCAAGGTACACATGCGGGTTGCCAAACGTTAGTAGCGCAGCCGTGCCCAAGGTGGCGTTCAGTGCCTGATTGGATCCTGCCGCGGCTTGCATGCCCGAGGCACCCCTCCAGGCATCTCTTAACCGTTGCACACCATAGATCGACAGCCACACCGCCGCGAGGCCGAACAGCAACCCCGAGTGCTGCTCAGCGAAATCGCTGACGAACCATGACAACCCCGCGATACCGATAATGATCAAAAGTGCGTCAGAGAAAGAGCAGAACAAAACTACCGCCAGTACATGCTGACCCAACAGGCCCTGCCTCAACACAAAGGCATTCTGTGGCCCGATAGCCAAAATAAGAGACCAGCCCAGCAATAGTCCGGATAGAAACGGTTCAATCACGAGTTGGCACTCTGTACACCCAGTGGTTCAAAACCAGCGCACCATGCCGATCAATCCCGCTGCGGCATAGAAAAACTGCAGCAGGAGAATCCCCCTATGACCTCCAAAATACGCCCATAGCCCAATTGAAATTGCCGATACAAAAAGCAGGATGAATCCTAGGAACTCAAGCCCAATGTTCGATGCTACGAACAATGAGTACGCGATCGCTGTGAGCACGCCAAACCATTCGAGATACTGTAATTTTGGTGTCACTCTCTGACGCTCCGCATTGGTCTAATCGAGGGCGCCGGAGTATGCATGGATCGGAAGCCGCTCGGAAGCGCTCTCTAAAATCGGGTTTAGCGTCGGCGCAAGCAACGAACCAACGGGGTTGCCGGGAATATGGTGAGACTTCACCGCCACGCTACAGATCTTGAATTCGCCGCATTGACATAGGGGTGGTGGCGTCTCGCCTCCAGCTCTGAGCGCCACCCCTCGTGGCTGAGCTTGGGTTAGCATTGGGCACTCGCTAAGAGAGAGAAGTTAACAAGTGTCATCGTTGACGAACTTGCTGCAAGCCCGCTGGTATTGGGCGGTAGTCGCCGCGCTCGGCTTTATGTTGCTGGCTGTGGCGCTCTACTATCAGTACGCGCTGGGCGACGAGCCTTGTCAGGTTTGTATTCACGCGCGGCTCTGGGTGGTGGCCTTTACCCTAATCGCCCTCATCGTGCTGGTCATGCCGCAAACCTCGCTGGTGCGTGTTGCGGGAAACGTGGGTGTGATCATCGCCGGTGCGGGACTTTTCGAGCGGGCCCGATACTTGTACCGGCTGGAAAATGGCATTGGCGATGGGAGCTGTCAGTTTCAGCTCGGCATGCCGGACTGGTTTGCCGTGGATCGATGGATGCCCTGGCTGTTCGAGGTCCGCAATCTATGCTCGTTCACCCCAGAGATGCTATTGGGATTGAGTATGGCAGAGACCTTGATGGGGGTGGGCGTCGGAGTCTGCCTAGTGGCGATATGCACGGCAGTGCTTGATCTCCGGCGATAACAATCGCTAGCACTCGATCAAACTGACCGGCACCTCAAGTACATTGATCGCCAAACCGCCGCGGGCGGTCTCTTTGTATTTGTCCTGCATGTCACGACCTGTGTCGCGCATGGTCTTGATCACCTGATCCAGCGAGACAAAGTGCTCGCCGCTGCCACGAAGGGCCATCCGCGCGGCACTGATCGCCTTAACGGCACCCATTGCATTCCGCTCGATACAGGGCACCTGCACCAAGCCTCCGATTGGGTCACAGGTCAGACCGAGATTGTGCTCCATCGCAATTTCTGCGGCGTTCTCAACCTGAGCAGGCGTGCCACCCAAGGCATCAGCTAGGGCGCCCGCCGCCATCGAACACGCTGAGCCGACCTCACCCTGACAGCCGACCTCCGCTCCTGATATGGATGCGTTGATCTTGTACAAAATGCCGATCGCCCCGGCGGTTAACAGGAAGCGGCAGACATCGTCATCGCTCGCCCCTTTACAGTGGTGCAAGTAGTACTTGAGCACTGCGGGGATGATGCCGGCTGCGCCATTGGTTGGCGCCGTTACAATCCGCCCGCCGACCGCGTTCTCCTCGTTCACTGCCAAAGCATAAAGCGTGACCCAGTCCATGGTGTTCAGGGACTCATCGCCGAGGGAATCGCCCTGGCTCTTCAGCTGGCGGTACAATTGCGCTGCCCGTCGTTTGACCTTGAGTCCCCCCGGCATAATGCCCTCAGTGCGGCAACCTCGATCGATGCAGGCCTGCATCACGTGCCAGAGTTCCAATAGGCCGCTGCGCACTTCGGCTTCGCTACGCCAGGCCTGCTCATTGGCCAGCATCAGCGAGCTAATGGACAGACCGTGCTCTTTACACTGCTCAAGCAACTCTTCAGCACTCGAAAAGGGGTAACGCACTGGGGTGGGGTCATCGACGATCACGTCGCCTTCGCTGGCAGACTCGTCCACCACAAATCCACCCCCCACGGAGTAATACACCCTCGTCGACAGCAGTTGTCCCTGCTCGTCAAAAGCCGAGAAGCGCATCCCGTTGGCATGAAAGGGAAGGGTCTCGGTGCGATGCATGATCAGGTCATCGCGATAATCGAACGCAATCTGATGCGTACCCAACAGCGTCAGATTGCCCTGCTCACGCGCGGCTGCCACTCTTGCCTCAATCCCATCGATATCTACGGAATCGGGTGATTCACCCTCCAGCCCCAGAATGATGGCCTTGGGGGATCCGTGGCCCGCCCCGGTCGCGCCCAATGAGCCAAACAGCTCAGTGGTCACCCGAAAACATTGGGTGAGCAATTGCGCCTCGTCGAGTGCCAGCGCGAACATACGAGCCGCATGCATCGGACCGACGGTATGAGAGCTGGAGGGACCAATGCCCACCTTGAACAGGTCAAAGGTGCTGATAGACATGAGCTACAAATCGTTGAGGCGTAAACGAGGCGGTGGCGGAGTGTAGCGCCTGCAAAAAGACCGCGTCACGCGAATTTATCGTTATTTCAGTTCGCCGGTTTCTACGGCAGAACCGGCTTTTATGGATTTGCGGCGCGCATTATTTGGTGATTCACCGATTGCGCACCCCCGCTGGCCGACGCTGTCGGGCACCAAACCCAATTCATCAGGCTACTGACCGGGCCACTCTGAAGTGCCCAAATGGGCGGAGAACCCCGGTTTTAGTCGCGGTTTTGGGTCTCCGCGGCAGTTGCGTTGTGCGCTGTCTCCACTATTATGCGCGGTCTTTTGACTGATTTAGGGCGTGGTTGCGGTAAACCCGCATAGCCTGTGGACCAAGACTATGAGTACTCCCACCAAAATCTATCTCGACGAGTCGGAGATGCCGACACGCTGGTACAACGTGATTGCGGACTTACCCGCGCCTCCGCCACCGCCGCTGCACCCGGGTACTCACCAGCCAGCGACGGGCGATGATTTCGCTGCGTTGTTCCCCAAAGCGCTGATTGAGCAGGAGATGTCGGCGGAGCGTTACATCGACATTCCCGGCGAGGTGCTCGATGTCTACCGATTGTGGCGCCCCAGCCCCTTGTTTAGAGCGCATCGCTTGGAGAAGTTGCTCGATACCCCTGCCCGCATTTACTACAAATATGAAGGAGTGAGCCCGGCGGGGTCGCACAAGCCCAACACTGCCGTGCCTCAGGTTTGGTACAACGCGCAAGAAGGCATTCGCAAACTGACAACAGAAACGGGTGCCGGCCAGTGGGGAAGTTCGCTTGCTTTTGCCTGCGCGCAGTTTGGTCTTGAGTGTGAGGTGTGGCAGGTAGCCGCTTCCTACAGAGCCAAACCCTACCGCCGCACGATGATGGAAATTTGGGGTGGCGCTGTTCACCCAAGCCCGTCAGATGTCACCGAGTATGGCAAGCAACTGCTGGCGCAGGACCCCGATCACCCGGGCTCGCTCGGCATCGCCATTTCAGAGGCGGTGGGCGAAGCGGTTCAGGATCCAACGGTTCGCTACGCACTGGGTAGCGTGCTGAACCACGTGCTGTTGCACCAGACAATTATCGGCGAGGAAGCGCTACTGCAATTAGCCAAGGTTGATGAAACGCCTGACGTACTTGTCGGTTGTACGGGCGGTGGCTCCAACTTTGGAGGCCTTGCATTTCCGTTTCTGAGGGAGAAGCTCGCGGGCAAGATGAATCCGACCATTCGCTGCGTCGAGCCGGCCGCCTGCCCCACTTTGACCAAGGGCGAGTATCGCTATGACTTTGGCGATACAGCGGGACTTACACCGCTCATGAAGATGCACACGCTGGGCGCATCATTTATCCCCGAGCCCATTCACGCGGGGGGCTTGCGCTACCACGGCATGGCGCCATTGGTCTCACACATCTACGAGCTGGGACTGGTCGAGGCGATCTCGATCCCACAGACCGAGTGCTTCGAGGGCGCACTGCAATTTGCGCGTAGCGAGGGTATCGTGCCCGCGCCGGAGCCCACCCACGCAATTGCCGCAGCGGTTCGTGAAGCCATGGCGTGTAAAGAATCAGGCGAAGAGAAAGTGATCCTGACCGCACTATGCGGCCATGGTCATCTAGATCTGGCGGCCTATGAGAAATTCCTCGCTGGCGAGATGGTTGACCTGGATCTGTCTGACGACGTGATCGCCGAAGCGATGAAACAAGTACCCGACATTAACGCCTGACGTCATCACTTCGTCAGCCGCTCATTTATTTATTCAGGACTCTACTATGACAATCCAACCTCTTTATCGCGCTGTGACACTTGCGCTGGCAACTACCGTTATCGGCGTGGCCGGTTCGGCGGTGGCGCAAGAATCTGAATCCACCACGGCGCGCCTGATGGAAGAAATCGTGGTAAGCGCCCGCGGTATCGAAGAAGGCCTTCAGGATGCGCCTATCGCTGTCTCGGCTTTCACAGGGGAGACGCTGGACTACCGCGGCGTGGACAGTCTTGATCAGATAGAGCGCTTCGTGCCAAGCCTGACACTGCACAACAACCCAAGCTTTGGCGGCGCATCCAATTCAGCGGCCATCTATCTCAGAGGTGTTGGACAAAAAGAATTTCTCCCCACCACAGAGCCAGGTGTCGGTTTGTATGTTGATGGCGTCTACGTGGCGCGCTCGGTAGGCGCGATTCTGGATATCGTTGATATCGATCGTCTCGAAGTGTTGCGCGGCCCACAGGGCACCTTATTCGGCCGAAACACCATTGGTGGCGCGATCTCGATTGCCACCCGCAAGCCCCAGCCCGGCGGTGATTTTGAGGGCAGCCTGGCCGCAGCCGCAGGGACAGATAGTCTGGTGCACCTGCGGGGCACGGTGCAGATTCCGCTCGGCGAAGCTGCTGCGATGCGCGCGACCATTGCCTCAATGACGCAGGATGGCTACGTCGACCGGCCTGATGGGACCGACTTGGGAGATGACGACACCTTCACCGGTCGCGTGTCATTTGCGTTTGAGCCGACGGACGACTTCTCCGCGCTGATTACTGCCGACATGACAAGAGATCGTGAAAACGGCCCCGCGATGGAACTGATCGGTATCGATTTCACTGACTTGAGTCAGCTTCAAGGCGTGGTCCTGGCACCGCCGCCTCCCATGGCGTTTATTCACAATGTCACGACCGCGGCGATGGGCCCCGGCCAGCCGTGTGCGGCCACGGACCCAGCAGGTAATGGCGTGACATCAAACCCGGCATCACCCAATTGCTACGACGACCGCTATATAGGCGCTGATGGCAAAAACGAAGGCACGGCACCCGCGTATTCAGAAACGGACGTTTTTGGCATATCCGCTACGCTGAACTTCAACTTGTCTGACAGCCTCGCGCTCAAATCGATTACCGCATATCGTGAGTTGGAGTCAGATTTTGCGCGGGACGGTGATCACTCGCCGCATCGGATTTCCCAGTTTGCCGACACGCTGGACCAGGAGCAGTTCACGCAAGAGCTCCAGCTAATCGGCACCCACGACCGGCTGGATTGGATTCTCGGCCTTTATTACTTCTCCGAGGAAGGCGATAACGTCAACACCCTCGACTTTACGGTCTCCAACTTCCGCTCGGGAGGTGCGTTCGATAATACCGCTTGGGCAGCCTTTGCTCAGGCGACCTACGACATCACCGACCGGCTACACGTGACTTTGGGTGGTCGCTATACCGATGAAGATAAGGCCTTCACGCCCGATCAAATCATCTACCAGAACTACTACGCGGGCATCAGTAATGTGGTCCCGCCCGGCAACCCCCTTGCTGCGTTGGATGCCCCTTTCCTGCAGGCCGGCTCGCGTATTCTGCCCTTGCTTGAGAAAGAAATTTCCATCTCTGAATTCACGCCGATGGCGAACCTGTCGTTCGATTTGAATGACAGCGTCATGCTGTATGCCACCTATTCGGAAGGCTTTAAGTCTGGTGGCTTTACGCAGCGGGTGTTCCCGCCCATCGTGCCGCCGTTTACGGCGCCTCCCGGCACACCTGACATCGACCTCATCCCCACCTATGAGCCTGAGTTTGTAGAGGTTTTGGAAGCGGGCTTTAAACTCGACTTGCTGGACGGTCGGCTGCGATTGAATGGCGCGATCTTCCAAACAGATTACGAGGAGCTGCAGGTGCAGGTCTTCAACAGTGTTGCCCCCGTCACCCAAAACATTGGTGAAGCCAGCATTGACGGGTTTGAAGTAGAGCTCTTTGCCTCCCCCGCAGAGGGCTGGTTCATTGAAGGTAGCCTGTCGCTGTTGAATGCCGAGTACGACAGCATCGATACCGCCAACACGTTGATCCTGCAGAGCAATGAGTTTGAGCGAGTGCCCGAAACGACGGCCAGCGTCGGTCTATCCAAGGAGCTCAATCTAGCCGATGTGGGCACTTTGCTGTTGCGAGCAGATTGGAGCTATCGGTCTGAAACTTATAACGACGCCTATAACACGCCGCTGCTCGAGACCGATTCCTACAGCTTGATCGACGCCAGCGTGCGGTGGACCAATACCGGGGGTGACTGGACCGTGATTCTGGCCGGCACCAACCTCTCGGATGAGCAGTATCTCGTTACAGGTGTTTACGGGACGGCGTTCCAGTCACTGGAAGGTGTCTACAACCGCGGCCGCCAATGGCGCGTCGAGGTGCGTAAGGCCTTTTAAGGCTCGCAGCCTGCTGGCGCTACTGGCGCTGGCAGGCCGTCCCCCCCCAACACACTTGGAGCTCTATCCACCCTCCCCTCTTTGGAGCTGACACATGGCAAGAGTGGCGCTTCCCAAGCCTGAACAGACTACCGACCCGGCAGTTGAGGGCATTTTTGCCTGGGTCACCGAGATGGAGGGGAGCGTACCCAACCATTTCTACGTAGAACTCAATTTCCCCGAGTTTTTCACTGCCAAGCTGGGTGCCACTAAGGTGCTTTGGGAGATGGGTGAGCTCACCATGGAGGAGATTCAGCACGTCGGCATTCTGGTCTCGCAAGCCAACGGCTGCCCCTACTGCACCGCCGCCTTCTGCACCATCCTGAACTATGGTCTGGGCACTGCCGAGGACTACGTCGGCAAGCTGCTGCAGCAGGGAGTGGATGCCGTTGATGGAGACCGCTTAAAGTCGTTGCTCGCCTACGCGCTACAGGTCAACAGTGATCCGGGCGCGGTTAGCGATGCTCAGGTTGATGCGCTGCGCCAGCATGGCCTTACGGATAAGGGGATTGTGCAACTGACCCATGTTGTCAGCGACTTCTCGTCGTACAACACACTCAATCTGGCGCTGGATACCGACTACGACTACCGGGACTTCTGGAAAGAACTCGCGGGCTTCACCGCGTCAAGCTGAGACCCTTACCCCACGCGATTCACACGCGACGCTCGGGTGCTGGTATGGTGTGGCCCTTTAACGGTGCCGGAAATAACACGTCGCAGTGACCGCCTCCCCCAACATTAAACACATCGACATGGTGATTGTCGGGGCGGGTTTTGCCGGCCTCTACATGATCTATCGCGCACGGCAGTGTGGCCTCAGCATTCAATGTTACGAGATCGGAGAGCGCGAAGGTGGCACCTGGTACTGGAACCGCTACCCCGGTGCCCGCGTGGATATTGAATGCGTCGAGTACTCCTATTCGTTCTCCAAAGAGCTCGAGCAGGAGTGGGACTGGAGCGAGCGCTACGCCAGTCAGCCGGAGATCGAGCGCTACGCCAACCACGTTGCAGAGCGCTTTGATTTGCGACGCGACATTCAATTTAACACCCGCGTTACCGCTGCCCATTTTGATGAAAGCACCCAGCGCTGGCTGGTCGAGACGGATAAGGGTGAGCGCGTCTCTGCACGATTTTGCATCATGGCGACGGGCCTTATCTCAGCGCCCATCGAGCCTCGCTTCGAGGGGCTGGATGATTTCATGGGCGAGCAGTACCTCACCAGCCGCTGGCCAGCAGCAGAGCCCACCTTCGACGGCAAACGGGTCGCGGTCATCGGCACCGGCTCCTCGGGCATTCAAGTGATTTCCGAGGTCGCGCAGCAGGCCGGGCAGCTCTATGTGCTCCAACGCACACCCTCCTTCACCATCCCCTTGCGCAACCGGCCGGTAGAGCCCGGTCACGCCAGCAAAATGAAAAAGCAGTACGCCGAATTGCGAGACCGGCAGTTCAATTCCTTTTCAGGCTTCACGCTGGTGCATTCGGATCTGGCACCACCGCCCTCAAAAGCAGCGCTGGAAGTGAGCGAGGAAGAGCGTTTGGCAGAGTATGAGAACCGATGGGCGTCGGGCGGTTTGTCTCCCTATTACGCCTTCACCGACAGCTTGCTCGATATGGAATCCAACAAAACGCTGGCAGATTTCGCGCGCGCCAAAATTCGCGAGCGGGTCGATGACCCCGCTGTTGCCGAAAAGCTCTGCCCCGACTACCCGATCCTGACGCGGCGCCTGTCGCCCGAGACCAACTACCTCGAAGCATTCAATCAAGCCAATGTGGAGTTGATCGATCTCCATGAGCAACCGATCAGTCACTTCACCCGTGACGGCATTGTCGTGGGTGACACCGAAATACAGCTCGACGCGGTGATTTTCGCCACCGGGTTTGATGTGATGACCGGCGCCATGGATCGCATCGATATTCGCGGTCGGGGCGATCAAGCGTTAAAGGCGCGATGGGCCGAGAGCGTGACCAGTCACCTCGGCATGATGACCCACGGGTTCCCGAATCTCTTCTGGGTCAATGGCCCTCACAGCCCCTTCTATAACCCAATCCTGCTGGCTGAGTTCCAGTGCGATTTCATCACCGACCTGATCGCCGATCTCGGTGGTTATGAAGCGAATGTCATCGAGGCTGACGCGGAAGAAGAGCGTCAATATGTAGAACTGACCAACCATATCGGCAACAGCACGCTATACCCAGAATCGGACAACTACTACATGGGCGACAACATCCCCGGCAAACCGAGAGCAACCCTTTTCTGGTTTGGCGGCTTTCCCTTTTATCGCAAACAATGTCGTCTTGCTCGGGAAGAGTGGAAAGGCTTTTCGGTAGGATCAGACCACGCCCAACCTCATCAGACCAACTGAGACCGGTAACAACATTCGCGAAGCGCACTATGCCTCCTTTCGCGACGACTAATAAGAATGGATAAGCAATATGGATAGAGTTAAAGACAAAGTTATCGTCATCACAGGCGCCGCATCGGGCCTCGGCTTAGCTGATAGCCGCGTGCTCGCGCGGGAAGGAGCACAGGTAGTGATGACTGACATTGACGCTGAGTCAGGACAGGCACTGGCGGGTGAGATTGGCGCTCACTTCATTACGCAGGATGTGAGTGAAGAGGCTTCGTGGCAACAGGTCATGAATGAAGTCGAGAGTCACTTCGGAAGACTCGATGGCCTGGTCAACAACGCGGGCATCGCACCGATTGCCAATATCGAAGACACCACGACCGATGTCTGGCGGCGCGTGATGGGCATTCATCTGGATGCAACCTTTTGGGGCTGTCAGTCAGCCATCGCGCTAATGAAAAAAAGCGGCGGCGGTTCCATCGTCAACATGTCCTCAACGGCTGCCCTGATTGGTCTCAGCCCCTACCTCGCCTACTCCGCTGCGAAGGGCGGTATTCGCGCGATGACGAAATCGATTGCTATCCACTGTCGCTCAGAGGGGCTGGGTATCCGCTGCAACTCGGTTCACCCTGGTTCCATCAGCACGCCGATGGTGCACAAAGCGCTGAAGTCACTGATGGGAACGGATCTGATGGCTGAGGAGGATCCCGAAAAAACCCGCGTCGCACTGGGTATCGGTGAGCCCGAGGACGTTGCCAATATGGTGCTGTACCTTTTGTCTGATGAATCCAAGCACGTCACGGGTGCAGAGATGGTGATCGATAACGGCGACACAGTGATCTAAAGCGCAGATCGCAGCCTGCCTAGGTTCGTACACTTTGAACAAGATGCACTTTGAAAAGAGTGCATTTCGAACACGCGGCCGAGCCTTGATCTCGGCAGGCGATAACTCTGAGAAATCAGGAGAAAGCAATGCATATCACCGGCATGGTGCACATCAATATCAACTGCACTGACTTTCAACGCTCAAAGGCGTTCTACGAGATGCTGGGCTTTCAGGTGTACTGGCCCGTACCCGAGACCAACACTGAAGAAGTCGCCAATGCCGTCGGTATGCCTAAGTATCAGGTAGAGGGTGCTCTGATGGCGCTCCAAAACGCCGAACAACCGATGGTTATCGATTTGCTGGAGTGGAAGTCTCCACGGGATGATTCACCGCCGTACCCCAATCTGCATCGGCCGGGACTGGCGCGCATTGCGTTGTCGAGTTCAGACATTGACGCAGACTTTGACTTTTTAGTGACCAATGGCGTCGAGGTCGTCTCCGAGCCTGTGAATGTGCACACTTCGGAAACCAGCTACGCGAGATTCTTCTGTTTTAAAGACCCAGACGGTACTTTCCTCGAACTGGTGCAGGTGATCACGACTGAGTGATATCCCTGGCGCTGAGCGCTATCGCACTCATGCCCCTTTTGCTCGTTGCACCTGTCTAGTCAGAGCGATGGAAGCAGAGCAATAAAAAAGCGGCCGCCCGGGCCGCTTTTTTATTATTTTTGCTCGGCTGCGCGCTCAATCTCCCTTCGCCGCCTTGGCCGCAAACTCGGCGTAGGCCGCAGCCGTGCCTTTGGCCATCTTGTCGCCGTCGAAGGGAATCGACATTTCCGGCGTGAACTCCAAAACGATTCGCTCTGGCGTATCGAGGAATGCGACGAACAAGTCGGGATCCAGACCCATCGTAAAGTCCCCGCCGCTATCCCCCGCTTTAGCCATTCCATGGGCGAGTAGCTGATACATCCACATCTTCGTTTCCTGATCATCGTGGATCACGGTATGCCCCTTATAGGTTACCGTCTTGCCGCCCCCCATGTGTGTGCCTTTGCTCGACATCACGACTGACGAGCGGCCGTCACGCGCAATGGCTTTAATACGCACCCGCTCGCGGGTCGCTGTCATCCAAATCTTCCCGTCTACCGGCACGTAAGCCGTGGTCACACCCAACGCGTGGCCCGCTTTGTTGGCCCAGCAAAAGGTGCATTCCCCGGCGCAATTCACCAATTCCTGCTCTCGATCCGGGTCGAGCCGGTACTGCTTTACATCATCGTAATTGGTGCTCTGCTGTGTCATCCGTTTTTCCTTTTATTGGCTTTTATTGTGCTGAGATCGCAACGACGGGGTTAACATGCCTGCGCGTGACGATGGCCATTCTGACCTGATCGAAAACATCTTGCAAAATTTACAGGCTCGTGTAATTTTGTCACTGCAACGTCATAAAAATAAATAGGCGATATGGCAAAAGTACGGGGCAGCTATGCGTCTCCCGCTCAGGTTGAGCGGCGTAAGCGCATTCTCAGAGAGACACTCAAGCTTCTTCAAGAAGCTTCACCAGCTGATATCAGCATGGCGCAGATCGCTGAGCTAAGCGATGTCAGTACCAAAACCCTCTATAACCTTTTTAAAAGCCGCAACGGTTTGTTGCTGGCTGCCGCAGCGCAAACCAGAGCAGACACCCAAAGCAGCGCAAACGTGATGAGCGCGCCGGCGGGAATTTCGAGGATTATGGAGCTCACCCGACGGACCATGGATACCTTTGAACGATCGCCTGATTTCATGGAGTCAGCGATGTCGGTCGTGGTCGGCATCAGTGCCGAAGATGAGGCAGAACATCACCGTGTTGGGAAGACCCAACAATGGTTTTACGAAGCCTTACTGGTCGCCGAGTCAGAGGACCAGTTGCTTCCGGGAACCGATTGCATGGAACTGTCACAGCTACTGGCCGCCAGTCAGTGGGGCGTGACCCTGATGTGGCAAAAAGGCCTCATCTCAATGGAGACACTCAGACGCCAGGCGACCATTAAGCACTGTTTGGACCTCATGCCCTTCTGTCGCACGGAAACCCGCCAGTGGCTCAATGACTTACTTATTTCCATGACGGAGTCCACTCAGAATGGCGCGGGCAGTAGACAGACATTTGAAGCGCGCATGGCGAGCTGATCGCCCATCGATACAGATTTTAAAAAGGGAAGAAGCAGTCACATAAACGTTCAACCACAATAAACCAAAGCAGTAGTTCACCATCAGAGAGGTAGTGATAATGATAAGCAAGCACCATCCATCGATGTTCAAGACGCCAAAGCGGCTGGCCGTTACAGCCTGCGCTGCGGCGATCGCGGCGGGGTTCCAGAGCATTCCCACGTTGGCTCAGGACGATCTGGCGCTGGAGGAAGTCATCGTGACAGCAACCCGCCGGGATGAATCCCTGCAGGATGTGGCCGTCTCGGTATCCGCCATCACACGAGAGCTTGGCCAGGCGCAAGTTCGGCGGCTCGAGGATCTGCAGACCTTTAGCCCGAATACTTTCATTCGTCGCTACCCAGGAGCGGGCAGCACCGCGTTTATCAATATCCGCGGCGTAGGAACCACTGACTACGACAAGAGTTTGGATCCACCCATTGGCGTGATTCTGGACGGTATGTTCCTTGGCACTGCGAGTGGCGTGTTGATGCAAAACTTTGACATCGAGCGCATCGAGATCCTCCGGGGCCCTCAGGGCACCCTGTTTGGCAAAAACACTACCGGCGGCCTAATCAACATCATTCGCGGTGACGTCACCATGGAATGGGGAGGCGATTTCAGCCTGACGGTTGATGAGTACGGTCGTGAGGACATCAAAGGTGTCGTCAACGTGCCACTCATCGAAGACAAGTTGGGCGTGAAATTGTTCGGCGCGCAGATCAAGAATGACGGCTGGGTATACAACAGAACACTCAAAAAAGACGTGGGTGAGGACGATATTCTCAACTACGGCTTCGCTGTGAAGTGGGCGCCCACCGATAACTTCGACATCAAGTGGCACTATGAGAAGCTGAAGGACCAGAGTGATCAGGGCGCTTACGTCAATACCAACGACGCAACCGACCTGACCTGCCTTGTTTACGGTCAGTGCTATAGCAATACCGCTGATGACGAGACGCATAACTCGTCAGACGGCACCAACTTTAGCGACAACAACTACGACACCAATATCGTTACTGCCAACTGGCAGATCACCGATGGCCTTCTGATGACCTATATCGGTGGTTTCCGTGAGCAGGATGAACAGAACATGCAGGACTTTGACGGCTCGCCCGCCCCGATGCTGCGCATGAACTTCTTCAATGACTGGGAGCAAACCAGCCATGAATTGCGCGTAATGAGCACGACCGACAGCCCATTTCAATTTCAAGCGGGCATCTACTCATTTGATGTCGACTACGTGCAGCGATGGGATGTTTACGACCTCCACGCGACACTCGGGCTCATCGGCGCCTTGGGACCGGGCGTAACGCTACCTTTCACCATCTCGAGTAGTAACGGGCAAGAGCAGGAAACCTCATCTATTGCCGGCTTTATCTCAATGGATTACGCATTTAATGACGCGTGGACATTGACTGTGGGTGGACGATACACCAGAGAGGAGAAAGACTTCATTGGTGGTAATGGCGGCGTCTTCTACGATCCAAGCAAAGGCGATCCAATCCCACCACTGCTTGATCCAAAATCTTACAGCGATGAGTGGAAAGAGTTTACGCCAAGCGCCTCGTTACGCTGGCAGATCAATGACGACATGATGGCGTGGGCCTCTTACGCAGAAGGCTTCAAGAGTGGCGGGTTCTTTGGGCGGCAGGCGAACTTCGACTGCTGTGACCCTACCTTTGAACCAGAGTTCGTGAAGAACTACGAGCTGGGTCTGAAGACAACACTCGCGGGTGGCAAGCTGACCTTTAATCCCACCGTTTTCTTCAGTGACTACGAGGATAAGCAGGAGTCCATCTTGATTCCGATCGACTTGTCCAACGTGGCGACTGTCGTGCGAAACGCTGCGACCCAGAAAATCTTTGGTATCGAGATGGAAATGAGCTACCAGATCACTGAGAACTGGTTCCTGCGTGCCAACTATGGCTATATCGACGCGGAGTACGACAAGTACCTTGCCGATATTAACGGTGACCAAATTGTCACGGACAACTCAGATCTGATCCCGCGACAAGTGCCTGAGAACACCTTTGGTATCAGCACCACCTACACGGCCTATGTCGGCCCGGGTGCGCTGCAGGGTTCGCTCTCATTCCGTTATCGCGACGAGGTGGAACTGGAACCTTCAAACGACCCGATCGGTCACATGGACGCCATCGAGTCGCTGGATGGCCAGATCAGCTACCTGTGGGGGGATAACCGCTACCGTCTGACGGTATACGGCAAGAACCTGACCGACGAGCAGGAACTGGCACAAGGCACCATTCACCCGCTGATCACCCGCGGCTGGTGGACACCACCTCGCACCATCGGTGCAGAGTTTGCGATCTCCTTCTAAGGGGTTCACAAAATCGAAAAGGGGGCGCAAGCCCCCTTTTTTGTGCTTCACGGACGGCACCCGACTCTGTCTGAAATTTTGTTAGGGTAAGAGACTTCTATTAAAGGCGGCCAATCGCCCACAACACAGTGCGCCCATGCAAAATCCAGTGGACGATTTTTAGCGAGCTGATACCGATATGAGTCACATCAAACGCAGAGACTTTATCAACGGCTCGGCCATGGCGATTGCGGGCTCGCTGTCGGGCGCGTTCCCGCGCTTCTCACAAGGGGCAGAGCCCTCAAATTACCCCCCTGCCCTCACAGGACTCAGAGGTAGCCACCCAGGATCTAATGCCGTGGCACATCAGCACGCCTGGGGCGGCGGCCTGAAAGCCGATCAGGTGCGCCTGACGGGCGAACACTATGATCTGGTGGTGGTCGGTGCCGGCCTGAGTGGACTGGCGGCGGCAGTTTTCTATCGCCAGCAACATGGCGCCGACAAAAAGATTCTCATGCTGGATAACCACGACGACTTCGGCGGTCATGCCAGGCGCAATGAACATGTGATCGATGGCAAAACGTTGATCACCTATGGCGGCTCCCAGACGCTCGTCGAACCCCGCGTCGCGGATCCGGTCATTCGTCAGTTGTTTACTGATATCGGCGTGGATCTGTTTCGGTTTGATACCGCTTTTGATCGGGGTTTTTATGGCCGACACGGCCTCGGAGCGACCACATATTTTAACGCTAGGCACTTTGGTCGCGATACGGTGGTGCGACACCCCTTCTGCAACTACTACAACTATATCGAGGGACTGCCGGGTGCGGCGATGTCTGATGAACAAGCGGTGGCCGCCGCGCCATTAAGCGCGGAAGGCAAGGCGCAACTGCTGCGAGTCCTAAAAGGCGGCGTGCACCTGCTGGACGTATCTGCGGAAGAACTGGAGGACTATCTCTACAGCCACAACTACTTCGACTACTTGCGCAACACGCTTGGCGTAGGTGATCCCGGCGTACTTCGCATGGCGCGACACTCGGGAATCGATTGGTCGAACGCGGGGACGGAATTACTCAGCATTGGCGAGGCGCAGGAATGCGGCGCGCTGGGCTTCGCCCCGGTCCCGGTCTACGACGAGGAGCACCCCTATATCCATCACTTCCCTGATGGGAACGCCGGCGTGGCTCGCACACTCGTTCAGTATCTAATCCCAAATGTGGCCGAGGGACACAACGCCGAATCCCTCGTCAATGCGCGGTTTGATTACCAACAGCTAGATCGTAGCGACCAGGCGACGCGACTTCGGCTTGATAGCACGGTGGTGGATGTTCATCACCGCGGTGGTGCCGGCAGCGCTGAAGATGTGGTGGTTCGCTACGTGAAAGAGGGCGAAACCTTTGAGGTTTCAGCGAACCATGCGGTCATGGCCTGCTACAACATGATGATTCCACACATCGTCACTGACCTGCCCTCCCATCAAGCCGATGCGCTACGGCAACAAATGAAGAGCCCGCTGATCTACACCACGGTGGGACTGCGGAACTGGCGCGCGTTCAAGGAGCAAGGCATTGGTCTGGCCATGTGCCCGGGCAACATGCATCAGACACTCTTCATGGATTTTCCGGTCAGTCTCGGTGGCTATCAGTACACCCAGAGGCCCGATGATCCCTGTGTGATTCAGATGATCAGTTGCCCCTACAGCGAGGAAGTGGGCAAGCCGCGGGCTGAGCAATACAAAGAGGCGCGCTATAGGATGTTAGGCAGGCAGTTCTCCGACTACGAGACGGAAATCCGCGAGCATTTGAGCGGCATGCTGTCATCGAAACAGTTCAACTTTGATCGCGATGTCGCCAGTCTTACCGTGAATCGATGGGCACATGGTTACACGGTGGCGGGCCCGGGCGATTCCGCCGTGATCGGGCGACAACCCCACGGACGCATCACTATTGCCAACTCCGATTCGGCACCGGCGGCCGATGCCATTGAAGC
Source organism: Luminiphilus sp. (assembly GCA_038151055.1). Taxonomy (GTDB): domain Bacteria; phylum Pseudomonadota; class Gammaproteobacteria; order Pseudomonadales; family Halieaceae; genus Luminiphilus. The sequence goes on from JAYOUT010000020.1 coordinate 21,547, forward strand.
GATGCGTATGGGCTACCGGGCGGTTGAAGAACTCACTGCTTAAAGCCACGTGTTATCGAAGGCTCAGCCTTAAAGCACTTCGGGGACGCACTGCTTTACCCCCTCGCGGGCGCGCCTGGAGTCAGTACCCGCTTGCCGACGTGATCAAAAGCTTTTGGGTCATCGATGCGTTAATCCCGCTCGACCGGGTCTGCGGGTGTCAGATTAGCGGCCGCTAGCACTAGCAGTCCTGCCAAAATGGCGAGATTCTTGACAAAGTTTTGCGTCTCACGCTCGGCGTTAACGCCTTCGTATAGGTTCCAAAAGTCATGCAGATTCACATTGATCAGTAGGATCATCGTGGCAAAGCCGAGAGCACAGATGACCACCTGCTTGTTAAGTATGAGGCAAAGACCACCGATCACCTGCGCTACCCCTGCAACCGCAAGCTGCAAAGGGATCATCCCCATTTCATGTGTCTCCATAAGGGTGACATGGCGGTCCCAATCGGCGAACTTCGCGATCCCGGGCACCAAGAAATACAACCCGAGAAGCGCGCGGCCTACTGCAGCTAAAGCGACTTGCATTGGACGTAACTCCTTATTTTTTTCGATTAATCATTCTTACTGCTACCGGTTCATCACCATTGCCAACTCCGACTCAACGCCGGCAGCAGACACCATTGAGGCGATGCGGATGGAGCATCGCGCAGAGATGGAAGTCGAGGCCCACGGAAGAATTGATCAAAGGGCCCATCAGCTTGTCTTAGCGCAATCACTGAACCACACTGGCTCCAAAAATAAACTTACCCTGCGTTTGCACGCCTGCCTTGCCGATCGAGGGATCTAACCCGCGGCGACTTCGGCATGATTCCGTGCAGCCCTGCCATGCCATCTGCCGCGAAGGTTTGACGGCAAGGCGAGCAGCGCTGGCGTGGCCACCAATGTCAAAATCGCAGCAAAAGACAGGCCGAATACAATGGCCTGAGATAGAGGCCCCCAGAACACCGCCATCTGACCGCCGGCATTGATATTGCGATTGATCAGGTCGACCGACATGCTTAACGCTAAAGGCAGTAATCCAAAAACCGTAGTGGCAGTTGTGAGCATGACCGGCCGCAGACGCTGGGCCGTGGCACGGACAATAACACTGTTGATGGGCAACTCTGGATGGCTCGCCCGTACGTAGTTAAAAGTATCGATCAGCACAATGTTGTTGTTCACAACAATACCCGCGAGGGAAACGATGCCAATGCCCGTCAGAATCGCGCTGAAAGGGCTCTCCGTTAATAGCAGACCGACCAATACACCCGCCGTCGACATAATGACCGCCAATAAGATCAATGTGCTTTGATAGAAGCTGTTGAACTGCGTTACCAGTAACACAAACATGAGCAACAGAGAGAGTAGAAACGCGACAGAAACAAAAGCGATGCTCTCTTCCTGCTCTTCATTGGCGCCCCTGAACTGAATATCAACGCGCGAGTCAAAGTCTTGGGTGTCGAGCCAGTTCTTTACCTCAGCAACCATATTATCGGGGATCACGCCCTCCACCACTTGAGCGCGGATGCGCTCTGTTGGCGACCCATTAATTCTTCTCAGCGTATCCACGCCCGGAGCGGGTTGTAGCGATACGAAATTACTCAATGGAACAAGGCCCTGGGCGGTACTGACCCTGATCGACTCCATCGCTTTGATGCCACGATACTCAAGCGGATATCGAGCGCGAATATCCACCGCATCATCCGCGCCCGCCGGCCGGTACTCGGCCACTTTCACGCCGGTGGTGACAAGCTGTAATGCAATGCCCGATGTCGTGACATCTGCGCCATATAGCGCCGCTTGTGCGCGGTCGACTTCCATTCGCCATTCAATCGACGGTAACGGGCGGGTATCGTCAATATCGACGAGCTCAGGTAGCGTCTCTAAGTAAGCTCTTATCTCAGCCATCACAGGCTGCAGTAACTCCCGATATCGCGATCGCAGCTCGATTTGAATCGGCTTGCCAACGCTCGGGCCTTGCTCCACCGGCTGCACCTCGACACGCAGACCCGGTATATCAGAGGTTCTCTCGCGAATTCGACGAATAATATCGAAGCCCGAATCGCTACGATCAGACTCTGGCGTGAGCTCAAGAAACATCACGCCTATTCTGTCCGCGATCGCGTCGGGCCCACCCCCGGAAGAACCGGGCAGCAGTGTTTGAGTATTCGTTGATCGAATACCCGGCACACCAAAGACACGCTGCTCAACGTCACTTACCAACTTATTGACCTCGCTGGCGGAAAAATTTCCACGCCCGCTGACAGAGACGGTCAGAAACTGCGGGTCAGTGTCATTGAAAAAAATCGTGCCCTTCCCGAATTGGCCATAGGCCCAAAAGATACTGACAAGTAGTAGTGCTATAGCGGCCAAAGTCGTTGCAGGGCGCGCACAAACCGCAGTCATTGCACGCGCATAGGCTCCAGTGAAACCACCCAACCCAGTCGGATCTCCATGCTCTAGCTCGTCTAGTCTTGCCGAGGTTTTCGCCGCATGGGCGGTGGGTTTACCAAATATGGTGCCCAGAACAGGACCGAATAAAAGCGCATACAACAACGACCCACTCAACACAGTGAAAACAGTAACAGGCAGGTAACGCATAAATTGACCGGGAATACCCGGCCAAAACATCAGTGGTAGAAACGCGGCCAGCGTTGTTGCCGTAGAGGCTGTTACCGGCCAAAACATTCGCTTAACCGCCTCTGCATAAGCCAGCTTGTGATCGGCACCCTCACTCATCCTGCGGTCTGCATACTCAGTGACCACAATCGCGCCGTCGATCAGCATGCCCAAGCCAAGCAACATGCCGAACATCACCATGAAGTTGAACGTATAGCCAAGCAGATAAATGATGATCACCGAGAACAACAGGGACACGGGAATACCCAATCCGACAATCAACCCGCTTCGAAAGCCCATTGCCGCCACCACGATTACCATCACCAACGCCAGCGCTGTCATGATGTTGCCCTGAAGCTCTGTGACCTGTGTCTCGGCAAATTCAGCTGAAATCAACGAGGGCTGCACTCGGATACTTGTTGGGAGTTGCTGGCTCATCTCCTCGACGATTTCCAGCACCGCATCTGATGTTTTGATCACATTCGCATCGGGTCGCTTCTTAACCTCAATGTACATTGCCCGCTGACCGTTGAAGCGCGCATAACTGGTGCGGTCCTTAAAGCTTCTGCGTATTTCAGCGACGTCCGCCAGGGTCACTACCGTGTCACCGTTTACCTGCACCGGTAGATTCAAAATATCGGTAGCGGTCTCAACCACTGAGGGGACTTTCACAGCGAAGCGGCCACCACCCGTCTCGAGAGCACCCGCAGGAATCAGCCTATTGTTCCGCCTCAAAGTGTCCGCCAGCGCCTCGCTGGAGATCCGATAGGCCTCGAGCGCTTCAGGATCAATGAGGACCTCTAACACCTCCTCGCGCGTGCCTCGCAGATCTGCGCTCAGGACAGACGGGACTGTCTCAATCGCGTCCCGCAGCAAGAGGGCTGCGTCGTACATTTGTCTCTCACTGGCACCGTCCGACAATAGGTTGACGTTTAAAAGTGGGTAATCGTCTACGTTGAGCTCCTCAACAAAGGGCTCCTCAGCCGTTGTTGGAATCTCAGATTTCGCGCGATCAACGGCCTCTCTCGTATCGAGCAACGCCACGTTCAAATCAACTTTGGGTTCAAACTCCACTCCCAGAGACACAAACCCCTCTGACGCGACCGCTGAAATCTCTTTGATGCCCTCAACTTTGCGTAATTCAACTTCTACCGGCTGTATCAGCAGACGCTCACCGTCTTCAGGCGAAATACCTTCGTGCGCGATACCAATTAAAAAATAGGGCAACACGATGTGCGGATCATTCGCGATGGGCAAAGCGGCGCGAGCCAGCAATCCGCAGAGCACCACCATCGACATCATCATAAGGGTGGAGCGTGATCGGCTGATCGCCGCATCAATGAATCCCATCATCAGTTTGGTACTCCCGTGGCCTCCGCTGCGGCGCTTTGGGCTTCCACCGTCTGGCCCACCGCGACGAATTCGTGCCCAACGGTGATCAAGCGCACGCGCTCGGGAAGCCCTGTTACCCATGCACCATCTGGCGAATCTTCGAGGATCGCCACAGGATAAAATTCAACTTGGTTTTCTGAGTTGACCGTTCTCAGGCCCAGTTTGCCGGAATCACTGAGCGTAAACAGAGAGGGCGACACGCGATGCGCCTTAACGGTTTCGCCAGGCAGATCGACCACTACCGTGAGCCCCGCTCGAATCTGATAGTCAGGATTAGGGATTGTGATTTCAGCGAGGTAAGTGCGAGTCAAGTTGTCGGATTGGCTACCGACAAAAGTAATAGTGCCCTCCAAGTATTGACCCGTGCTCGTTCGGGCGCTGGCGAGCTCCCCTACCCTCAATGCGCCCACATCTCGCTCAGATACAGATACCTCAACCAAGAGTGGATCGAGGTTGATTAATGTCGCGCAGACATCTCCAACACGAGCGAAGTCGCCCACCACCAAGGGCTGGCTTTCAATTACCCCAGAAAACGGTGCTCGTACCTTCGTCCGACTCAAGTCGAGTTCTCGTCTCAACAAATTAGCCCTCGCGGATTCAAGCCTAGCGGCGGTCTGCGCCACCTGCGCTTCTGCAAGCAAATTTTCGTTTTGCAGGGTCAACGCGCCTTCATGCTCGATTTGTGCCTGAGCTACACTCGCCAGCGCCTCATTCACCAAAGCTGCTCTGTCATCGGTGGCAATCTCGCAGAGTAGCTGCCCATCTGCCACACGCGCGCCTCGCTCTACTGGTCGTGATACCACGATGCCCGAGATCTCTGTGCTGATGCTCGCCGTCTGCTTGCTGGCGGTCTTTCCTCGAAGAGTGCGTCTCTGACTTCTGGGTTCGGCGCGAATTTCCTCTACCACTACAGTGGGCATACCCGAATCTGACGCCGAAGCCATCGCATCCAGCAAATTCGGGACTGGGGCCTCTGGCTCGGAGAACAATCCTGATACCAGCCAAAGCAAAACGAGAGCGGCAAAGATTGAAGCGATTTTCAGGTTACTTTTCATAATCCTCGATCTTTTCGACCTTTTTGCCCATCAGCGAACAAACCGATGGAACTGTATTCCGTCTCGCGGGGCACAAAGTAGAGGTCAACCAGACATCGCACTGCCGAATACTGGCTTCGAAGGCGCGATTCTACTCTTGCTGCGGCGCCATGACATGTCAGGGATTAGGTATTAGTCCAATGCTCGGTCAATACGCCCTGCGCCTGCGCTCCCATGAGGAGGATTGCCACAACGCTTTTCGGTTCTCCGGGATTGATTCTGATCGACTGGAAACGCCGAAAGCCCTACAGATTACTCGAGGGCTGCGGCCCGACAGTTCGAACCCGTCAGCGGACGACAATCTCGCCAAAGACAAAATTACCCTTTGCCTGAATGCCTGCCTCACCGATTGGCCTACCCACCGCAAGCGGAACGTTACCCACATAGAGTGGATAAATCCCTGGCTTGATCGGCACGAAGCTCACGTGCGCAGATCCGACCTCATCACATTCAATGGCGTTAAAGCTGAGGCCTTGCAGGTGCACCTCGATGTCACCCACGGTCACTAAACGCAAGTGGGCGTTATTTAAAAACTCTGGCATTTCTATGCGCCAACCCGTGAGGTCGTCCCGTACATCAGGGCAATCAATGGTGAGTCGGTAATACTGGCCAGAGTTTAAAACTAGCCCCTCGGGCTGCAATTGAGGGGCCCCGTCATCCGCAGTAGTGATGGTGATCTTAGTGCGCTCAGGAGGATATTGAGCCAAGTTCCCAAGAGATTCGTTTGCTGCCGCGGATGAAAAAATGTGAGCGAAAAGTGCGGCAACGGATAAGGCAAATAATCGTGTCTTGGCGCTCATATGTACGTATCACTTCGGCTAGCAAAGATTTCAAGCTCGACGATATCGCGGCGCCTGTTGTATAGCCAGCTATTCAAATAGCGATCTGTAGCCATACCGGGCCAGCCACTATTTGGCGATATACTGGCCGGCCACTGAATGGTCGAAATTCTGATCTGCGATTCAAACAAGGAAACCGTGTATGGCACTCGTACAGGCAGACGCACCCTCCCCTAATTTTTTCCTCGACGGCAACTTCAGTCCGGTACATGAGGAACGCGACGCCGAAGATATGGAAGTGATCGGCACTATCCCCGAAGACCTCCAGGGACACTTTTTGCGTGTCGGCCCCAATCCGGTTCACGTCTTCAGCGAGGCCGCCTATCACACCTTCGACGGCGACGGCATGATACACGCCATCGAGTTCCGCGATGGCAAAGCGCGCTACCGAAATCGCTTCATTGAGAACGAGGGTTTCAAGCTCGAACAAGAGCACGGTGACTGGGTTTATAAAGGCATGAATTCCCTGATGGACCCCACGCCGTCACGGATTCCCGAAGGCGCTCCCAGTTCCAAGAATCTCGCGAATACGGCCTTCGCGTACCACAACAACACGCTTTACGCGCTTCACGAGCCCTCTCAACCCACAGTGATTAACCTGCCTGATCTTGCAACGAAGGGCCCTACTGATTTCGACGGCAAGTTGACGCATCCCTTCACGGCGCACCCGAAGATCGACAAAAAGAGTGGGGAGCTGATCGCCTACGGCTACTCCTTTCAGGCACCCTTCGTGAGCTACTCCGTCATCAACCAACACGGTGATCTGGTGCACAGCTCCCCCATCACGATCCCCAGATCCATCTTCATGCACGATTTCGCTGCAACGGAACAATACACGCTGTTTCTCGACTTCCCGATCACACTCGATGTAGGTCGCGCGATCGCCGGCGGCCCCGCGGTCGATTTTGAGCCCCAGTATGGATCTCGCATTGGTGTCATGCCGCGCTATGGCTCAGACGAAGATGTGCGGTGGTTCGAGGTCGAGACGGGCGTTGTCATCCATACCGCCAATGCCTGGGAAGAGGGTGACGAGGTGGTACTGCAAGCCTCCAGATCCAATACCGCTGACATCGCCGGCGCCGGTACTTCGGAAGGCAACAATCTTCAGGAGAATCAGGGCCGGCTGCATGAATGGCGCATTAACTTGGTGACCGGTGACGTCAGCGAACGCTCTCTGAGTAAGACACCCTGTGACTTCACCCGGGTAAACGATGACTACGCCTGCCACAAAACTCGTTATGTCTACGCTGGCATTTTTAATACCGAGCGCGCCTTCACCTTCGACGGCGTCATGAAATATGACAACGAGTCGGGCGTTACCAGCGAGTATGTTTACGGCCCCAACCGCCATGGTGGTGAAGCAGTATTTGCGCCCAAGGTCGGCAGTGTGTCAGAGGACGACGGTTATCTGGTGTGTTTTGTCCATGACGAAGCTGAAAACCAAAGCGAGTGCCAGATTATCGATGCACAAGACATCACCGCAGGGCCCGTCGCCACGATCATCATGCCCTTCAGAGTGCCCTATGGCTTTCATGCAGGCTGGGTCGGCACTGACTGAATCCTCGTGCCCATGGCTCCCAAAGACCTAGCTGATAAGTGCTGTGGCGCGAAGCGTCGATTTATCAGGCAGTTGAGCCGATTGCGTGGCGCTTAAGTTTGGGCCCGGCGCCATGGTGGCGGCGGCCTTTATCGGACCGGGGACGCTGACCACCGCCACGGCAACGGGTGCATCCAGCGGTATCTCCCTAGCGTGGACGATCTTGTTTGCATTGATCGCGACCTTGGTACTGCAGGAACTCGCAGTCCGCTCGTCATTATCGACCGAGAGAGATCTGGCTGCGCTGGCACGCGATTTTGGTGGTGCGCAATGGGGCCGCTGGTTAATTGCGCCGCTGATCGTAGTAGCGATAGGCATCGGCAACGCGGCCTATCAGTCAGGCAATGTGTCAGGCGCCGCCGTTGGACTCACTCATTTCCTGTCGGGCCAATTTACGCCCATTGTTCTGGGGATCAGTTTGATAGCGGCGGGTTTGATTTTGACCAACCGGTACCGCTGGCTCGAGCGAGCGCTGGTGGCTCTGGTCTTGCTCATGGCGCTGCTGTTTGTGGGCCTTGCCCTGAGTTTGCTGCCCGAGCTGATCACGTTATCGCCAGATCGTCTGACGCCCAGCTTTAACTCAGAGGACAGCCTGCTGATACTTGCCCTAATCGGCACGACGATCGTGCCCTATAACCTGTTTCTTCATGCTACTGCTGCTCGGCGAAAATGGCATTGCGTTCCCTTGGCCGACGCGTTGCGAGAGGCCCGCTGGGAATCCTTCATTGCAATTTCCATCGGGGCGTCCATTACCGTTGCAATCATGGTGGTGGCTGCCGTCTTGCTGGAGACGCCAGCAGATCGACCGGTGTTGGATGCGTTAATTTATCGAGTTGAGCATCGGCTGCCGGGCGTCGGCGGTTCACTGATTGCAATCGGCTTGTTCACAGCGGGTTTAAGTTCGGCACTGGCCGCTCCGGTTGCTGCCAGCTGGGCAGTTTGTGGCGCATTGGCTCTGCCAACCGACGAACACAGCAAACCCTTTAAAGCGGTGGCACTGGGCGTCTTGGCTGTGGGGGCAACGCTGGCGGTATTAGCGAGCAGACCACAAGCTCTGATTGTGACCGCTCAGGCCGCGAACGCCATGTTGTTGCCGGTGGTCGCAGTGATTCTGCTATTTGTTGCAAACAGCCAACTCGTACCTGCTCCGTGGCGTAACGGAAAGACTGCCAATGCGATGGCATCCCTCATCATAATGCTGGTAGTAGTCATAGCAGGAACAAGGCTTCAGGCGTTACTGCAGGCTTAATGCGATAAGCACTCAACACGCGCCTCGCAAAATCATGTCTCAGGCAGCGCATCCCACTGCGCCCAGCTGATTGCCCTGCCGGGATAAGCAGGATTTTCAAACGGCCAATCCGATGCCAACCAATGCTGCACAACCTCAAAAAGGGCCTCGTCAAGATCTTTGGCCACCTCGCTTTCCCGCACCCATAAAAACACTTCGGCATCGTAACCAGCTTTATCAGTCGGGTAGAAGTAAACACAGCCCAGCACCTGAGATTCGTCAGGCGCCACCATGGTGTAGGCAAACGATGTGCGGTTCTGGAACTCCTTTTCGTGCCATCCCAGATCAACGAGATTCTGTCTCAGAGTCAATCCATCCGGCCAACCGCTATCCGGCCATACCTTTCTGAGGCGCTCTGCGCTCGAGGTTACCGCCTCAAAGTCCTTTTCAACATCGTCAACCGACAGGATACGTAGCGTGAAGTTCGCCGTGATCAATTCGCTTGGGACGGTGAATTCCTCGGGTACGAATTGACGTTTTGATCGAGAACCCATGGTCTAGCTCAAGGGGCGCGAGCGACTATTCCCACTCAATCGTGGCCGGCGGCTTACCAGAGATATCATAGGTCACCCGGGAAA
>JAYOUT010000021.1:0-2957 GCA_038151055.1 Luminiphilus sp.
CAGGCGGTTTTGAGCGCGAAGATCTGCAGATGTACAACCTGTTCTATCAGCACGTCGACACCGAAATTCGTTTCGACGGTATCGAGAACTTCGCCGCGGGTCAGGCTGCCCGCATCTACTACGGCAACGCCATCTCCAATGACGAGCGTGACGCGGCCGTGGACTGGGGTTATGCGGTGAATTCGGCATACATTCAGGACGAATGGCAGATTACCGACCGTCTGGAACTGACTATCGGTTTGCGCTACGACTGGTACGAATCTAGCGATACGCCCAATATCAACCCGGACTTTGTCGCCGATTATGGCTTTGCCAACAATGCGACGCTGGATAACCTCGACCTGATATTGCCCCGCTTCGGTTTCACCTGGGACGCCACCGATACGATCACGGTCAGAGGTGGCATCGGGTTGTTCTCGGGCGGTAATCCCAACGTCTGGTATTCCAACGTCTACTCCAACACAAATACCACTGCGGTACAGACGCAGATTCGCGGCGTGGACTTGTTCGCGCAGGAGTGGGTGAACTGCGAATCCACGGCACCAACCTGTGGTCCCGGCTGGGGCGTGCCGTCCCAGCAGGCCGAGCAGGTTGCAGCCGGTGACGGCAGTAACTTTGAGATCGTGTATCTGGATCCTGACTTCGAGGCGCCGACCGAGTGGAAATACTCCTTGGGCATGACTTGGGAGTTCGGCAACGGTTATGTGTTGACCGCCGATGCTCTGATCACACGCGGTGACGATACGGCCATCTATAAGCATGGCGATCTCGACTTTACCGGTGAGTACAACGACATGGGTTACCCCGTGTACGATTCGGCGCGGCTGCCGACTTTTGTGCTGACCAATAGTTCCAAGGGTAATGAGTCAGAGTCACTCAGTTTCAGCCTCTTCAAAACCTTTGACAGCGGCTGGGATATGCGGCTCGGCTACGCCTGGACCGATGCAAAAGACGTGAACCCAATGACCTCCTCAGTCGCGTTCTCTAACTATGTGAACCGCGCTTTCTATGACCCTGAGGAAGAGGTGCTGTCCACCTCCAACTACAACATCGAGCACCGCTTTACGGGGGTGTTCAACTACACCGCCAACTGGTTCGGTGAGTACCGCACGCGCTTCTCGATTTATGGTCAGGCCAGCTCTGGCGTGCCATACAGCACGGTTCTCGGTGGGGCAGATGGCACCATTGGCGCTTACGGCTTCACGCCTTACCTAGACTTCATAGAGCACGTGCTGGAAGAGCCCGGTACCCGTAACGACAACAACGGTAGCTGGTGGCGCAAGGTTGATATGCGCATCAGTCAGGAGTTCCCGGGCTTCGCGGATTCACACCGCGGCAGCGCCTACGTCGTCATCGATAACCTCACCAACCTGCTCAACGACGACTGGGGGGTGATGTACAAGGCGAACTTCCCCTACGGCGTGACTCAGGATGACATTGACGATGGCCGCGCGGAGTCTCGTATCGGCGATGCTTCGCTGTGGGAGATTCGTGTGGGCTTCAACTATCGTTTCTGATTAAACGCAGACCCGATGATAAGGCGCCTTCGGGCGCCTTTTTTATGCTGTCTATGGCTGGCTGACGATGCAACACGGTGCTTCGTGATCAACACAAGGCGCTGGTCGAGGCCCGCCCGCAGATAGTGGCGTCGACAGCGGAAGCGCGTTGGCAGAAAAAAAGCGACTCATCGGCTACTCAGAAGCCATGAGGGGGCCATCGGTAGCGTGAGTTGCGTGAGTTGCGAGAAGTGCCGTCGTCACACTATTTCGGGAGGCGCAAAAATAAAAAGCGTGTCGTGAAAAGCCGCTTGGTCTACAGTAGCGCGCCGACATAGAGCGATCCCGAAACACCATGTTGAGCCCTGCCCCTACTGCCGTTTCCCCAGCCGGCTCGCGCTGGCTGGTGTCGATGACTGTGCTGGCGGTCTATATCTGCATGATCGACCGGATCGCGATCTCCATTGCCATTATTCCCATGGCTGAGGAAAACGGCTGGTCGCCGACCGTTCAAGGTGCGGTCATGTCGGCTTTCTTCCTGGGCTACGTCACGCTTCAGATACCCGCCGGCTATTTATCGGATCGGTTTGGTGGCAAGTGGGTGCTCGGGTTGGGTGTCCTGTTTTGGTCGCTGTTTACGCTGCTGACACCGGCTTCTGCCGCCCTGGGTATCAGCATTTTGTTGGCGTGCCGCTTTTTGATGGGTGTGGCCGAGGCGGTGACCTGGCCTTCTATTTATTCACTGTACTCGCGTTGGGTGCATCCTGATCGACGCGCCTCGGCGGTCGGGCTGATGAATTCCGGTATCTCGGGTGGTAGCGTGATCGCCCTCATCTGCACACCGTGGTTGATCAGTGTGTGGTCATGGCAGGGTGCTTTTTATTTATACGGGCTACTGGGCATCCTGTGGTTTGCGATCTGGGCACCGATAGCGCGGTCAAGACCGACTGTTAAAACCGATTGGGATGCGTCTAAAGCCGCTCTGGCGAACACGACATCAGTGCAGGATGAGGACCAGGCTCAGATGTTGTCGCAGCCGGTTTATCCTCGGCTGACGGTGCGCGGTATGTTGCGATCCCGGGCCGTGTGGGCTATTGCCATCGCCCATATTTGTATTAATTGGTCGCTATACCTCGTGCTGTCCTGGTTCCCGACGTTCGTGAATCGCGAGCTGGGCGCCGATCTGCAGCTTGCGGGGTTTTTGGCGCTCGCGCCCACGGTGGTGTCGCTCATCATGGCACCCACAGCTGGCCGACTCTTTGATCGCCTGGTGGCCCGTGGTGCAGATCGCCTCAAAATACGGCGTTGGATGCAAAGCATCGCCTTTCTCGGCATTACCGGCGCCATGCTGGGTATTACCCTGACGGATTCTTTGGTCGTCAGTGTCACCGTGATTACACTGAGCAACGCGCTGACCGCGTTTTCAATCGGCGGCTTTGCGACGAATCACCTCGATATCGC
>JAYOUT010000021.1:3057-25219 GCA_038151055.1 Luminiphilus sp.
CACAGCGCTCCCGCCGCTTTTTTGCGGCAGTGCCATCGATCCGGTTGTGCGGTACTCGGGTGTGTCATGTTGCAAACCGTGCTCACTATGGGTGATTTAGGCAGGCCAGTGTCCAGACGCGGGTGGGCGCGGTACAGTAGCGCCCTTACTTGGGGCCACTGGGGCCAGATGCATGATCAGCCTGTTGGGCATCGTTGTTCTTTTATTGGTTGCCGTCGGGCTATCCTCTGATCGATCTGCCATTCAGCTCAGAACCGTCGGGTTAGCGTTTGCGCTGCAGGCCGGCATCGGCTTTGTGGCATTGTTTACCGACAGGGGTATCGCTGCGCTAAGCGCGGCCTCCGAATACGTGTCGATACTGCTGTCGTATAGCCGCGCGGGCATGGAGTTCATGTTCGGAGGCCTGGTCGGTCCGACCGAATCCCTGGGATTTATCTTTGCCTTCAGCGTCCTCCCCGTTGTGATTTTCTTTAGCTCGCTGATCGCCGTGCTGTATCACGCGCGAATCATGCAGTGGATGATCCGCATCATGGGTGGAGGGCTGCGCGCCATTTTGCGCACCAGCCATACCGAGTCGCTGTCCGCCGCAGCAAATGTGTTTGTAGGACAGGCTGAAGCGCCCTTGGTCGCGCGGCCCTATATCCCGGGTATGACCCGTTCTGAATTGTTTGCGGTGATGGTGGGCGGCATGGCCTCGATCGCCGGGTCTGTCATGGCGGGCTATGTGGCACTGGGTGTGCCGCTGGAATACCTGCTGGCTGCGAGCTTCATGGCCGCCCCGGGTGGTTTGCTCATGGCGAAACTGATGGAGCCCGAGACGGACACGCCTGCTGAACCAGAACAAGGTGAGCAGTTGGCCAGCGAGAAGTACATCAACTTCATCGATGCGGCGGCCACCGGCGCAATGAACGGGCTGCAAATGGTCGGCGCCATCGGCGCAATGTTGTTGGCCTTTATCGCATTGATCGCCATGGTGAATGGCATGTTGGAGTCAGTCGGGCTATGGGTGGGTGTGGAGCAACTGACCTTGGAGCGGGTGCTGGGCAGTTTGCTACAGCCACTGGCCTGGGCCCTGGGTATCCCGTGGGAAGAAGCACAGCTGGCCGGGAGTCTGATTGGACAAAAATTCATCCTGAATGAGTTTGTGGCCTACGTCAGCTTCAGCGAGGTCGCCGATCAGCTGTCACCCCTGGCGCAAGCCATCGTCATCTTTGCGCTGTGTGGATTCGCCAATTTGTCGTCCATCGCCATCTTGCTGGGTGGGCTTGGCGCGGTCGCTCCGAGCCGCCGAGACGATATTTCGCGGTACGGCTTCAGAGCCTTGATTGCGGCGAGTCTGTCGAACCTCATGAGCGCCGCGCTGGCGGGCTTTTTTCTGACGCTTGGCGGCGTCTAACGGATCGCCGGTGTCAGTGGTCCCAGAATTACCACCTGTTTCTTATTTGGCATCAGACTTTGATGCGTCATTCATGGCGTCATTGCACGAGTTTGGTTTCGCTGCAGTGGTTGATCATCCTCTCGACGGCAAGCGCATTTCACGCATCTACCGAGACTGGCTGACCTTTTTCGGTACCGACGCGGTCGTAGGCTTCGAAATGGACCCGGAGCGTCAGGACGGCTATTTTTCGCTGTCTCAGGCCGAGTCCGCCAAGGGCTATGTTGAACGCGATCACAAAGAGTATTTTCAGTTCTATCCCTGGGGTCGCTGCCCACAGGCATTGCAAAGCGACCTGGCCGAGCACTTTGATGCGGCGGTGCAACTCGGTGCCGAGCTACTCACCTGCATCGCTCGCAGCTTGCCGGCAGACATTACATCGGGTCTTAGCGAACCGCTGAGCGATATGATTCACGACAGCGAGCAGTCGATGCTGCGAGTGTTGCATTACCCTCCTGTTCCGGCGGGGCAGTCTGTGCTCCGCGCGGCGCCGCATGAGGATATCAATTTGCTGACCTTGCTCCCTGAGGCAGACGGCCCTGGTCTGGAACTACGGTTGCGCAATGGCAAGTGGGTGTCAGTGCCCCACAAGCCGGGACAGCTCATTGTGAATATCGGCGATATGCTGCAGGAGGCCACGGGCGGATATCTCCCTTCAACCACCCATCGGGTGGCGGCGTCTGACGCCGCTGCTTTGTCGACAAGTCGCATGTCGCTGCCGCTATTTTTGCACCCACGGCCAGAGGTCGTGTTGTCCTCGCGGTACACAGCAAGACAGTATTTGTTGCAGCGGCTCGAAGAGTTGGGTGTCACCTGATATGGCTTGGTATTGGCTGGCCCCGCCAAAGCGCAATGTGATGGGCCGGACACTGCTACATGGTCTAGCGATAGCACTTGCCCTGTTCAATAGCGCAAACAGCTGGGCGGCAGATGCACGCATCGCCGTGGCCGCTAACTTTCGCGAGACCGCTGCGGCGATTGCGCAACACCTTGAGAGTCACTCCGTGCATCGCTACGAAATCATAGCCGGCTCTACCGGCAAGCTGGCCGGCCAGATTATCAGCGGCGCGCCCTTCGATGTTTTGATGGCCGCGGATGAGCGACGACCTCAACAGCTGGTCGATCTTGGCATGGCGTTGCCCGATTCCCGGGTGATCTATGCGCTAGGAGAGCTGGGTCTGTGGTGGCCTGACGCGACCTCTGACATCGCCATTGATGCCCTGCAAGCGCTGGACCCCCGGGAGGTTTGCATTGCCAATCCAGCCTTCGCCCCCTACGGAGAAGCGGCATGGGCACTGTTGAATCGATCGTCGATGAGTCCTGAATGGCTGCGGCGTATTGTCCGTGTCGACAACGTCAATTTGGTTACCGGTTTGGTTGCGCAAAAACAGGTCAAGGCGGGTTTTATAGCGCGATCGTCGCTAATTGCTGGTCAGCGGACGGGTAGCATTACTGCCCAGCCCAATGAGGTGCTGTGGCTGTCAGACCAGGCAGATATCGCGCAGGCTTTGGTCGTCATGAAGCGGGCTCGCGATAACGAAGCAGTGCAGTACTGGGTAGAGCAACTGCGCGACGAGGCAGTACGCGCATTGATCCGACGTGACGGTTATCGCGTGCCCCGGGAGCAGGGGTGATGTCGGGAGATCTTCAGGCGGTCGCCCTAACGGCGTTACTGGCGGGTGTGACGACGCTGCTGCTGATCCCGATTGCATCGCCCCTGGCGTGGTGGCTGTCGCGGTCGCGTTCCTCAATGCGGTCGATGATTGAAGCGGTGGTGGCGCTACCGCTAGTCCTGCCCCCCACTGTGCTCGGCTTCTATTTGCTGGTGCTGCTGAATCCCGAGTCAACCCTTGGCGGCATGTGGGTGCGATTGACGGGGTCCTCGCTGACCTTTTCTTTTTCAGGTCTTGTGCTGGCGTCGATGATCTATTCTCTGCCTTTTATGGTGCAGCCGCTCCACGCGGCGTTTCGCGCCGTACCCCAAAGCACCCTCGAGGTCGCCGCCACCATGAACGCATCACCCTGGGATCGTTGGCTTAACGTCGTTTTACCCATGACGCTGCGTGGTTACATTACGGGAGCCGTTCTGACTTTTGCCCACACCGTCGGTGAATTTGGTGTTGTGCTCATGATGGGCGGCAATATCCCGGGCGAGACACGAGTAGTGTCGATTGCTATCTATGAGCACGTAGAAACCTTGAACTATGACGCTGCCCAAACCTTGGCACTCGCCTTACTCTGCTTTTCATTCCTCTCTCTGTGGGCGGTGTACCGTTTTGCCGGACACCGCTTTGAGGTAGTGCGGGGATGACGATGCGTTTGGTTATTGAGGGCTATCTTGAAAGACCACAGTTCCGGCTCGACCTGTCCTTGGAGCTTGATCTGACAAAACCGCTGGGTGTGCTCGGGTCTACTGGCGCTGGCAAGACGACCTTGTTGCGAGCGATTGCAGGCCTGGAGCCCGACTTTGAGGGCCGCATAACGTTTGGGTCAGAGCGCTGGAGCGAGGGCACTCGGTTTGATTTGACACCGACCCATCGCCGCGGGGTCGGCATGGTGTTTCAGGATAGCCGTCTGTTGCCCGGCAAAACCGTGGCGGAGAACCTGACGTTTGCCCGTCGCCGTGCCCGCGCTGTCGCGTCCTCAGTCAGCGAGGAGGAGGTCATCCGGGAGCTGGATCTCGATCATTTGATGACCCAAATGACCGAGTCCCTGTCCGGCGGAGAGCAGCAGCGGGTCGCGCTGGCGCGCGCGCTCCTCCTTCGGCCCAAACTGTTACTGATGGATGAACCTCTGTCGGCCAACGACTTGGCACATCGCCGGCACATTACTGACTGTCTGGCTCGATGGCAGACCGCCGACCAGACGCCGCTGGTTTATGTATCCCACGCAGCTCATGAACTGGCGCAACTGACTACCCAGTTACTCACCCTCGAGGACGGTACCGTAAAAACGCTGGGCGAAACTGCGAGGCTTTTGCCGCAAACGCACGCTGGAGACCAGGTACGCTCGCATCGCGCGGTAGTGGTCGGGTCTGATCCCGGCCACAGCTCGCTCACTCTTCAGTGGCAGGAGGCAGCACCATTCGCCGCGGAGGATTTCCGCGTGGGCGATGAGGTACTGGTCAGGCCTGGAGCGGCTGAGAATTCAGGCTTCGGCGCGTCGTTGCCACCACAGGCCGAGCAGGATGAGAACGAGACCGAGTAGGGTATAAGCGCGCACGGGTTCTCCGGCGACCACCCAGATCAGCACCAGAGACAGCGGTGGCGACAGGAAGATCAGGCTCGAAATCCGCAACGTTGAAGACGTGATCTTCATGGCGTTCATCCACAGCACGAAGGCAATTCCCATCTCGAACAAGCCAACATAGACGCCACCAGCCCAACCCTGCCAGGCGGTAGGCAAGGGCGTACCGGTCCACCACAGCAGCGCCACCAGCAGGGGCAGTGCACCTGAGAAGTTGAGGAACAAATTCACTTCAGGATCCAGCGCAATTCGGGTGTTAAGCACCCAGTACAGACTCCAGATGAGTGTGCTCAGCAGTGCGAGCCCCACGCCAAGTGGTTGAGCAAAGTCGAGTGACCATGGATTGCCGCGTGTGGCGATGATCACGATCCCAAAATAGCTGATACCTGCTGCAAGCAGTGCCGATGCCGTCAGCCTTTGTTTCAATATTGGGGCCGCGATCAGCGCGAGCGTGATACCCCACGAATAGTTGATGGCCATGGCCTCTTGTGCAGGAAGCCTGTCGTATGCGGCGAATAGCACGAGGTAATACAGCCCGGGGTTCATCCAGCCCACCAACAAGCTGGTCAGGCGCTGTTTTGATGAGGTGTTGCGCAGGGCCTGCCAACGCGCGGGCCGCAGCAGTCGAATGGCGAAAAAGCACCAGCTCACCGCTACCGCCCATGTCACGAGTTGAAGCGGCGTCAGGTAGGTCAGGCTCAGGCTGAAGGCGGTGGCGACGGTGCTCCAGAGCATCACCGCTCCCAAACCCAATTGCACCGCGCGACGATCGGACTCTGACATGACTAAGCTTCCAACATACAGGCTTCGCAGGCCTTAGCGCTCCTGTGCGCAACGTGACAAGATACGGACTTTATCGATCAAGCAGGAGCCCACAGCATGGGACACATTGGTGAGCATGTCACTCTCGACGAACCCGCTTATATTCATGAGAGTGCCTGGCTATATGGAAAAGTCTATGTGGGCCCCGGGGCGTCAATCTGGCCAAACGTGGTAACCCGTGCGGAAACATTCGAGATTCGCATCGGTGCGCGCACCAATATTCAGGACTTCGTCATGATTCACGTCGGGATCGCATCGCCAACCATCATTGGCGAGGATTGTTCGATCACCCACCACGCTACCCTTCATGGTTGCGATATCGGTGATCGGTGCTTAATCGGAATTAACGCCACCATCATGGATGGCGCAAAAATCGGCGAGAACTCCATTGTTGCGGGGCATACCATCATTACCGAGAACAAAGCCTTCCCGCCGAATTCAGTGATCGCCGGTGTGCCGGGCAAGGTGGTAGCGACCCGGGACTGTGGCGACGCCAATCGATTGAATGCTCAGTTCTATAGCGCTTGTGCGGCGCAGTACAGTCAGGGTGTCGACCGGTTGTCGGATGAGGCGCTGAAGCAGTTTGTGAGTCTGGCCAAGCCAGCCGATTGATATGGGGGTGGTGGTCGGGATTGCCCTGCGTGTCTAACAGGCGCGATCGCATCCTGAAGCGCAACGCGGCAACAACGCGACAAAACAGCTGGGGCAGCCAGAACAAGGACTCCCCGCTCAGAGGTAGCTAAGGCAAGACTGGCTCAGCCTCGGTGGCTGCCAGCAGTGCCGTCAGGCCACCGGCGTTGTGTGCGTTGTCAAAGCCAGCCGTCCGCAGTGCAGTCTCGGCTTGCCCCGAGCGATTACCGCTGCGGCAGTACAGAATGATTGCGTCGTTACCGGCGACACCCAGCGTCTCGATGCCTTTGTTGATGTTGTCGTGGGGGATGTTGATGGCGCCGGGATAATGGCCGCTGGCGAACTCCTCCGGGGTTCGCACATCGACGAGCAGAGCCCCCTCGACCACCATCGCCAAAATGGCCGGATCAACCGCTTCGGCGAGGGTGTCGTCCGCGCCACCGCAAGCTCCCAAGGCACTTAGTAAGACTGCAAACAGAACGGCTCGCATGATTAGCCTCTCGTGAAAGAGAGGCTTAGTGTAACAGTCAGGGGATGAGTCAGCGCGTCGCAGTTAGGCGACGGCTGGTTTCGCTGAGCGAGGCGTTTCTGAACTACCGTCCAAGGATGCGGTGTTCTCAAAGATCCAGTCTCGAGCCGCCGTTAATGCCTCCAGTCGAGTTGCGAATCGAATGTCAGCGGGCAGATGCGCGTTTACCCCTAGGCCTTCAAAGCTGGCGGCGACCCCATCGTTAATCCCGCAAACGTACAGATGTTTGCCTGCGTGAGCCGCATCCTGAGCAATCGTTTCAACGGCGCGCACTGCCGACACATCCATAAACGGCACCCTACCAAAATCGAGCACCAACGACGTGTGGTGTTTGGGGCTAATGCGTTCTCGTACGTGGTGTCCCAAGTCAGCTGCTGCGCCAAAGCTCAGAGGGCCACCAAAGTCGAAGTAGGTGAGACGGTCGCCGCACTCCTTCACCAGGGCAGTCTCCTGATCTGACAGGCCTTCCTTGGAATCATCGTTCTCACCCGCCGCCGCTGCCAGCTGCGCATCGGCAACTTGCTTTACAAACGCGACTGCCGCGACCACAACTCCTGCGACAACGGCAGTGATCAGATCCACGAACACAGTCAGGCTGAGCACCATCACCATCAAGATGAGATCAAAGCGAGGCCCTTTGTGCGCCCGCTTCAGATAGGACAGGTCGATAATGTCGTAACCGACTTTGACCAGAATGCCCGCCAGCACAGCGTGAGGGATTTTTGAGGCCAAGGGTGCGAGCACCAAGACCACTGCGAGTAGCAAAATACTGTGCAGCATGCCCGATATTTTGGTCACGCCCCCGGTGCGGATATTCACAACCGTGCGCATGGTAGCGCCGGCACCCGGGATGCCGCCAAAGAAGCCAGCCGCGACGTTGCCCACGCCCTGTCCAATCAGCTCACGATTAGAGTGGTGGCGGGTGCGGGTCATGTTGTCGGCCACAAGCGACGTGAGCAGGCTGTCTATCGCGCCCAAGATCGCTAGGATCAGCGCCGCTTCGAAAACGATGAGCAACGTATCGTTGGAGAAGGTGGGCATGATGAATTCAGGTAGGCCGGTCGGAATGGCCCCCAGCACAGGCACGTTACTCAGGCCCAGACTAACCAGTGTGCCGACGATAAGTGCCGCCAGTGGACCTGGCAAATAACGGCCCCAAGTTGCCGGCCACATAAAGACCATCCCGAGGGTCAGCAGCCCGATACCCAGCGCTTCCATATTCGGATTGCTGATAGCGTTGGGAACCTCCATCAGCGCAGGAATGGTGCCGCCGCCTTCGGGCTCGTGCCCAAATAGCCGGGCGAGTTGTAGTGCAATAATGATGCAACCAATCCCGCTCATGAAACCGGATACCACGGGGTACGGCACCAGGCGGATGTATTGGCCGAACCCGAGCACGCCAAAAACGATCTGTATCAGACCAGCGAGCACCACGGTCGCAAAAACCAAAGACAAATCGCCGCTCAGTGAAGCAAACACCCCAGCAAAGACCACGATCATCGGACCGGTTGGTCCCGAAATTTGTGAGGGGGTGCCACCGAACAGTGCCGCGAAGAAGCCGACCAAAATGGCGCCATAGACGCCGGCAATGGGCCCTGCACCAGAGGCTTCACCAAACGCCAGAGCCAGCGGCAACGCGACGACCCCAGCGGTCAGGCCGCCGAAGATGTCGCCGCGCAGATGTGTTAGATCAAAAAATCGAGACATTGTTCAATTGCTCCGTAGGCTCGAATCAGTGCAATAAAGCGGCGTACTGCTCTGCCAAAGGTTTGAATTGGTTGGTGGCCGCGTCGTGACAGGTCACGTCACCGCTGCCGATGTGATACACCCAGCCATGCAGGTCAAGGCTGCCAGACGCCATTGCTGCGCTGACCGCTGGGTGTGTTGTCAGATTGTGTAGCTGCAAGAGCACATTGGCTTCGGTCACTGCAAGCAGTGGATCGTCGGCGCCATCCGCTGCCTTTGCAGCGGCTTCAGCGTAGCCGAGCCATTCGTAGACCTTGGGTAGCGCGGCGACGGCTTCGCGATTCATGGCGCCCTTCATGGCGCCACAATCCGTGTGTCCCATCACAATGATGTGTTTCACACCCAAGGCAGCGACACCGAACTCTACCGAGGCCGCGATGTCGCCGCTGTACTCCGGAAGCGGGGGCACAATGTTGCCCGCGTTACGGCAGATGAAGAGGTCACCGGGCTGGGTTTGGGTGATGAGTCCGGGGTCGATACGAGAGTCCGCGCAGGTCACCAAGAGCACGTCGGGCGACTGGGCGCTGGCCAATTGATCAAACAAGTCTTGCTTGGCGGGTTGCGCGTCTTGCTGAAAGCGCAGAATTCCCTCGATGACGGATTTCATGTTGTGTCGGACCTTTTTCCATTCCAGTGGATTTCTGGGTTGTGCTTTATACGTGATAGGAAAAATAAAGATCATGGGTATTTGTGATAGATTTAATCTATCACTTGAGTGCTGACGTATAGGGCGGGCACAGGCCAGCTTTTTGGCCATCTGGCGATCACAGGGGCATCGATATGTCGAATCCAGAGCAGCTGACTTTCAAGCAGATCCGATACTTTCAGAGCATTGCCGAGGCGGGGAGCTTTCGCCGCGCGGCGGAGCGACTGGGCGTCACACAGCCGACTTTGACGGTGCAAATCGCGGCGATGGAAGAGGTGCTCTCCTCGACACTTTTTGAACGGCAACGCAACGGTGTGGTGCCCACGCCGCTTGCACGCGAGCTATTGCCACGAGCGCGCAGAATCGCCGAAGAGATGAAGGGCTTCGCCGACCAGGCCCGAGGTGTATCGGGTCAGAGCACCTATCGGCTGGGGGTGACGCCGACGCTGGGCCCTTACGTGCTCCCCAGAGTGCTGCCGTTTGTACACCAACGGTTTGAAGATCTGCGACTCTACGTGCGCGAGGCGATCCCTGCACAGCTCACAACTGATCTTCGCTCAGCCGCGCACGATGTGATCTTGACGACTTTGCCACTGCAGAGCGATGAGCTCGAGGTGGTACCCCTTTTTCGTGAGTCGTTAAAGCTCGCACTGCCGCTTGAGCACCCGCTCGCCTCGCAGGCCACGATCTCGGGGACTGACTTGGTCGGCGAGGCGGTGCTCACAATTGACGAGCAGCATCTTTACCACCGACAGGTCAGTGCCTTGTGCGAGAGCCTCGGTGCGACGGTGAATCGAGATTACGAGGGCACCTCGCTCGATACACTTCGACAAATGGTGGTAATGGGCATGGGCATCACTTTTCTGCCTTCACTATATGTTGCGAGTGAGATTGGCGACTCGGATACGCTGCGCGTGACCGACGTGAAAGGCGTCAATATGAACCGCGACCATGCCTTGGTGTGGCGACGGCGGTCACCGGCTAGGGTCTTTTTTAAACAGCTGGCCGACACGATGAAAGCAATAGCCGATGAGCATTTGGCGGAGGAGGTCACGCTGCTGTGACATTGCCGGGAGAATGGCGCACAATGCGGCCCCCGCAAACAGCCGACTTTCGCTATGCACCGCATTAAGACCTACAACACCATTTCTCCAAAGGGACTTGATCGCTTTGAGCGTGACCGGTACGAGGTCGGACAGGATATTGCGCATCCTGATGCTTTGCTGTTGCGGAGTCACAAACTCCAGGATGCCGAGATACTCGAGTCCGTCACCGCGATCGCACGTGCGGGGGCCGGCGTTAACAATATTCCGCTACCGCTCTGTAGCGAGCGCGGTATCCCGGTGTTCAACACACCCGGTGCCAACGCGAACGCGGTGAAAGAGTTAGTCGCAGCCGCTATGTTGCTGGCCTCCCGGGACATTGTGGGGGGTATCGCCTTTGCGCAGTCGCAGGATCCCGGTATGTCCGCGCAGGCGATGAACGCGTTGATGGAACAAGAAAAGAAACGGTTCGCCGGTGCTGAGCTGGCTGGCAAGACGCTCGGCGTCGTTGGCCTCGGAGCCATCGGTAGTCTGGTGGCGCGACTTGGACTTGATTTCGGTATGGAGGTGGTCGGATTTGATCCGGCCCTGTCGGTCGAGGCGGCCTGGCGCCTACCCAGCGAAGTACAGCGCATGGAAAACGTACAGTCGCTGTTTAGCCGAAGCGATTTTGTGAGTTTGCATCTGCCGGTACTCGAGAGCACCCGCGGCTTAATCAACGCCGAGATGTTGGGGCATTTCCGTAAAGGAAGCTGCCTGTTGAATTTTGCGCGCGAAGAGATCGTTTCAACCGAGGCAATCGTAGCCGCGCTGGATGCCGAGCAACTGCGATGCTATGTGGCTGATTTCCCCAGTCCGCTCTTGATGGGGCGGACCGATGCTTTGCTAATGCCCCACATTGGAGCGAGCACCGCCGAGGCGGAAGAAAATTGCGCCATCATGGCGGCCAACCAGCTCAAAGCGTTTCTTGAGCATGGCAACATTCGCAACTCGGTGAATTTCCCTGCCATTGAGCTTGAGAGGACGACTGACTATCGGATCACAATCGCCAACCGTAACGAGCCGGGTATGCTGAGTCATATCCTGACCCTGATTGGTGATGACGGTTTGAACGTTGCCGATCTGCTGAATAAAAGCGTCGGCGATATTGCCTACAACATTATCGATCTGGACCAGATCCCACAGACGTCACTGCTCGACAAAATTAGGGGCCTTGAGGGGGTGATTAACCTGAGGTTGATCGAGGGATCTCCGACCTAGCCCGACGCGTCCATTTGCGACATCTCCTCGTTCGCTTCTTTGAGTCGTGCGGCGCAGACATTGCCGCTCGTGCTCATGCGATCGAGCACATTGCGGATCAGGATAGATATCCCGCCTGTCACATAGGCGAGACCTCCGGCGACGACGGTGTTACCGGGGTTTAATGACAATCGCGGATCAGCGAGTGTGCCCGTGACCTCAATATAGGGATTGATCAAGCTCGACATACTGAAACCCAGCCCTTTCTGAGGCACCGTCTTAAACTGTACCTGTATTTTTTCTGTCGACAGATCAGCCGCGGCGTCAGCAAAAATCTTCACGTTGGGGGTGTCGACCACAACGGCGGGTTTACCACTGAGTTTGCCCGCAGATATGGTGGCAAAAACTGCGCCGCAGTTGATAGTGGTGCTTTCCTGTTGCTCCTGAAAGGGATTGAGTGCATCTGACAGCTCCTGCAGAAAACTGTTGGTGATGCGATCCAAACCGGCGTTCAGTACTTTTCCTTCACTCATGGTCACGTTCAGGTAACCGTCAAGACTCGTGGCGAGTTCGCGGCTACTGTGCCCTGACCCATTCAGCCGTAGTTTGATGTAATAGGGCGGCAGGGTATTGATGTCCTCAGAGGGTGCCTTGGGAATGCCCAGCACCAGATCTGTGCCGTCAATACGAAGTGAGAGAGTGGGCACGCCGTCGGGATCGTCAACCAGCTCAGCGGTCAGCGTGGAGATGCCGCCGCGTTCATTCTCCGCTTCTGCCTTGTCGATGCGAATGCCGTCTCGGCCCATAGATGCAAGGATATCGACCGCCAATACGGGTCGGGGCAGTCCAATGAGCTCACCGATCTTGATTGAGGCGTCCGCTTGAAATGCGTCCAGCTGCGCCCAATGGAGCGGGTAGTCTGGTATGAGGCGCTGACGATTGGCAGCTGAACTCACTGTGTCCTCCAGACCTTCCTCGGTAGCGTCAGAAGCCGCATTATCGCGCGGCAACCAGGGTGTCAGATCAATCCGCTGACTCGACATCGCCAGCGAGACCGCAGGCGCAGAGGGGTTGATCGCTTGGCCTGTGATAGAGAGATCCGTGTTCCCAGAGCGCACATCGAACTGGTCGACCACCAGTGCGCCGCCGCGAGAATCCACATCCAGCGTGATATGCAAATCCTCTGCTGGCACGGAATGTCCCAGCAAATCGCCGAACACGGCGAGGCTTGCCGTATCGAACTGCCCATTAAAGTGACTGTTGGCAAACTCTTGGCCCTCCAGCTCCAAATAGCCCGAGCCTGTGATCAACGTCTGCGCTGACTCGACCCGCAAGGCTTTCACCGACCACACGCTAGAGGTCAGCTCACCACTAGCGCGCACTTCCATGGGAATAGACAGTGCCGGTGCGGGGACCACGGTGTCGGGCGCATAGTCGGTCAGGTCTGGTGTACTGGAGCGGAGGTCGAATTGCACCGTGAACTGATTGAGATCAGCCAATAAGTCGCCTGCGATGGTGGAGGGGCCGTAAGTTAATTCTCCGTCGATCAAATCGATCCGCTCCTGCTGCCATTTGGCGCGGCCATCATAGGCAATCGGTTTGTCCAAATGGGCCGGGAGTTCGATTTGTGTCAGTAGTGGCTTGAGGCTGGGCACATTGAGCTGCCAATCGCCCGCCACTGACGCGCTTTCAGCTGACAAATTAACTTTGCCAGTGAAGCGGCCTGTTGCCTCATCGATCGTGAGCCGGCCCCCGTCGATACTTAGTTCCAGTGGCGCAGGGTAGGTAAACGCGCCCTCGATAGCGGCGGGTAACAGGGGGATCGCAGCGTCGTCGGATATCCAGGGCGACAGTGTCGAGCGCAAATTGCCAACTTGTGCCGACATGTCGACCCGGGTCGTGTGTTGCGCGGCACCCCAGCCCACAGTGCCTGCGGCCTGCGCCACATCCTCACCCAGCTGCAGCCAAAATGCTTTGAGACGGATCAGCTCCGCATCCTCAATGGCGAGATCGCCCTTGAAAGACAAGGCCGGAAGTGCCGGTGGCGCGTCAGAAAACAGGCCGAGGAGACGGTCTGGTTGAGCACTGAAGCCCTGCACATTGAGCGTAGAGCCCAGCATGCTTTCGCCCGGCTCGATTCGGCCGCTGATATCCAGCGATCCCAAGTCGCTTTCTGTTTTGACCAACACATCTGCGCCATTTCCCTCGCCAATGAGCGCAATGCTGCCCTTCAGTGAACCGCTGAGTTGAGGAGGGAGTTCGAGCACTGCGGACCAGACGTCAAGCGAGGGGATGAAGAGCGTGCCGTCAAACTGCCCTGAACCAAGAGAGCGAAAGTCTGCCACCCTACCGCTTAAACCGAGCAACAGGGCGTCGCTGTCTAGCTGAAAAGTCGTGACGTCGATTTGCGTACCGGCTCGTGCCGCCTCGATGCGAAGATCAAAGGGGGTCTCGGGCCAGTGAGGTTGTGCAGCCAGGTCGCCCAAATGGGCGAGATTGGGGCCCTTCGCCTCAAGCTGGATTTCTGCCGCCTGAAGCGAAGAAGGATCTTCGCTGCGGGCCGTCCCGATTAGGCTGAACTCTCCGAAGACCGCGCTGATATCGAGATGGGCTGCGTTCTCTTTGGGCTCGAGTATTGCCTTCACATCAATGGGCCCGTCATCGATCAGCGGCATGGAGAGCGTTCTGAGAAATTCATTGGCGCTGTCAGAGTGCAATGTCACCTCGAGGTGCGAGCTATTCCAATCAGCAAGGCTTTCCAAAAAGCCGGTGATAGAGAAGGATGCGCGCCCAATCTGCCCGGTTGAATCGATATGCCACTGATGAAGATCCAACAGCGACGTCACGCCATTGAGGGTGCCGGTGGCGCGGACAGACCGCTGATTGAGCGCGCCATCCAGCAAAATTGTCAGCGTCGAATCTGTGGTGCGACCTTCTAGAGAGGTGACAGCAATATCCAGATTGCGCCCGACGTCTGCGTCGCGAATGAATAGATTGACCTCTGATAGCTGAGCTGAGCCCACGCGCAGTGACAGATCAGTGGGTTCGTCATCGGTCTCAAAGGTTGGCCAACTTCCCTCGCCTGTCTCATCAATATCCAGCCTCACGTTGGCGTCGACCAGAGACAAGGATTCGATGTCAATGAGATTGTCGAACAGTGCTGGTAGAGAGAGACTGACTTCTGCTGATTCGACCGAGGCAAGGGGAGGGTCTGTCGGCGCCGCGCCGAGCACCGTGACGTTTTCTGCGGTCACCTTCAGCGAGCGGCCAAGGCGCACGCTCATTTGACCGTCAACCTGCACATCGCGCTGCAGGTAATGGCTACCAACCCGCTCATAGACTGGTTTCAGGAACCCGAGATCGAAAATGAGGGCTGCTCCTGCAATCAGCAGGACCCCCAATCCTAAAACGAGTAGAGACTGCTGAACGGTGCGCATAGCATCCCCTGATACATGCGCTCGTTATACCATGGGCGCCGTGGTCACGGCGGTTGGAGGCTTACGGGGATCGTTGCGATGAATTACATCTCTGACAATCAGGCGGGCGCGCATCCTGCTGTACTCGCGGCAGTAGCCGATGCGTCTGCGGGCATGTCAGCGGGCTATGGTGAGGACGCCATGACCGCGGCGGCAGAGGCGGCGGTACGCGATATTTTTGAGACCGACTGTGCCGTATTTTTTGTGACGACGGGTACGGCTGCCAATGCCTTGGCACTCAGTGCGATGTGCCCGCCATGGGGTGCGATCTATTGTCACGAGGGTGCCCATATTCAAAATGACGAGAACACGGCAGTGGAGTTGTTCACTGGGGGTGCGCGCATGGCCGGCATGCCGGGTGAGAGCGGTAAACCAGATCTCGCGGCGATGCGTGAGCATATGAAAACGGCGACGGTTCACGGCGTCCATAACGCGAAACCGGGGGCAATCAGTCTCTCCAACGTCAGCGAATCGGGGACCATTTACACGCCTGAGGAAATTCAGGGCTACCGGCAGCTGGCAGACGATTTCGAGTTGGGATTACACATGGACGGCGCGCGTTTTGCCAACGCCGTGGTCGCCTCGGGGGCAAGCCCGGCTGCGCTGACCTGGCAGGCAGGAGTGGACTGTCTGAGCTTCGGTTTGACGAAGAACGGCGGTATCGCGACAGAGGCTGTCGTGATCTTTGATCTGGCTTTAGCGGACCAGTTCGAGTTCCGCCGCAAGCGAACTGGTCATTTGTGGTCTAAGCAGCGATTTTTGGCGGCACAGTGGCTGGCACTACTCTCGGATGATCTGTGGTTGGATAACGCGCGTCACGCCAACGAGATGGCAAAAGAATTGGCATCTGCCTTTGCTGCCCACCCTGATATAACGCTGCCCTGGTCAGTCGACGCGAACGAGCTCTTTCCTGTCATCCCCACTGGGCTCCGCGCAGCACTTCGCGAGTCAGGGGTCGAGTTTTATGACTGGCCCGCTCAGACTGACATGACGCGTTTTGTGACCCATTTTGCGATCGACCCGGCAAAGGTTGCCAGCACGGCGGCGGTAATTAAGTCGCTCTGACTGTCAGTGGCAAAAGGGGGGCGTTTTGTCTGCCAGTGGCTGCGTTCGATATGACGTCTAAAGTTGTGCAGAGGCCGACAGCGGCGCCGCTTGCGACGAGCCTAGATTGTGGGGTCGAGCAATTTGCTGCGATATTGCGAGGGTGTCTTCCCGGTCCAGCGTTTAAATGCGCGCGAGAAGGACGCTTGCTCGCTGAAGCCGCATTGATAGCTCACCTCTGACAGCGCATAGCTGCTGTCTGCCAATAAACTTTCCGCGCGTTCGGTGCGGGTCTGATCGAGCAGCGCCCTGAAGCGTGTGCCTTCGTCTTCCAGTCGCCGCTGAAAGGTGCGAAGACTCATATTTTGGGAGGCAGCAGCCTCTTCCTCGGACAGCGTGTGGTCCGGGAGATGATCGAGTATGGCCACCTTGATCTTGGCAGGCAGGCTGTTCTCGCGAACCGATCGCACCAGCGAGGCCAGCATCGGCTCGTTAGCGGTCAGAATATCGACGTTGGCCGTCGAGATAGGTTGCTCCAGCGCACCGCGTGGCAAGACAAGATTCGCCTCGCGAGCAGAGAACGACACCGTGGGCCCGAAGTGCTCGCGATACGCTGCTTCATGGCCCTGCGCTGATCCGGTAAACGACACCTTGATGATATCGCCGGTAAAGCCCGAAATATTGCGGATAGCACCGAGTATCACGGCGAACAGGAATACCTGAACGATATGCTCGGCGATCTCGTCCAGCGCAACCGTCTTGGTCAGGGTGACGGCATCAGTATCTTCCGCCAAGCTCAAGGGCTCGAGTGTCGATACCAGCGCCTGATAGCGGATTAGCCGCTGCAGCGCCTCCAGGCCGCTGTTGGAGGAGATCGCAGTGATGCCCAACACATGGGTATCTGTCATGTGGTGGTGGCGCGCCAATTCCATGCCCAAATTAGTGTCGGGGAATTGCTCACTCAGCTGTACAAGTAGCGTGCCGACCTGTGCGGCCGGGATACGATTGCGCGGTTGGTTGAGGTGTTCCAGTGAGATGCCGGCGGCGCCCAGCGCGCTACCGGGATCTGCGCGGTGAGCAGCAAGAAAGCGCGTAATGACTCTGAGGTCGCTCGCGAGAATGGTTTGCTCAGCCACAATATTGTCCCCTGACATCAGTGCAGATTGCCCCTCTGTCCCCAATCGCTACTCACGTTTGAGACTGGGGGCTCCGCCGCTCACCCCAAATCATATGTCAGTCATCGATTACGCGAAACTGTGGGGCTCGTCACCAGCGGATGGTGCTTTGTCCTTCACCGCAAACAAAAAAAAGGGGGGCAGTGCCCCCCCATCATCGCGCTGACGGGTTTTTAGCAGTCGGCGTCGCCGATCAGACGCCATGGATCATTCGCGCTCGGCGCGGTGCCGCGGGTCCACCATTTGGCTTCGTAGAGCTTGCCTTGATATCGCGCTTGATCACCCCCTTCGTAAACAGTGTTGTCACTGTATTCGAGGGTCACATCAGAGATCAGTTCAAAGGCGTCCGTGCTGTCAGGTGAATTGCCACGGGTCCACCATTTGGCTTGATAGACCAGACCTTGATAGCTAACGCGTTCGCCACCGGTGTAGGTCATGTTGGTTTCAAACGCCGGATACATCGCAGCCATCGGATCGGTCAGATCGCAGGTGCCGTTACTCGCGCCCATATGATCGTCGTTTGTATGCCCCATGTCTGAGTCGCCGTGGCCGTCGGTGTCTGGCTGCACTCTGTTGTCTTCGATTGTGACTGTCGTGGTGACCTGCTCGGTACCATTCGTGTCGATAGAGTCTGCCACGACAACCAGTGTCAGCTCGCCTGCGACGGCTTCATGCACGTGCAGTTTCAGATCAGCTGTACCGCCAATCGACCAGGTATCGCCGATTACCGTATCGCCCATTGCGTCATAGAGCGTTGCTGTCACCATCGAGTTGGCGTTGACCGACACGCTGAAGTGCACATCCGTCATGCCCATGTTATTGATCTCCGCGACTTGATCTGCATCGACAGTCAGCTCATAGATAAATTCCGGCTCGGGCGCATAATCAACTCGCAACTCGACATTGGTAATGTCGGTGTCGGTATAAATCCGGTTCTGGCCCGCCACCGGCACAAACAGGTCACCGTCTCGATCGCCCGCGTAGTAACCCAGATTGGCATCATTGATGTTGCGAGCCAGCTCGAGCGCCGCAGCAGGGCCTGACAGGTAGCCAGTGGCCTCGTAAGACACCGACAACGCCGGCATCTCGCCGTTGTCGTCGTACACCAGAGTTGAGATCACATCTCCCGACTCCAGTGCGATGGCCCCGGAGATCAAGCCCACTTCAGTAAACGGGTCAGCTTCGGGCTCAGGGCTTGGAGAGGTCACAACATTGTCGCCAGCAAAATTGACGTCGATCGCGTTATAGAACGAGGCTGCGGTGTCACCCACGTCCCACACCGCCATGATCACGTGGTAGCCCTCGCGCTCCGGTACGTAGCAATTGTGCTGAATCACCATGGGTGGGCGCTGCATGCCGCCGTCGTACTCACAGAAGGGATCCAGATCGAAGGCGTCACGGCCCAGAGGCTCGGCCGGATTCCAGCCGGGCTTGGTGATGAAATAACGCCAGTCACGTGAGACGTGGTTGGCGGTAAAGGTCCACTCAAAGGTCTGATAGCCGGCGGCAAAGTCGTGCTTGTACCAGCGGGAGGGTGTTTGCGCGTTGAGCTCTGACCAGGAGGGTGATCCCGCAGCGGCAATGGTGCCATCTTCAGGCCCCCCGACGGGGAAGCGTGGCTGGCCGTCCGGGCCTTCGACAGACTGCGGCTCCCATTGCACTGCACCGCAACCGGTGTTGTCGCCGAGCTTACAAAGATAAGAGCGCCCTGCAGGCTCAGACACGTAGCCGTGGGCGAAGATGTCTGCCGCGCCGCCGCCGGCCAACAGGCCGACCATTAAGGCGATGGGTTTGAATTGAGACTGACTGACTTGCTGTTTCATAGTGGATCTCCTCGTGATCGCATTGGGTTGTCATCCGAGCGATCGTTGTGATGCCCGATGTGCGCATTGTCACGAGGAGGGTGGCCGGAGCCGATGACCGGATCTGCCAACGACTTGGCAGATCACGACAATTTGTTAGCGAGGATTAACGGGAAACGAGAAACACGTCGCCTTCGTCTGTGAGCGCCACGATCGAGCCGTCGGATAGCACGCGCACGTCGCGCACACGACCGCTGATTTCCGGAAAGATCGCCTCATCCTCAACGACGGCATCGCCATCGAGCTTGAGTCGGCGCATTTCCTTGTTGATCAGCGAGCCGAGCAGTAAATCGCCCTGCCACTCTGGGAACATGTCGCCGCGATAAATGGCCAAGCCCGATGGGCCGATGCTGGGTACCCAATATTTCATGGGTTGCTCCATGCCGTCCGCTTCGGTGAAGGGCGAGATCACGGCGCCGCTGTAGTCGACACCATAGGTGATAGCTGGCCAGCCGTAATTCCGGCCAGCGACCACATGATTGAGTTCATCGCCGCCCTTGGGCCCATGCTCCATCATCAGGATCCGATCGGTTTCCGGGTCATAAACCAGGCCCTGCGGATTGCGATGCCCGTAGCTGAACACCCGGGGCGCGCTCTCAGGGAACGGGTTGTCCGCGGGTGCAGTACCGTCTGGTTTTACTCTCAGTAACTTACCCAGCTCCCACTCAAGGTTCTGAGCCTGTTCTCTGTATTTAAAGCCCTCGCCTACGCTGAGGAGCAGAGTGCCATCGGGCAAAAACGCGAGCTTGCCACCGTAATGCGCGGGGCCCTCTTTGTCGGGCGCGACTTCCAAGACAGTCTCTAGGTTAGTCAGCGTTGCACGAGTCAGCGTACCGCGAACGACCGTGGTGCGATTGGCGCCTTTGTCACCTCCGGCGTAGCTGAGATAGACCACATTATTACTGGCGAAGGCGGGGTCGGGCAGCACCTCGAGCAAACCGCCTTGATTAGCAAAATAGACCTCAGGCACGCCGGCGATCGCAGTGATCTCTCCGCTGGCCGTTAAGTGAACGAGTCGGCCGCTCTTCTCGGTCACCAGGAAAGCATCATCGCCGATGGCAGCAATGGACCAAGGCTTATCCAAACCTGAGGCCAGCGTTTCGACCTGATAGGCTTGGGCAACAGATGTTTTGGCTAACAGCGCGATGAGTAGGGCGCTGGCGGCGTGCAGTGCAAATCGGCGCATGGAGAGTTCCTGATAACGTGAGCCGGAAAAGTTACGCAAGCGTAACATCAGCGGATTGAGATAGTGCCCCGACATGGACGTCTGTTCAGGTTGTTTTGACTTTGGAGGCAGATATGCGAGCGGTCATCAGTTTGGTATCGGGTACGTTGCTCGCTTTCGTGGCGGCGTCGATTATCGGTACGCAAACGGTTCTGGCATCGGTGCAGTCAATGGGTCTGAATGTCACCTTTGCCATGCGCTGGTCGAGTTCAGTGAGTGATTTGGCAGGTCTGAGCACCACTTTATTGCCTCTCATGGCGATTGTTCTGATCCCAGTTTGGCTAATCCTCAGCTGGTGTGATCGGCGCGCTATCTTAAGCATCACCCCGCTTTGGTACGCGGCTGCGGGGGGCATCTGCATCGCGGCGTTGCATCCTGTGATGGCGCTGGTATTCGGCGTTGATGTGTTTGCGGCGGCCAGATCATGGCCGGGCCTTTTGGGGCAGGCCTTCGCCGGTGCGCTGGGGGGCTTTTGGGTGGCACGCCTATGGCGGAGCACGCCAGATGCGACCTAACCGACGTGGCCTCGCTGCTGCGCTGCTGACCTGCCGGTCACATTGAGGCGCCCGGATGCCGCCCCGTCAGGTTTGGTTGTTCTTTGCCACCTTGGTGCTACTTTCGCTTGTCTTCGCGGGCAGCCTCGATGCGTTGCTTTGAATCTGCTGACCCCTACAGGAATTGTCTCGATGCCCCCTCAATTCAGAATCGGGCTGGGGCTTAAAGATCTCTCATTCACATCAGCGCCGACTGCAACTATGTCGCTGGTATGTTGCTGGACCAACACCGCGGGCTCGGTGCACACTCGCGGTAGTGCGTTTCTGACAGGGAGTCATCAGGCATGAAGGATGTGTTCGCACGCGTCATTGACGAAATCGGCATGGTTTTTCTGGGTAACCGTGAGCAGGTAGAGCTGGCGCTGGCTTGCTTACTGGCTGAGGGGCACTTGTTGCTCGAGGATCTGCCAGGACTTGGCAAGACCACATTAGCCAGAACGCTGGCGAGAGTGCTCCGCCTGGAGCATGACCGCGTTCAATTCACTGCGGATTTGCTGCCCGGCGACATTCTGGGTATGTCGGTACTGAGCCGCCAGAATGACGCGCTGCAGTTTCATCCCGGCCCCATCTTCACGCAGGTGCTGCTGGCCGACGAGGTCAACCGGGCGACGCCGCGCACCCAGAGTGCTTTACTCGAGGCAATGTCGGAGGCGCAGGTGACCATTGACGGTAAGACGCGGCCGCTGCCCACGCCCTTTTTTGTGATCGCTACGCAGAATCCGGTTAATCAGTCTGGCACCTATCCATTGCCCGAATCACAGTTAGATCGCTTTCTGATGCGTCTTTCTCTCGGATATCCGGAACCTGCGGCTGAGCGCCAGTTGTTACAGAGCCGCTCGGCGACTGCGCAAAGTGAGCCCATGGTCTCTGAGGATTGGTTGTTGGATGCGAGGGCGCAGGTCAGAGACTGTTTCTTGAGTGACAGCGTGCTCGATTATCTGCAGCGTCTCATTGCTTACACGCGAGAGTCGAGCGAGTTCAGATTCGGGCTGTCCCCACGCGGCGGTATTGCACTGGCTCAAGCGGCTCGAGCGGTTGCCGTGCTGGCGGGTCGCGATCACGTCATTCCCGAGGACATACAGCGGGTGTGGGTGCCAGTGGTCGCTCACCGGCTCCAGCTGGCCCCGGGGCTAAGCGGCGATAGCCGCGCACTGGTCGCCGCTGTCACCGGAGAAGTCGACAGCGTTAGTCGCACAGCTTGACGCCAGTGCGCGCAGCCATACGTCAGTGGCAGGCTCAGTGGTTGAGTCGCAGACTCCCGTCGGCCCGTTCGATCTCTCTGACGCAACGCCGCCTGTTTATTTTTCCGACGAGGGCAGGATTTTTGTTCCTGTTCACCCTGATCCTCGTTTTGCTCATGGCCATTAATTATCAGAGCAACCTGATTTACGGGCTGACTTTTTGGTTGGGTACGCTGTTTGTGGTCACTATCCACTTTACGCATGCCAACCTGTCTGGCCTGAAGGTGATGGCGATGGGTGCTCAGCCAA
>JAYOUT010000021.1:25319-30475 GCA_038151055.1 Luminiphilus sp.
GCTCAGGACCCGGAGCAAAAGCTGTCGCAGCTTTGCACGTTGGCGCTCATGGCACACTCGCAGCAACACGTGTTCGGATTGCGTTTGCCAAGCAAGGAGGTCGTACCGCCGATGTCGGGTCAGGCGCACCTGGAACACGTGCTGAATACCCTGGCGTTGTTCGATCAAGCTGCTGGAGCTGAGCCGGCATGACAGAGCGTTCTTTGCACCGCTCGCAACTGCTGTGGTTGATGCTGGGCCACTGGATGGTCGTGTTGCCACACATCCAACAGGTACCGGGGTGGATCATTGTGCTGTCCTGCCTCACAGGCCTGTGGCGCTTGGCGGCTGATCGCGGGGTGGCGCGCATCCCCCCGTGGCCACTGCGATTAGTCTTGGCGATCGCCGCGGTTTTGGGGGTCGTCTTGACCTACCGGACGCTGATCGGACTTGAGCCCATGGTCGGACTGCTGGTCGTGGCGGCGGCACTCAAATTGCTGGAGTGTCGGCAGCAGCGCGATGCTCAGGTCATTGTTTGTCTGGGGGTGTTTATCGTTGCGACTCATCTGATCTATCACCAGTCACTGCCAATGGCTTTTTTGGCCTTGGGCATGCTGATGGTGCTGATGCTGACATTGGTCAGGCTCACTCTGGGTAATAGGGCCTCGCTGACGCGCACCCATTGCTGGTTGGTAGGCCGCATGATGCTGTGGGCGGCGCCGTTGATGGTGACGCTGTTTTTGATTTTTCCTCGCATTGAGCCTCTGTGGGCAGTGCCGGTGGTTGGCGGTGGCGCGGTCACCGGCATGGACGATCGGCTCTCGCCGGGATCGGTGTCGCAGCTGGCGCGCTCCGATGCGGTGGCGTTTAGGGTGCGATTTGAGGGCCAGCCGCCGGCGAAGAGCGAGTGGTATTGGCGCGGCATGGTATTGGATCAGTTTGATCAGGGTGTGTGGACCCGCACGCATTGGCGTGACATCCCCGCTACCGAACGACGCATTGAGCCCGTGACCGACGGTGGCGCGCCGCTGCGTTATCAAGTGCTTCAGCCCGCCAGTCATCAGCGGTGGTTATTCACGCTACCGCGCGCCCAAACCGAGGACAGCCGGGTCGCCGAGACGCCCACACAGCACCTGATATCGCGCCAGCCAATCGACGTGACCAGTCGGTTCGATATCACAACGTACCCGGAGGCAGTGAGGCAGCCAGTGCTCTCGTCTTGGTGGCGAGATCACGCAGTCACGCTCCCTGAGGATGTTAATCCGCGCTCGAGAGCCTATGTCCAAGAGCTGCGTCAGCGATTCCCCGACGACCGGGCACTAGTGCAAGCGGTGCTGGATACTTTTCGCAGGGAGGCGTTCTACTACACGCTGTCGCCCACACCGATACAGGGGGATGACTTTGTCGACCAATTTTTGTTCGACCATCGCCGCGGTTTTTGTGAGCACTATGCCTATGCGTTTGTGGTGCTGATGCGCCAGGCCGGTATCCCGGCACGCATTATTGGTGGCTACCAGGGCGGCGAGCTCAACCCGGATACTGGCACCGTGGTGGTCAGACAGCTCGACGCTCACGCCTGGGCGGAGGTTTGGCTGGAGGGGGAGGGTTGGCAAAGAGTGGATCCTACTGCTGCGGTTGCGCCCGGCAGGATCGACTTTGGTGCCGCAGAGGCGATTCAGGGAGAGCCTTTGTGGTTAGCGGGTAGCGGTTTGTCAGCCTACCGGTTGCGCCACATCCCGTTGGTGGACTGGTTGCGATGGCAATACGATGACCTGGCGTGGCAATGGCAACAGACCGTTGTCGGCTATGACCAAAGGCGGCAACTCAATGCGATGACGCAGTGGCTGGCATGGCTACCCGGACTCAGCGTGGGCGCGGTACTGATGGCAGTGTGGGTCACCATACTGGTGGCGCTGTTCGTATTGGGTAACCCTCGACCCAAGCAATCGCCCTCGCGGGCGGCCGAGCGAGCTTATATTCGGCTTTGCCAAAAGCTGAAGAAGCGCGGTATTGATAGACGATTTGGCGAATCAGCGCCGATATTGCTGGATCGTGCTGTTGCGGTATTAGGCGAGGCTGACCCGCTGGTCGTGCGCTTGTCCGCCTTGGCGGATGCCCTGTATGCGCCTCCACCACCCTCTGGCGGCCAATGATCGGTTAAACGTCGTTACGTGAAACATGTCATACGCTGACAGCGTGCGTGCATTTGCGCGGCTGGTTACTATTGGGGGACGGAAAGTGAACCAGAGAGAGGATAGACGCATGGATGCCAACGGCCCTGAGGGAACAGACGCCGCGGAGACGCCCACCGAATCGATGACGCGCACTACGGATTCTGTGGTCTCGGATCATGAGCTGAATTCAACCGCGTTGCCGGCTTCTTATGACCCCAGCGACACCGCTGGTAGACGCCGCTTTTTGAAATGGTTCGGGGTATCGGCCTCGGGCGTTGCCCTGGCCAATACCATCGATACCAGCAAGGAAAAGATCGAGGCAGGCGGAGAGCGCGCCCAGGAAGAGATCGCCAAACTTAAAAAGGCGTATCAAGAACTTGATGATCGGTCGCGTCTGATTTTGAAGTTGATATTGATCTTGTCGGGCCTCGATTTCATCACAGCGCTATAGCGTCTCGACATGGGCTGAAACAGGCCAGCTGGGCTGTCTAAAAGCACATATTCAAGCGCCTCTTTGAGCAATCAGCCATTTTTTTTAGCTGCAGCAGTGCACTTGTCGACCCTTTTTATTGACCAGCCCAGCGCTGTCATAAAGGTGCAACAAAACCGTCAAATTTCTGCAAGCTAACCGCCATTAAACAGTCATCTTCGGGACTTAATGTTCGCCTCATCAGCGGCGCTTTTTGAGCGCCAATTTGCACCAGAGGCATTAATGAGTTCCTACACCGCATCCCGCCTGTCCCGATGGCTGATTATCCTGAGTGGCTGCTTTGCAACAACGTCCCTTAAAGCGGCAGACGAATTACTGGTATACGTATTTTCTGGCTCGGGCCCCGTAGACGGTGCCGTGGTCGCCATCGATCAGATCCCGGTTGGTCAAACGGCTGCCGACGGCTCCCTGCTTGCAGATTTATCCGGTAGCGGCGTCCGTACCGTTACGATCACGGCTGATGGTCGCGAGGTGACCACGCGCGTCACCGCCGCGTCTGGGCAGTTGGTTGATGCCGTGGCGCAGCGTTAAGAGAGCACGGTCTATGTCGACGTCTACTCGCAGGCCGAGAGCGTGGCGGAACGCAATGCGGCCGCAGAGGGCACGCTGACCATTTCTGTCATCTAGGGCGGTGCGCTATCTTAGAAGTCGAACCGCCAGCCCACCGCCGGGCCATGTTCTTTCATATCGAACTTGAAGCGGTCGAGTCCGTCGCCGTCTTCATAATCAAAGTCGAGATAACGGTAACCAATATCGATGCTGGACCAGTCGTTGAACCGATAGGAAAAAGAGCCGGTGAGGATGGTCACCAGATCCGCTCCCACGCCGAAGCCGCCAAGTTGCGCCGCTCCCGTGAAGGACCAGTTGCCGCCCCCAATGGGCGTCTCAAACAGTACGCCAACGATCGGGTCGACCCAGTCATCGCCGGCGCTTTGTTCGCGAATGCGGTCTCGTGGACCCTTTAGAGAGATGCCTGCAGAGACATCGTTGTAGAGTGCTCCTGCCATCAGTTGAGTCGTGGGTGAGAGGCGGTAGGTGGCCG
The DNA here is from genome assembly GCA_038151055.1 of Luminiphilus sp. Taxonomy (GTDB): domain Bacteria; phylum Pseudomonadota; class Gammaproteobacteria; order Pseudomonadales; family Halieaceae; genus Luminiphilus. Next base: position 29,005 of record JAYOUT010000021.1, read on the forward strand.
ACGCGATGGCAGTGGTCTGTTCGACTTCCACCTCTCCCGAAAACGCGCCACCGTCACCGGAGCCATCGGCTTTCAGATCCATGTAGACGACATCGATCATGACCCCCCAACGTTCGCCCTCGCCCCGGTACATGCCTAGAAAGGCACCATCGAGCGTCTCAAAGATGTCTCCGGCACTCATATCGACGTCGGTGTCGATAGGGCCAATGCCTGAAGTGCCATCCAGCGTAGGACCCAGAAGGTAGATGAGCCCCTGATTGGACCAGCTGGACTCGCTTTGTGCATAGGCAGGCTGCATAGCTGCACAGAGGGCTACAGTTAATCCGTACATGGCCAGGCAGGAAGAGGCGCGGGGGCGTTTCAGGATGTCGGGCACGACCTTCATGGTGTATCTGTCCTCGAGGCACTGTTCACGCACAAAAGTTAAAGCATTGGATGACTGACGCAAAGCGCATTAGGTGACAGCTTAGGTATCGGGTAGCTTTTATGCGGGCGCTGCCATTGTGAAGCCGCCTACTCGTTCGATAAGCTTGGGGTGGAAGTTTGAACCGATCCCTAGCCTTTATGTCCACATCAGCGAGACAATAGAAATGAACGATTCCGCACCTGACACAACCTGCATTAACCTCAAGCCCTTGGCGATCGCCCTGTCGTTGGGCGTGTCTGCCCCTATAGGTGCGGAGCCCGTGACATCCGTGGCTGACTTCTTTCAGCCGGACGGTATGACGGCCACCGCGGAGAATTACCCGACCCTCGAGACGTCCCGTCAGTTACTGATTGCTCAGGGCAGGGCCGCGGTGAATGAGATCGCCCACAATCGCAAGCTCACTCCCACAGAAGACCAGCCCGTTGTGCGGATGAACCGCGACACCTATTACGGCTTCGCCGTGGTGGATGTCTCGGCGGGTGCGTCGATTACCATCCCGCCGGTTCCCGAGGGAAAGTACGTGTCGGTGCAGCCGGTCACGATGGATCACCGCATTCAGCCGATGTCTTACGGTAGCGGCACCTTTGAACTCGCGACACACTATGGCTCGCACATGTATCTGGTGATTCGACTTGACAGCACGCTGACCGAGGCCGAGGCCAACGCGATTCAGGACGGCATGGTGATTAACGCGGCGAGCGCCCAGCCCTTTTCGGCGGAGCCCGTCAACAAGGAGAGTTTTGACGCCGTTGAACTGTCGCTCCGTCAAAAGCTGCCGGACTTAGTGAAGACGTTTGGTCCCGATATGGTGAACGGCATGTTTACCGCGCCAACGGATGATTCCCGCGGGCTCTATGACTTTGATAAATATACGGTAGGCGCTGCGGTTGGGTGGGGCGGTGCGCAGTTGGCCGATAATCTCTACGAGAGCTCACCGAATTATCCCGCAGAGGGTTGCTACTCAGCGACGTTCGAGGACCCTGATAATGGCGCCTTCTGGTCGTTCACGGTCTACGATGAAAACGGCTTTATGTTCGACGACGT
>JAYOUT010000022.1:0-15659 GCA_038151055.1 Luminiphilus sp.
GCGAGCCAATGGGTTTGATCAGGTAGTCGCGGCCCAGCTCAAAGAGTTGGTCCCAGAGCGCTTCGGCTGATTCCGGTGGAACCCATACCTCGTAGCCCAGATCACCGGTGAAGCCGGTACGGCTCACCATCATCGGCTGCCCTTCAAAGCTGTAATGCGCGATCCCGAAGGGCTTTAACTGATTGAGGTCAGTGCAACCCAGAAGTGTGAGAACCGTGCAAGAAGTGGGCCCCTGAACAGCCAAACCGGCGACAGCCTCGGATTCATTCTCGATGGTGACGTCAAAACCCAGGGTGTTCCACGCCAACCAGTCGTCCGCTCGCTGATAGGAGCAGATGCGGTAGTCCTGTTCTCCAAGTCGGAAAATGGTGCCGTCGTCCATTACCTGGCCGTTATCGTCACACCAGATTGCGTAGCCCACGCGGTTGACGCCAATTTTGCTGACGTCGCGCGTGATCAGGCGGTCCAGATAGCGCTCGGCGTCAGGTCCGGTCACGCGATATTTGTTCATCGGAGACAGGTCAAAGACGCCGGTAGTGCTCCTTATTGCGAAGTATTCCAACTCCACATCGAAGTAAGCATTGGGGGTGGTGTACCCCATCCAATTGCCCCAGTCATTCAGGTCGCACATGGCTTCCACCCGAGAGTGGAAGGGTGTGGTGAGTAGCATGGTGTCTCGGCTGACGTCGCTCATCACAGTGCTCCTCGCTTGAGAATTTCTTTAGCGGCGTTGCGCCCTGGGAGGCCCTGCAGCCCGCCACCGGGGTGGGCGCCTGCACCACAGAGATATAACCCCGCGACCGCAGTCGCATACTGGGTAGAGCCCGGGAAGGGTCGCATCATCAGCGCTTGGTCAATGGACAATTCTCCGTGGTGCCAGCTACCTCCGGTCACGCCGTGTGTCGCCTCGAAGTCTGAGGGCACCACTAGCTCGCTGGCGGTGACCAGTGAACCGAGGTTAGGTGCGTAGGCCTCCAGCTCTGCGAGCAACTGTTTTAGCAGTTGCGGCCTACCGGCTTCCCATCCGATGTCGGGTGCGAAAGGCACGTAGTGCACGATCGCTGTGAGTACATGCTGTCCCGCGGGAGCTAGTGTAGGGTCCTCGATCGTGGGAATGCTGATATCAAATGTGTGTCGATCACTCAGCTCCCGGTACTTCATAGGATTCAGCGCAGCTTCCATGCCATCCATGTCGGGCGTGATCACGATTCTCTCGGTCAGCTGCCCGTCTGAGAGTCCGGTAAAAGAGGGCAGCGCGCTGAGTGCGAGGTGGAGCTTGGCCGTGCCGCTTCGCGACCGGTAGTGCTCGACCCGCTTTGCCATGCCCGCTTCCATTTGGTGATAGCCCAGCAGATCGCGGAAGGTGGTAGTGGGATCGGCACTCGAAATCACGATTTTGGCCGTTATCTTCTCGCCGGAGGCCAGCGTGATCCCGGTCACCTGATCATCTGTCTTATCGATCGTCGCAACCGCTGTGCCGAGCCTGATTGTGGCACCTTGCTTCTCTGCCGCCTTGGCAAACGCTGCCCCAAGCGCGCCCATGCCACCAATGACCTGTGTGGTGCCACTTTGCGCCAGGAACTCGCCCGTAGCCCGGTGCAGATAGCTGTAAACCGTATTGGGTGAGCGTGGCCCCATGTTGGTGCCGGTAACCGCATCCAGTGCGATGGTGCTTTTCAGCGGGCTATGAGCGAAGTGTTCGTTCATGACGTCATAGATATTGATCATCACGATGCGCATTAAATCGCGCAGTCGCTCCCGACCGAGCAATTTAAGGCCCAGGCCCAACTTCATCAGCGTCAGCCGATCAGTCCAATTCTGCTCGACCAGTTTTGGCGGCCGGCCCCGATACAGCGTTGTCATGAGCTTGGCGAAGCTGCGAACCATCCCCCGGAAGTCCCGGTAGGCGGCTTGATCGACCGCATCCACGCCGGCGCCGCTGATCTGGTCCCCGTCCAAGACGAGATGGTCACCGTCGGGCTGCAGCGAAATCGTGGCTTTGGTTTTGCCGGTTGAGAGACCGGCCCCTCTGAGATCGAGATCTTTAACGATGCTCTGGTCTAGCTGAGACAGCCACTGAGCGCAGTCTGAGACGTTGAAGCCTGGCGTGAATTCACGTGTGCTGGCGCAACCCCCGGGCTCGTTGCGCCCGTCTACCACCAAGACGTTTTTTCCCGCTTTGGCGAGATAGCCAGCACAGGTCAAACCATTGTGTCCGGCGCCGATAATCACCGCGTCGTAATCAGTCATCAGCGTAACCTCCCGGAACGGTATTGGGCTTTTTGAGATCCGCCAGAATTTCTCGCGCGGCGTTGGCGCCAGGCGCGGCCATCACGCCTCCTCCTGGGTGGGTGCCTGAACTGCACATATACATGCCCTGAATTGGCGACCGATACTGTGCATAGCCCGGGAAAGGCCGGTTGAATAGCAGCTGATCAAAGGTCAGTTCGCCCATGAAGATGTTGCCTTCGGTCAGTCCCACTTCTGCCTCGATTTCACGCGGTGTTCGCGTTTCGCAGTGCAGAATCAGATCACGGAAGTTCGGGCTGTAATTGGAAATCTGGTCGATGACCGATTTCTCGAAGCCATCTTTATCTTCATCGGTCCATTCTCGGCCCTCGACCTTGGGCGGCGCATACTGCACAAAAACTGACATCATGTGCTTGCCTGGAGGGGCCATGGTCGGGTCGGTCAGTGATGGAATCATCATGTCGAGATAGGGGTCTTTTGACCACGTGCCCGCCTTCCAATCGTCATAGGCCCGCTCTTGGCGCTCTAGTGAATCGCTGAAGTGCAGATCGCCCGCCATCAGCCTATTACGTGGGTCCAGGCCGTGGAACACTGGCAACCCATCGAGGGCAATATTGAGCTTTCCTGAAGAGCCGCGAATCTTGAAGTTACGGGCTTTCTTGAGCACATCTTTGGGCAGATCAGACGGGTTGGTGATGTCGAGGAAGGTGCGCTTGGGATCCAGATTCGAGACAACGATGGGCGCTTTATATTCTGTACCGTCTTTGAGCGCGACACCGGCTGCCCGACCGTTTTTGACGATGATTTCGTCGACATTGGCGTCACAGATGATCTCGCCGCCGTAGGACTGGAACGCTTTGGACAAGGCATTGGCAATGGCGCCCATGCCGCCTCGGGCAAAGCCCCAGGCGCCGACGTTGCCGTCGACGTCACCCATATAGTGATGCAGGAGCACGTAAGCTGTACCGGGGGAATACACTCCCAAGGCGGTACCGATAATGCCGCTGCCCGCCATATGGGCTTTGATGACATCTGTTTCGAAATACTCGTTGAGATAGTCGCCGACACTCGCTGTCCAGAACTTGATGGTGTCCAGCAATTTCTCCTCGCCTAGATCCATGAAGGAGCGAGCGAACTCCAACAGGTCACGCAGGTCTCGGGGTTTCATCGAGGTGGGATCTGGCGGCGTGCGCATCAGATACGGGCGGATCAGCTTGGTCTGCAAGCTGGTATCCGCCGCGTAGCGGTCGTAGGCGTTGGCATCACGCTTCGAGTGGCGCGCAATCTCACGATAATGCCGGTCATGGTCACTGTAGTTGCCGAAGTAATCGCCGTTGCGCATGAAAGTAGCGCCGCCACCGAAAGACACGACCTGCAGACCATGGCGAGGTAATTCGAGGTCCCGTGTGATTTCGGGGCGCAGTAGGCTGGATACGTAAGAACAGTTGGAGTACCACCAGCCTTTATGAAGCTCGCGGCTCACGGTGGCCCCGCCGATGTAGGGGTTACGCTCCAGAACGGCGACTTTGAGTCCCGCTTTGGCGAGGTAGGCCCCGTTGGTGAGGCCGTTGTGGCCTGCACCAATGACGATCGCGTCGTATTGGTTCACTGCACTCTCCGGTGAGTCAATCGGAATCGAAATAGTGCCACGGCGAGTTAAAAGCGTCTACCCAGAATGAATGAATGTTCATTCTTCATTGAGAGTTCGAGCTGAAATCCTTAGACTCCAAAGTAGCAGCGTTCCGGGAACCAACATGACCGATGCACCCAGTGCAGTGACAGAGCTTCTGCCGGATACCGGTAGCAAGCGCCGCCAAATCCGGCCAAAAGCGGAACGGCGGCAGCAGCTCATCGATGCGACCATCCGTTGCATCGCTCAGCACGGGCTGTCTGCCGTCACCATGCAGATGGTGACCCGCGAGGCGGGACTCAGCGTCGGTATTGCCAATCTGCACTTTCAGAGCAAGGACAATCTCTTTAGAGAAACCCTGAGATGTGTTGCTGAGGAGTACCACGGCGGTCAGATTGACATCATGGAGGGCAACGATATCGCCGATTTGGGCGATCGGCTGGATGCCTTGTTGGATTTTCAGTTGGGGCGAGGCGTCACCCAGCGGCAAAAAATGTCCGTGTGGTTTGCGTACTATGGTGAAGCGGGGGCGCGCCCGGTCTACCAAAAAATCGTGTCGACCACTGACCGGTTAGCGGCACAAAAGCTTGAAGCGCTGTTTGCCAAAATTATCGAGCAAGGTGGGTATGAAGATGTCGACGCCCGCGAGTTGGCGACGGGCTATTCCGCGCTCATTGACGGTTTGCATCTGGCGCTGTTGGTCACTCCCAGAGAACTGAGCAAACGGCGTGCTCGATCAGTCGCGCGCGACTTTCTACACCGGGCATTTCCACAGCACATTCGCCGATAAGCCCTGCACCCCACCTAGTGCGCGTCTTGTGCTCATGCCGAGACGGCGGAGCACGATATCAACGTCAAACAAATCGCCGCTTGAGAGCATTGTGCGGGTCAACGTTGGATCTTGGTCGGCGGAATGTAATCGAAGATAAAGTTAATACGACCCTCGTCACCACTGTTCATGACGCTGTGTTGCTTTTGGTTATTGATTTCATACACGTGGCCGATGGGCATCTGCTGTGGTCGGCCGTCGATCATAAAACGCACCCGCGGGTTAGTGTAAATCGGTATATGAATGCGATGCCCGTAATGGAAAGAGGGGTGCTTGTCTGTGTGGGGCTTAATGATGCCGCCTGCCTCCAGGCGGGCCGCCATGGCCCTGATGATGGTCCCACCCGCTGGGTAATGATCCTCGAGAATCTTGTGCATCAGCGGGACCGCTTCATCCGCCAGTAAATCCCAGCCCTGATCTTTCGATACCTCGATATTGGGCCAGCCATCACCATCGGTAAAAACCATAACTACTGATTGGGTGTGTTGATGCACCTCATACTCGAGTTGTCTGAACTGATTACCCCACCATGCCTCCTCCGGTAAGCCCAGAATCTTTTCTTTGAGTGGCTCAATGTCGTAAGGGCCGAGATCTTTGATCGGTACGCCAATGTCCATGCTGTCAGTCAGTCACTCTGGTGGGTTTGCTCGATAATGACCAAGACACTTCAGTGGTTCAACCCAGCGTCGGATTTGATGATCTTGCCCTGCTGCATCACCAGAGGTACGTCGCGGAGAAGGTCGAGGTTGTCCAACGGATTGCCTTTGACCGCGATCAAATCGGCGATTCTGCCCGGCGCGAGGGCGCCGACGTCCTGACTCAGCTCCATATGGTCAGCGGCCACCGAGGTAGCCGATTGAAGGGCGTCCATGGGCGACATGCCACGTTCCACCATGATCGCGAACTGCCAGCCACCCATATGGTGAGGCAGTACGGCCGCATCAGTTCCGTACAACAGGGTGACACCTTTTTTATACGCTTTTTCAAAAACCTTCCGTTGCGCTTCGGTGGTGTCGGCGTTGCGTTGTAAAAACACCTCGGGGTAGCCCTGCTCTCGGCCAATCGTATCGGTATACGTGCCGTTATAAACGTCCATCGACAGCGCCACACCGCGCTCGGCAGCCAGATCAATGGTGCTGTCGCTCAGTAGTGAGGCATGTTCCAGTGAGTCGACGCCGGCCAGAATGGCGTCTTGACCAGACTGATCACTGTGAACATGTGCAGTGACCTTTTTGCCGCGCGCCCTGGCGACGGCGACCACCGCCTCAATGTCGGCTTGGGTCATCTCGGGTGCGCCCGGCTCCGTGCCAACCGAAAAGACGGCGCCGGAGGCAATCACCTTCAAAAAGTCTGCGCCATTTCTAATCGCGGTCTCGGCTCGTTCGGCGAAAGCTTCGGGTGACGCGGCAATGCCCTGCTGTGACTCAGCAGGTATTTGCTCGGGTGGTATCTCGGGAAAGGTTAGATCGCCACCGCCACCGGGAATAGTCAGATAGGGCCCGGCAGTGTGAATGCGAGGCCCCATTGCGTGCCCTTGCGTGATCAGTTCCCGCGCACGATAGACTGCATCGGGAAACCACGCGCCAACATGGCGCACCGTGGTGAAGCCGGTCAGGAGCGTGGTTCGGGCGTTATCCAAAATGAGCTGCAAGGTTTGCTCGGAGGTTCTGCGGGCGTACACGCTGTAATCTACCGAGTCCTCCGGGTTGCCGTCGAAATGTACGTGGGTGTTAATGAGCCCCGGTAGGCACGTCATGTCCGATAAATCCACCACGTCGTCGGCGTTGTCGACCTGCGACGGCAGGCTGGCATCCGCTACGGATACGATGCGTCCAGATTGGATAGAGATGCGTTGATTGATGAGAGGCCGATCAGACAGGCCATCGATGAGGCGGCCGCAGAGAATTTCCGTGTCGACATTTCCTTGCTGTGAGGAACTTCCCCCCAGGTCGTCACTATCCTGGCAGCCGCCGACCAAGAGCAGAAACGCGCCACCGCAGGCGATTACGCGCTGTTTCATGGTGGTGACTGTCACGCAGCGCAAGCCTTAATCGGGGTGATGACGAAACCTCAGATAGATCAGCGTGTAAATCAGCAAAGCGCCCGCCGAAGCCGCGGCACACAGCACAAAGACGCCGTCGAAGCCCCATCCCAGATCGAGCATGACGGAAGCCGCGAAGGGGCCAACGGTCTGTCCAAGCCCTTGCGCGCCCGGTATGAACGCAGCCGCGCTGCCCGATCGATCTGCTACCGACACCCCACCCATCTGGTAGACATCGATAAAAATCCAGAGAAAGTTGAACATCGCGACGCTGAAGACAAATACTGCGGCCGTGAAATTGATGGCAAGCAGACCGACTGCCATCACCATCAAGACAAAGGTAAAGAGCAGCGGGCGATCGTAATCGAATTTTTTGAGCACCCACATTGCCGTAAAGCAGCCCACGAACGACAGCAACACGCACCATGCAATCACCTGGGCAGCCCAATCGCCGTCGATTCCCGCAGCCTCCGCCGCCAGCTCAATGTTGGACCAGTAAGCACCGATGTTGATGTAGGCAATCACGATGGCGCCGATACCAACCCAAGCCAGCAGAGTGGGCTTCTGCGTGTCGCTCGGTGCGTCAGTGGGCGAGGGCGGTGGACTGGTCTTTGGAATCACTCTGACAAATGGCAGTGTCACCACATAAGTCGCAATGAAGAACACGTAGATGCCGTTCATCGTTAGGTGGGGTATCAGCTGCAATTCCAGAAATTGAGAGACGGCAAACGCCAATAGCATCCAGTTAAACGCCTCACGCGGTCGCGAGTGTGCGCCCAAGCCCGCAACTGCCACCGCCGTATAAAAGCCTGAGCCTAGCCCCGCGACTAAGCGCAGCATGAGCGTGGTTTCATAGTCTGTGTAGCGTGTGCAAAGGCCGTTAGCGATGATGGCCAGTGCAATACCGAGATAGGTCAGCTTTTGCCTATCCCAGGTGCGTATCAGCACGCTGGTCAGCACGGCTCCAATGAACAGCCCTAACAGGTCGGCAGACGCGACACGATTCACCTCGACATCAGTAAATCCCAGCTGGTCTACCCACGCGCCGTTAATGGCCGGTAATGCGACCAGCACGCTGTAACCGACCAGCGTCATGAACAGGCTCAGCAGGAAGGGACCTCTGGCGTCAAAGGGATTGACGGGTGCGGATGTCGATACGGCGGGGTCAGTCACGATGTGCTCCAAAGCCTCTCCGTCCATTACGGAGGCGCTCTACTCTCGCACCCGTCAGGGGTAATAGCAACGGCCGGAGATGTTGCACGTGGGAGAATCTGGCACACTTGCAGAGCGCCGCCTGTGCAGTGCAATACTCCTGAGATCTTGCTGATGAACCAACAAAGTCCGAAATTGGTGTTCGAGCGTGTTGTGTCGCTGCTAAAGGGTGGCGAGCGACAAGAGGCAGAGGCTCTCTGCCGTGACATGCTAGAACGTGACCCGGGAGATATTAATTTTGTCTCGCTGCTGGGTACCATCCTTGCCACGCGAGGCGCTCATGAAGAGGCGGTGGACTTACTCAGTCGCGCCGTGAAGGCGGCGCCCGGCCATGCCAAGGCACGTGAGGATCTCGGCACCCTGTTGCTGAATCTCGACAGGGCAGAGGACGCCTTGCCGCACCTCGAACGCGCACAGGAATTACGCCCCCCCAGTGCGGCGCTCATGAGCAAGCTGAGCGCGGCCTATCAGCGAATCGGACGCGCCGGAGACGCCGATCGGTTCCGGCAAGAAGCCGCATCCCTCTCGCCCACACAGGCCAAGCTGGATGAGGCGACGCGGCTGTTTATTAAAGGACAGTTTCGTGAGTCGGAGAAACTGGCTCAGGAGTTAGTGCGAGAAAACCCTCATGACGTGAATGCGGCGCTTCTACTGGCGCGTTTGGCCATGATGGCGAATTGTTATGACGACGCCCGCGAGATTCTTGAGCGGATTGTTGAAAAACAGCCCCGCTTTATCGCTGCCTGGCATGACCTCGGTACCGTGCTGAAAGAGCTGCATCATTACGAGGAGGCCGTAGCAACGCTGGAGCGAGCGCTGCAGTTGGATCCGAACAATGCCCTGACCCATTACTACCATGGCGCCGCGCTGGCGATGGCGGCGAGGCCGGCTGAAGCAGTGAGCTCCTATCAGCAGGCAGTAAGCCTCGATCCGGAACTGCCCGGCGCACACATCGGACTGGGCCATGTACTCAAGACGGTGGGAGATCAAGAGGGGGGTATTGCGGCTTATCGGCGTGCCATTGAGCTGCGACCCAATTTCGGCGAGACCTACTACAGCCTCGCGAATCTCAAGACGTTTCGCTTCACTGAGCAAGACGTGACGGACATGAGCCAGCGGCTGGCAAACGAATCGTTGCCGGTGGAGTGCCGGGTGCATTTTGCTTTCTCACTGGGCAAGGCTTACGAGGACCAGAAGGACTTTGACAGTGCCTTCGAGCATTATGCACTGGCCAATCGATTGCACAGAGACACCATTGCTTACGATCCCGTGCAAACCGGCGTGGCACATCAGCGCATGCGCGAAGTTTTCAGTGCGCCTTTCTTTCTTAACCGTGGCCCTGAGTCGGGCTGCCAGCAGCCCGATCCTATTTTTATAGTTGGGCTGCCCAGGTCAGGCTCGACGCTGCTTGAGCAAATTCTTGCAAGCCACTCTCAAGTCGATGGCACCAGTGAGCTACCCGACATTTCGATGATTGCTCAGGGGCTGACTCAGCCGCGCTCGGGACAGTCTTTTCCACAATGCATGCCCCAACTATCCGACGCGGCGGTCAGAGAGTTGGGCGAGCGTTACTTGGCACAGACGCGCAGGCACCGCGGCGCGGCGCCTTTTTTCACGGACAAGATGCCCAATAATTTCGCCTACGTTGGCTTTATCAAGACGATCTTGCCGAACGCCAAGATTATTGATGCGCGGCGTCACCCTATGGACAGCTGTTTTGGCTGCTTCAAACAACATTTTGCCAAGGGCCAAACTTTCACTTACGACCTTTTTGAGCTTGGTGAGTTTTACCTTGAGTACTGTGAGTTGATGGAGCACTGGGATGCGGCACTGCCTGGACAGGTTTTGCACGTGCAGTATGAGGAAGTGGTGGCTGACCTCGAGACACAGGTGCGCAGGATTCTCGAATTCTGCGAGCTACCGTTCGAAGAGGCCTGCGTAAATTTCCATGAAACAGAGCGGGCTGTCAGAACGGCCAGCTCTGAACAGGTCCGCCAGCCGATTTACTCGGGTTCAGTGCAGACGTGGACGCGATACGGCTCGCACCTCGACCCGTTAAAAGACATTCTGGAGCCCGTTTTCCCCCAACTACCAGCAGCGACCTCATGACTGCGCCGGCACTGCCAAAGTTAATTGCCACGTCGGTGGTGCGGGGTTCCGAGAAGGGCCAAAGTCATGGCGGCGTCTATGTTATCGACTTTGCTTCTCAGCGGGTTGAGCAAAAGATTGACTGGAATACCGGGGATATCGATTTCGCCGGTCGTGGTTGGGACCGAGGACTGCGCGGTATCGAGTTCACGGATGATGCGATTTGGATTGCGGCGAGTGATGAGCTGTTTTGTTATTCGCCTGATTTTGAGCTGATAGCCAGTTACCGCAACGAGTACCTCAGGCACTGCCATGAGATTTGCCGTCGGGACAACCTGCTGTTTTTGACGTCGACGGGTTTTGATTCGATTCTGGCATTCGATTTGACACAGCGGCTCTTCGTATGGGGCCTGTATCTCTCGAAAAATGGCCAGCAGTGGGTTGGACAGGCCTTTGATCCCAGAGCGCGGGGTGGTCCTGCCTTCGTGAATTCCTATCACCTGAATATGGTGCGCGTTGATCAGGATGGCGTCTCGTTTAGCGGCCTGAACACTCAGGCTTTGCTCGCGTTGTCGTCTGATCTCACGGTTTCTGAAATCTGCAGTCTGCCCAAGGGCTGTCACAACGCGATGCCTTTTCAAGACGGGATTATCTTTAACGACACGGCAGATGACGCAGTGCGCTACGTGTCCCGCTCTTCCGGGGGCGTCGCCGTCCCGGTTCCTACCTTTCCGGTTGAGGAGCTGGAGTATCGTGGCGTGGACGATTCGCGCATCGCGAGGCAGGGATTTGGTCGGGGTCTATGCGTGATCAATGATCGGCTGATTGCCGCGGGTTCCTCGCCCTCCACTATTTCGATTATCGATTTACAGGACGAGAAGCGTCTTACCGCGGTTAATCTCACCATGGATATTCGTAATGCGATCCACGGCCTCGAGTGTTGGCCTGAACGCTGGACTTGAGCTGTTTCCTTTATTTGAAAATAGTGGTTGGAATGTGACAAAAAAGGGCGCCTCTTGGCGCCCTTTTCGTTCAGTCTGCTGTCTCGACGTTTAGAAATAGCGTCGTAGCGAGAAAGCAAAGTTACGCGGTCGGATCACCACCGAAGAGCTTCTTCCCCAGAAGGGGTCAAAGTCCTGGGTGTCCTCATAGGTGATGCCCCGCTCGTCAGACAGGTTATTGGCCCGGAATTGCGCAGCCCACTTACCATTCTCCCACGTCAGCACCAGGTCGGTGATGTCATAGTCACCTTGCATCATCTGAGGTGAGGTGTAGCCATCAGTGAGCTGGTTCAGGGATTCGCCGACGTAGCTGTGTTGCAAGCGAATGCCTCCGGTACCGCCGAACAAGTTGAGCCCCGAATATTCCGCGTAGAGGTAGTAACTGGTGTCGGCAAACAATGGCAGTGCCGCGGACGGGTCTAGGCCCGATGGCACTGTGCCGCCGATTGCACGCGGCTCGTCATATTCCTGAGCGGCCGAGACGGTCGCTTTGGAGATATCGGTCAAATTGAAACCGACCTCAAAGTTCTCACCGATGAGTGCTTTCATCTCGACGTCGTAGCCCTTCACGGTGGCATCACCCACGTTACCCACCACAATCTGGAAGGGGACGTTCTGATAGGCGCCGCCACTCAGGATGCCCAATTGGTTACTGGGGTCAGTCACCTCGATCTGCATATCCTTCCACTTCATGGTGTAGTACACCGCATTCAGCAGAATCCTGCCGTCGAGGAAGGTAGATTTGAAGCCAAACTCGGTGTTTTCGAGAATGTCAGATTCATAGACCACGGGCAGGGTGGGGCCAAATTTGCCGTTTCCACCGATATCCAGGCCGCGGCCACGGTTGGTACCGCCAACCCGGTAGCCTTCCGAATAAATACCGTAGGCCATCATGTTCTCGCTGAGCTGGAACTCGAGGCCGTACTTGGGAATGAAGCCGTCATCTTCCGCCGTACGGTTAGGCAGCTGTTGGTTAACTCGCGCATCGGGCCGTTCCACTGTGTAGCTGAGCTCACGCTCAACCTCATACCAACGACCACCAAGGAGCGCGGTAATCTTGTCTTCTAGGATCTCAATATCCACTTCACCAAAGACCGCCTTGTCTGTGCGGTCGGTGCCCTGATAGGAGTTCCACCAGACATCTGTCGGTGCGATGCCTGGGTAGTAGTAGCTCCAGGCCTCAAACGCAGGCGAATTCCGGTAGCCGTCCTCATAAGTGTAGAAGTCCCAGAACTCTTCAGACTCTTGCCAGAACGCGCCCAGGGTCCAATCCACTCGGTCGGTGCTACCACTAAGCCTAAACTCCTGAGTCAAACTCTCGTTATTTTGCTCGTTGGTGAGGTACCCGGTGGGGTCCAGGCCAAAGTCATAGGTGGCGTAGCCGTAATAAATGCCGAATGAGTAATGGAAGTAAGCTGCATACGACTGCGTGTCGTTGGAGTAGAACATGTCACGATCGTAGTACGAGGTGGCCGATATCAGCTGTGCAAAACCCAGGTCGCCCTCGATCACCAGACTGGTTTGCAACCATTCGTCAGTGCGGACTTCTTTGTTGAACTTCACGGTTTGCAGATCGCCGACGCCCGGGTCGTAGTCGTTGTAACCGTCGGCCTCAAGGTCCTGATAATTCGCCGTTGCAGTGACAGTCCAGTTATCATTCACCAGCCACCGAATGGCCGCGCGAGCCCCCATCCACTCGACTTCATTAATGTCGTCAGATACCGCGCTGGCATTGGTTTGTTGGCCGCCTAAGCCGACAAGAGAGGGGAAGCCGACGCTGGCGTCGACCGTGGTGCCGAGTACGTTATCGACATAGCCCGCGTCGCGGGCGCTGAAGCCAGAAAGTCTGATCGCGACGTTATCGCTCAGCGGGATGTTAACTGTACCGTCGACCTCATAGCCGGTGCCACCGTCATCGGTGCTGGACAGACCCGCACCAATATTCGCCTCGAAACCGCTTGGGTCAGGTTTGTTGGTAATGACGCGCACGGCACCACTTTGTGAAGATGCGCCGTAGAGGGTTGACTGAGGCCCGGCCAGTGCTTCGATTCGTGCCAGGTCAACCGGGTAGATATCCGGTGCCGCTGATGTCAATGACATGGGCTGTTCATCAAGATAGATCGCCGCGGTCGGATCCACCAGGAAGCCACCGCCGTCACTCACACCCCTGAAGACAATGGTGTTTTGGCCAGGGACGCTGGTTTGCACATTGAGGCCAGCCACCTGACGCGAGAAGTCCTCCAGCGTTGTAATGCCCTGTTTCTGCAGGTCTTCGCCCGAGATCGACTGCACCATCATCGGAATATCCTGCGATGATTCAGCGCGCTGTCGTGCGGTGACGACCACCTCTTCAAGCTCGGCACTCCATGAGAGACCGGCGCTGCCTGCGCCGATGGCCGCAGCGACACCGGCTACGATCGTCTTCTGATGAAAGGTGTTGGAACGTGTTTTCGACTGAGTTGACACGGTTGGCTCCTCCATCTCCGCTCCTCGCGGAAGTTAAATAAGGCCCGCCCGCGCGCCGTTTAGCGCCCGAACGCGTCTTTCTTCTTTTAGTACTCACTCGAAGATATAGCAGTTATGAGGCCTGAGCAACCAGTCGGCTCGTTGTTCTAGGGTGGCACGAGGATGGCGCGAGCGAGACAATCAAGGGCGTGAAGCGGAGGTAACGCATTGTGAGTCTAGCCCAGTGGTTGCCATTGGCATTGGTGTGTCTCCTTGGGGCGATGTCCCCGGGGCCGAGCCTGGCAGTTGTGCTGCGCCATTCGCTCGCCGGTGGTGCGCCGGCCGGTGTGCTGTGCGGACTGGCTCACGGCGTTGGCATTTTTGTGTGGGCGCTGCTGATGGTCAGTGGCCTCGGGGCCCTGCTGGTCACGCAGCCTGCATGGTTCGACGCACTGCGGGTCGCCGGTGCGCTGTTTCTTCTCTACATCGGCACGCGCGCCCTCATAGCGTCTCCGGATGATGTGGCGGCGACCGAAGTGTCGGGCGGCCCGAGTGCTGGGCGCCGTGCCGCTGGGGAAGGGCTCCTGATTGCACTCAGTAACCCCAAAATCGCGATTTTCTTTGCGGCCTTGTTCAGTCAGTTTATCCGGCCCGGGGCCGCTCTGAGCGAGCAACTGCTGATCGCGGCGACTGCGGCGGGCATTGACGCCTTGTGGTACGCGGTCGTCGCTGTGTCGCTGTCGCAAATCGGCGCGCGGCGGAGCTGGCAGCGACAGTCCAACTTGTTGAACAAGGTGTTTGGCGCAATACTCGTTGCGATAGCCACTGTCGTCGTCTGGTCAGTGTGGGTGCAGCGGTAACGGGAGTGTGGTGCACGGGAACGGGCAACCAGAACGCGAAATCGCCGACAGCAGAATAAGCAAATGAAGAGGTAGGGGGTGATCATGGCAGTGCGCTGGCGCATCGCGATTTTGTTGGCGGTCATCACCACTATCAACTACATCGATCGTTCTGTCTTCGGCGTCGTGGCACCGGTTGTGCGCGGCGAATTTGGTATTGGTGATGCCGACTACGGTCTTATTACCAGCGGCTTCCTGTTGGCCTATGGCATTGGTCAACTGATCTCGGGGCCCCTCATCGACCGGCTGGGGACCAAGCGTGCGTTTAGCCTTGCAGCCGTGTTTTGGAGCGTTGCGACCATACTGCATGCGCTGGGTAGAGGTTTATGGAGTTTTTTCACCCTGCGAGTGGTGCTGGGTGTTGCCGAAGCCGCTAACTTCCCCGCTGCGAGCAAAGCCGTCGCGCAGTGGTTTCCGGCCAACGAGCGCTCGACGGCGGTCGCCATTTTTATGCTCGGTGCCGGACTCGGGGCCATTATCACGCCGCCGCTGACCGTATGGACAATGCAGACACTGGGATGGCAGTGGGCGTTCATTATCCCCGGTTCTTTAGGCCTCATATGGGTCATTTTGTGGCAACGGTGGTATCACTTGCCCGAGACGCATCCCACGATCGACCCAATCGAAAAGGCGCTGATACTGGACAACCGCTCGAGTCAGCAGAGTCAGGGCGGTTGGTCGTCGCTGTTGGGGTATCGGGAATTCTGGGGGATCTTGATTGCCCGAGTGGTCAGTGATTTCCCGTTTTATTTTTTTCTCTTCTGGTTGCCGCAGTATCTGATTGATGTCCGAGGATTTGATCTCCGGGCCATTGCCTTATTCGCCTGGTTGCCTTGGGTGGCCGCAGATCTGGGCGCGTTAGCGGGCGGTTCGTTGAGCTCTGCGTTGGTGACTCGAGGACAGACGATCAATCGAGCACGTAAAACCGTGATTTGGTTGGGCGCTGTGCTGGTCGCTATGGCGGTGATTCCTGCTTACTACACAGAGTCCAGTGCGCTGGCGCTGGCACTCATCTGTTTCGGCCTGTTCGCGATTCAGATTAAGGGGTCAGTGTTTTTCACCTTGCCCACAGATCTCTTCCCCGCCGATCGAGTGGCGACGGTCTGGGGTGTATTCGGCGCAGTGGGCAGTCTCGGAGGCAGTTTGCTGGGTTTGCTGGCGGGGCTCATGATCCAGCAAGCCGGGTACGAGAGCGTTTTTCTCATGATCGCCAGCTTGCACCTGATATCGGCTCTGTTACTCCAGGTGCTGGTGCCTAATATTC
>JAYOUT010000022.1:15759-30258 GCA_038151055.1 Luminiphilus sp.
CGGCGATCACATCTCCAAGCACTGCGAGATACTGCGCGCCGACTGCGCCGTCGATCACGCGATGATCACAGGACAGGGTGGCGTTGAGCACGGTAGCGACGCGCTGCTCACCATTCTCGACCACGACTTTCTGTGAAGCTTTGCCCAAAGCGAGGATCGCGCCCATCGGCGGATTAACGATGGCTGTGAATTGAGTGATGCCATACATGCCGAGATTAGAGACGGTGAAAGACCCCCCAGAGATATCCTCTTTGGTCAGCTTGCCGGTCTGTGCTTTTCCGGCCAGCTCAGCGGTGGTCGCTGCAATCTCTGCCGGGGTTTTGGCATCCGCGCTATACACGGTAGCGGGGTAAAGACCGTCTTCTGTGGCAATGGCAACGGACACGTTTGCCGCATGAAACTGATGAATATCGTCGCCCACCAGATTTACATTGACCCGCGGTTCTTTCATCAGCGCCTGCGCAACGCACCAAACGATCAAATCATTGACGGATACCTTGGTATCGGACGATTCATTCAACTGAGCGCGATGCGCCAGCAGTCCGTCGAGTTCGTATTCGGCAGTCAGATAAAAGTGGGGAATGGTCTGCTTGGCTTCGGTGAGCCGCCTCGCAATGGTCTTGCGGGTAGCAGTGAGCGGGATCACGTCGACACCCGCCGGCGCGCCACCGCTGCCACCGGCGGCTGCTTTAACATCCTCATCGGTAATGCGCCCCCGGCGCCCTGTACCGGTGACGGTGCCCAAGTCGACACCCAACTCGTCTGCCAATCGGCGCACGCTGGGCGAGGAGCGCGTGTAAGCGTCTCCAGTCTGCACGGTTTGCTGTGCAGCGGTGTTGTCGGCAGCGGGTGCGGCGGCGGCTTCCGCGGGCGCGCTGCTGTGCGCCGCGATGAAGGCATCGATATCACTGTCTGCGACGCTGGCATCGGCAATCACGCCCAGAAGGGCGCCGACCGGGTGAGCATCACCCGCGGGCACCAGCACGCGACGAAGAATGCCGTCGACCGGTGAGTCCCAGACATTCACAATCTTGTCAGATTCCATCTCGAAGACTTCGTCGCCTTTACTGATGGCATCACCCTCTGCCTTGTTCCAGTTGGTGATGGTGCCCTCGACCATTTCGATACCCCATTTGGGTACCGCGATGGGATAGATATCGCTCACAAATGTGCTCCTGCTATCACCCTGATTACGCCAAGGTGGCTTTGATCGCTGCTGTGATCTTGTCCGCGTCCGGCAAGTAAGCCGCTTCCAATTCAGGGGAGAACGGCGTGGGGCTATGGGGCGCACACACCTGCTTGATGGGCGCCTTGAGGCTACTGAATGCCTTGTCTGCGGCCAGTCCCGCGATGTCTGCGGTGAGGCCGCAGCGGGGTGGTGCTTCGTCCACAATCACCAATCGGCCGGTGGCCTCCACGGATTCCAAAATCGCATTCTCGTCGAGCGGTGAAGTCGTGCGCGGATCGATGAGATCGCAGCTGATGCCTTCCTCACCCAACGCATCGATCACAGCCGCCGCTTTGGGGACCATCTGCCCGAACGCAACCACCGTGACGTCATCGCCCTCCCGGACAAAGTTGGCCTCTCCAAACGGGATGGTGTACATCTCGTCCGGTACTTCGGCTGTCTCTTGGTAGAGAATTTTCGGCTCAAAAAACAAGACCGGATCGTCGTCTTGAATCGCTGACAACATGAGCCCTTTGGCGTCATACGCGTTCGACGGGACCACGACTTTCAGACCGGGGAACGAGGTCATGACCTGATACATGGCCTGACTGTGTTGGCCCGCAGCACTAAAGCCACCGCCGGATGAAAAGCGGATGACGGCTGGGCAACGACTCTTGCCGCCAAACATGTACCGGAATTTCGCCATCTGATTCACGATCTGATCCATACAGACGCCAATGAAGTCGGCGAACATGATTTCGGCCACGGGCCGCATGCCGACCAGTGCGGCGCCGGCTGCGGCGCCGACGATGGCGGACTCCGAGATAGGCGTATCAATGCAGCGATCGGGCCAGCGATGGTAGATCCCCTCGGTAACGCCAAAGACGCCACCGACCGCACCCACGTCTCCCGCACTGCCGTTGCAGCCGGCGACGTCTTCACCAATGACAAACACTGAATCGTCCTGCTCCATGGCTTGATGGAGCGCTTCGTTAATCGCATCGCGCATGGTTTTCTCAGGCATGATCTTCTCCCCTTAGGCCGTGGCGGTGTATTGAATGTAGACGTCTTCTGTGACCTGCTCGGCTGTGGGTCGCGCGGCGGCCTTGGCGTCTGTCACAGATTGCTCGATCTCTGCTAGCACTTCGGCATCAATCGCATCGAGTTCGGCGTCGCTGAGTTCGCCCGTCTCGGTCATGCGCGCACGGAAGTTTTTCAGCGGGCAGTGATTCTCTCTCAGGTCCTCAAGCTCGCCCTCGGCACGGTAGGCCTGAGGGTCGCCAACAAAATGGCCGTGGTATCGACCCTGCTCTGCGAAGACCCCCGCTGGACCGTTGCCAGCTCGCGCGTGAGCAATGGCTTTGCCCGCGGCCTCGTAAACAGCGAAGAAGTCGGCGCCATCGGCGACGAAGACCGGGAAGCCAAATGCCTCGGTACGGGCCTTCAGGTCGTCACAGCCCACCGCGTAGTTGATGGAGGTGTGCTCGGAGTAGTAGTTGTTCTCGATTACGAACACAGCCGGCGCCTGCAGCACCACAGCCATGTTCATGGCTTCAAAGCAGGTGCCTTGGTTGACTGAGCCATCGCCTGAAAACGACACAGCAACTTTACCGTTTTTGCGAATCTTCGCTGCCAATGCTGAGCCCACTGAGATGGGTGGACCCCCCGCGACAATGCCATTCGCACCCAGAATACCTTTGTCGATATCGGCAACGTGCATGGATCCGCCTTTACCCTTGCAGAGGCCCTCAGAAGAGCCGAACAGCTCCTTCATCATGCCCGACACTTCAGCGCCTTTGGCGATGCAATGACCGTGGCCGCGATGCGTGGAGATAATCGTGTCGCTCTCGTCGAGGTGTGCACACACGCCGACGGCATTAGCCTCCTGACCCGTGTACAGGTGAGTGAACCCGGGGATCTGGCCGTTCATGATTTCTGCGTTGACCCGCTCTTCGAATTCGCGAATCGTCTTCATGGTGCGATACGCGTGCAGGAGGGTTTCCTTTGCAATGGACACGTTGGGTCTCCTTGGATGTTTTGATTTTGATGGTTTTCCCAGTGGAGGTGACATTGCAACAGATTAGCTGCTGGATGCAATGTGCGTGTCGACATTCGCCGCCCCCAAGCGCTCAGGCAAGTTAACCCTGACCTCAAAAACAGTCAACAGTGTTTTTTTTCTGACGCCCGGGCGCGCGGTTTGAGGCTGCTTTGATTGTCCTAGTTAGGGTGTCGCCGGGGGCTGGGCTATCGGCGACGCGGCACCCGAGGGTGCGCAATTTGTTTAAAACGAGCCGCTAGTCAAATCGCTTGGCAACATCAGAGTCGCTGACAAGAACGTGTGACGAAAGCGTCACTCGAGCGAGATCGCCGGAATCGTCCGGCGGCCAACTGGTGTCCACAAACGATTTATGTCGGGGTCGGCCATCTTTTTACTCTAAAAAGGTCCCCGATGTTGCGTCCACATTTCTTCGCTGATCCCCGCGCGGATAATTTCGGCGTAGGTGCTGGCACTGTCGCGGGGTGACCGCGCAAAGTCATTGTCATAATCCACGGCAATCAGGCCAAACCTGGGGCCGAAGCCTTCGGCCCATTCGAAGTTGTCCAGATGCGACCAGTGAAAGTATCCGTCGATGTCGACGCCCAGTACGTTCATTGCGTACCAGACCTCTCTGAGGTGGCTAACCATAAAGGTCTGCCGAAGTGAGTCAGGTTGAGCGGCATCCGCAATGCCGTTTTCCAAGATTTGGATGGGCTTGCCGTAGCGCTCCGAGGCCTCATTGAGAATTGTGCTGAATCCGATGGGGTAAAGCGCCCACCCGAGGTCACTGGTCAGCTCCGCTGGGTCATTCGGGTCGTGAGTGTGAGTCACTGGACCCGCGGCCATGGCATCGAGATCCATTTGCACATAAAACCGGCCGTAGTAATTGATGCCGACGTAATCCTGAGTGCCAGCCAGCCCCTCGATGTCAGTGGCGAAGTCGGTATTGGTCATGGCGTAATGGCCGCTTTCTATCGCGTCGAACACATCCCAAATAAAGGCCTGTTGTACGAATTCGGCCGTCAGCCGATCGAGCGGGTGCCAGTTGCGCCAGGGTTCAAAGGCCCTTGTATGTTGGGTCAGTCCCACGGTGATGGTTTGGTCTCGCGATGCCGCATCGGCATGCAGGATCTTGTAGGCATCGGCATGAGCTCGGAGCAGTTGCGCCACGACCGGCGCCACATCAGGTGGTCCTGCGCGTTGCTCCAGCGGCGGGAAAATGCCCTCGATGTAGCCCCACAAAACATAGACCATGGGCTCGTTAAGGGTGCACCAGTGACTGATTTCCGGTCCCAGTAGCGCGGAGACCGCTTTTACGTAGCGGTTCCAATGCTGCAGTGCGTCGGGTCGTTCCCAGCCGCGAAATCCCGCTTGCTCCTGCCAAAACCATTCGGGAGTTGAGAAGTGGAAAAGCGACACGTGAGGTGTCAGGCCGTTGGCTTTAGCGGCTGCAATCACCTCCCGATAAAAGGCTACGCCCTCCGGGTCCGGCTCGGTCATGTCTGCGCGCGGGAAGAGGCGTGCCCATGAGAGGCTAAAGCGGTAGCTGTTGAGTCCCAGAGAAGCCAGCTGTTGGAAGTCGTCCGCATAGCGATCGTCGAAGTCGACTTTTTTCAGGCGCACCTCTGCAGAGTACTGATTGAGATCGCGAATATGTCCGGGCTTTGCTTGGCCCGGTTGATCGCCCGTGCCGGTCTTGCCCTCCCGGATGACGCGACGCTCAAAGGCGGTCCAGTCGCTGGGCTGCTGGTGCTCAACATGTTGCGCAGCCACCGCCACGCCCCAGGCAAAGTCCTCTGGAAATTGGAGTGGATAGGGTGCCTCGAGTCTTGAGGCCGTCTGCGTGCCCCGGGCTTCACCAAACAGCCACGGGGTAAACAAGGCGATACCCATCAGAGTGATTGCGGCGGCGAATGCGATTCTTTTCATGGTGGCGTGGTCCCCGATGAGTGGTTTGATGAGTCGGCAAATGGGCAACGCAGTGAGGCAGACAAACTCAGAACCACCGTAGCTTTTTGAAGACTGCGACTTGTGCCACCACTACAGCCACCAGAATGCCACAGAAAACAATGAATGCCTCCGGGTCGTCCGCACCGGGGATGCCAGGCACGTTGATGCCCAGCAGGCCGGTAAGGAAACTCAGCGGCAGAAAAATGGCGGCGATCAGTGAGAACACGTAGGTGTTTCGGTTAAGTCGCTCGGTCAAAATGTTGGCGACCTCTTCTTGCACCGAGTGCGAACGTTCTCTCAGTGCCTGCAGGTCCTCTACGAATCGCGTGATGTCGTTCTGCGCCTCTTGTAGCCGCAGAATATTGTTGCGATCGAGCCAGTCCACCTCCAATTCAGTGAGCTTTTGTACGATGTCTTTTTGGGGCGATAGGAATCGATTGAAGATGATGGCTTTGCGCCGCGTGGAGACAATTTGCTCGCGGATGCCCTGCAGATCCCTTTGCAGAATACGGTCTTCGAGCTCATCGATGCCGTCGGCCAGATCTCCCATGACTGGCGATAGCCGTACGATAGACCCCTCGATGAAGGTGGTCACGAGATCACCAATATCAACCGGCCCTGCGCCAGATTCGATACGCTGACGCATATCCTCTACGCCCCCTAGCTTGCGTAACTGCACCGAGATAAATCGACTGCTCTCTATCCAGATGCGCATCGATACCATGTCCTCGGGCTCTGCGTTCTCGTTGAGATTGACACCTCTGAGAATCAGCAGCATGCCGTCAGCGCGAGCCTGTAGGCGAGGCCGGGTGTCTTCTGCGAGTAATGCTTCTACGACGGTCTCGTCCGGAAGCTGAGCTTGTGTTTCAAGCCAGCTGCGAACTCCCTCGGACCGGGCACTGAGATGGACCCAAATAGGGGCAGAAGGGGGGCTAAATGACGGCAGCGTGCCCTCGTCCAATGCGGTGCCAGAACCATCGCCGTTTAGTCTGTAGGCGCAAATGAAGGTGCCTGCCATGTTGAACCCTCTTTATTTGGTGTTCTGCTCTCGATTGCCAAAGTTGGCCGATCGCTGGGGTCAGTCATGTGAGCAAGAATACTCGCTAAAAGTCAGCATAGCGGGGGCTGTGCGTTGGCGATACGTCATAGGTGAAAAGAAGCGTCGAATCGCCGCAGGGGTGCCACCAACATCTACAGTGCACTGCTGAGTATTCCGATCACTCGCATCACACCACATTGCGACTGGATTAATGAGATGAGGCAGCAGTTGGCAGCCAACGGCTCCCTGTTACAGCGTATCGAGAATCAGGCGAATATCTTCCTGAGTTGTGCGCGGATTGACGATACAGAAGCGGAGCACCGTCTCACCTTCGTGCTTGGTGGGTGTGACCAGCCCATCGCCGCGCTCCAGTAATGCGTCACTCCACTCCTTATATTGTTCTGGTGTCCAGCCGATGCGGCGAAAGACGCAAATTGACAAGCGTTGGTCGGTGACCATTTCCAGGTTGGGGTGAGCCTCAATCATGGTCGCAGCCTCTCGGGCGCAATCCAGCGTGACTTCAACCGCGTCCGCGTAGGCTTTTGTCCCGTGCACAGCGAGGCTAAACCAGAAAGGTAGGCCACGTGCGCGCCGAGACAGGTGATGCGCATAGTCACTGGGATTCCAAATGCCATCGTAAAAAACCTCGAGGTAGTCACCGTGCTGGCGATGCGCCTGTCGCGCTTTCGCAGGCTCCGCGTAAATGAGTGCACAGCAATCAAACGGTGCAAACAGCCACTTGTGTGGGTCAACGATGAAGCTGTCTGCCTGCTCAATGCCGTCAAATAGTGGACGGGTCGAGGGCGCGGCCAGCGCTGCACCACCATAGGCGCCATCGACATGAAGCCATACAGACTCACGCTTGCAGACCTCGCCGATGCCCTTCATGTCGTCAATGATGCCGAGATTGGTCGTCCCTGCCGTGCAGGCGACCGCAAATACCCGGGCTCGGTCATCGCTACTCAGGCCCGCTAACGTGTCAGCGACATCGGCGCCCGTGAGCTGGTGCCCACCTGATTGAACCAAGTCGGCGTCCATCACATGAGCCGCTTGCTCAACCGACGCGTGTGCGCCGCGGGACGAGATAATCAGCCCCCGACGGTTGCTGAACTCGGGATGCTTTTGGCGCCAATCGTGCCGTGCCGCCACCAAGGCCGAGAGATTGCCCGCAGTGCCGCCACTAACAAACACACCGCCCGCCTCGGCCGGGAACCCGGCAATGTCTGAGATCCAGCGAAGTGCTTGGTTTTCTGCATAGATGGCGCCAGCACCTTCGAGCCAGCTACTCGCACAGATATTGGAGGCGCCTACCACTAGGTCAAAGAGTGTGGAGACCTCTGAGGGAGCCGTTGGTACAAACGCCAGATACCGCGGGTGATCCTCTGAGATACAGGCAGGAGCGAGTGTGTCGATGAAAAGCTTGAGGGCTGTATCGCCACCCAATCCTTCTTCCGTGATGGTCTGGCCCGCCAGGCCCTCTAGCGTGTCTTGAGGTAGCGGGTGATCAATGGACGGAGGGTCCATCCGCAGCCGATCCATCGCATAGGTCAGTATCGAATCGGCCAGTGCTTCGATGTCGGGGCTTACTTGATGCATGTCGGCACACCACAAATCAAAACTAATCGATAGTTTGCAGGAATTTGTTCCCGGTCAGAAGTCATCTCATTGCACCGCCGCTAATGCGATCGCGCGTCTATCAGGCGGTCCTCAAGTGGCGCTGCCCGGACAGCAGGTCCGCGGGTAGTTGCCACGGTTTTTGCAGTGCTTCTGCCACGGCAGGGTGCGTCAGTTCGCCGCGCAATACGTTCACTCCGGCGGCCATGTGACTGTCGGTCCGCAGCAGGTCCGCCAGATCAGATTGTGCCAGTTTTTGCACATAGGGCAGGGTCGCGTTAGTCAGCGCCATGGTTGAGGTCTTGGCGACTGCGCCCGGCATATTGGCCACGCAGTAGTGCAGCACGCCATCAACCACGAAAGTGGGGTCAGCGTGTGTGGTCGGCTTCGACGTTTCAAAACACCCGCCCTGGTCGATGGCCACATCGACCATCACCGCACCGGGCTTGAGGTCGCGCAGCATGTCACCGCTGATGAGCTTTGGCGCCGACGCGCCGGGTATGAGCACTGCTCCGATAATCAGATCGGCTTCGCGGGCATGTTCCTCCACCGCCTCTGCGGTGGAGTACACCGTGCGCAGTTGGCCACGATATTGCTCGTCTAATTCCCCGAGTCGGTTGACAGATCGATCCAGCACCGTCACGTCGGCGCCCATGCCGATCGCGACGCGGATCGCGCTGCTGCCCACGACGCCGCCGCCCAGCACCAACACTTTCGCCGCTGCCACGCCCGGCACACCACCCATTAACATCCCGGTGCCGCCTTGATGGATCTCCATGTGGTGGGCGCCCGCCTGCACCGACAATCTGCCAGCGACCAGGCTCATGGGCGCCAAGAGGGGCAGGCCACCCTGCGGTGAGGTAATTGTCTCGTAGGCAATGCAGGTCGCTCCTGACGCCATCAGGAGTTCGGCCTGGAGCGGGTCTGCAGCCAGGTGCAGGTAGGTGAACAGTAGCTGTCCCGGACGGAGCTGCCGGCATTCCTGTGGTTGCGGCTCCTTGACCTTGACGATCATGTCGCTCTCGGCAAATACCTGCTCGGCGGTCTCGGCGAGCACCGCACCCGCCTGTCGGTAAAGCTCGTCAGAGAGCCCTATGGCCTGACCGGCGCCGGCTTCAACCATCACGCGGGCGCCCGACGAAACCAGCTCCCGCACACCGGCAGGGGTCATGCCCACTCTATATTCCTGCGCTTTAATCTCTCTCGGTACGCCAATCAGCATCGTGTTGCCTCCGCGGGTTTTGGGACATTGTCCGATGCGAATCACTGTGAAAAAAGGCCGAAACAGCCATTTAGAGACCATAAAAAAGCGAATAAATTTAAATAAAATATATTTAATAGCTGATATCGCTGTATATGAAGTGATATTCAGTCGATAATGCAGAGTAGGCCGCGTTTCAGCGGCGCATCACAAGGAGTCACGGGCTTTGCTGGGTCAGTCACATCAACTGGATAAAATTGATCGCAACATCGTGCGCATTTTGCAGCGCGACGCTCGCGTCTCCTTTACGGCATTGGCGAAGCAGGTCGGGCTCAGCACCACGCCTTGCAAAGAGCGCGTCCGGCGGCTGGAGCGGGACGGAGTGATACAGCACTATCAAGCGGTGCTGGATCCGCGGGCGCTCGATCGGGGTCTGGTGGTGTTTGTGCAGATTCGGTTGAACCGCACGTCGCAGGATATCTTTGAGGAATTCACCGCACGCGCGCTGGATTTGCCAGAGGTGCAGGAGTGTTATCTGGTGTCGGGCAATTTCGACTACCTGCTGAAGGCCCGCGTTGCTGATATGAACGCTTACAGAATTCTTCTGGGTGAGACATTATTGACCTTGCCGGGAGTGCTCGAATCCACCAGTTACGTTGTGATGGAGCAGGTCAAGGAATCGCTGATGTTGCCCGTACCCACTTGATCCTCGATGAGCTCCTTGGAAGAGCAATGCGCGTTTGAGCGAGTATTCGGTCGATGCTGAAAACATGGGTTAGCTTGTTGTCTATCCTGCTGCTGGCCTTGTCTGCAGCACTCGGATTCGTGGCGTACCGCTGCGCGCCGATTGATATCGTGAGATGGTTTTTACCCCCCGGCGTCGCGCTCTCAGAGTTGTCGGGGCTCAGCGTGTCATCAAGCGGCGGCAGTATCGCTAACGTCGACGTGATGCTGCCGGAAGGGCAGTTGGTGGCTTCGTCGGTCGACTGGCAATGGCAGCTGCAATTTTCAACAAGCGAACCACTTAGGCTGACTGCAGTCTCCCTGAAGAAGGGGAGCTGGATATCCTCTGCTCCACCCGATGTAGAGGTTTCTTCTGGGACTAAATACCTGACCCTTCCCGATATTAGGCGGCAGAGCTGGTGGCCTGTGGTCGCTTCAGCAGAGTTCAAGTTGGATCGACTGTCGATTCGTACAGCAGCAGCTGAAGTGGTGCTGAGCATGGATGGAGCCGCGTCTGCGGCCGGAGGAAGCATCTCAGTATCAATAGCTCAGGATCGCTTTTCATTGAATTGGCAGCAAATCGACGCTGTGAGTTGGCGTGGTGACGCCGAGATTCAGAGTGATGAGTTCATAGAGGTCGACTGGTCTCTGGAGGCGATCGAAGTGGGCTATAAGCTCAGTGCTGAGCTCCAGCCACAAACACTGCCTGTTGCGAAAAGCCGACTCGATATGATCGTGGCTCCCTTTCAGCCTCGTGAACCAGCTTTGCCATTGGTGACTGGGACGATGACATCGGCTTTGCAATTGCCTGAGCCACTGCAGCAACGTCTTCTGGGCGTTGAATTGCAAGCAGAGATCGATACCGCAGGTGCGGGTTATCTGACTGCCACGGCGCTAAGGTTGGAATCACCGGTCATGGCAGAGCGGCTGAGTGCACAGTTCGATCTGACGTGGGGCGCGGCATTTGCCAACCCGGTGGCCTCTGTGCGCGACGGTGACGTCTTGCTCAAGGATATCGATCTGGGGGAGCAGCAGGTGACACGGGTTGAGTCGGCGTTCGCAGGGACTTGGGATCTGCTGGCCCAAAGTGGCGAGTTGACGACATCGCAGACAACGCTGGAGATTGTGACCGCTGAAGGCGAGGCCATGGTGCGCAGCAGCGGCCTCTCCGCGCTGGCCGATCCCGCAAGACAAACCTTGAGTGGGTCATTACAGGTAGACGGCGCATGGGGGGACAGCGTCGCGCCAAGTGTCGATGCATTAATCAGCGTCAGCCTTGCGGATTCGGTCGTGACGGGAGAGCTCTCTGGCTTCGCGCCGTGGGGGCCACTGGGCGACATTCGTTTTCAGCACCTCCTGTCTGACAAATCCCTCACTTATGAGGCCCGGGTAGATAGCAGGCTCTGGGACTGGTCGACAGTGCCCAGCGCTCTAGCGGGTGCATGGCCAGAGTTGAATGAGGTGGAGGTGGCCAGTCTGGATGTTGTTGTCACCGCGGTGGGCCAATGGACGCCCGCGGGCTTTACGTCTGAGATCTCAGGTCAACTTGCGGAAGGCTACCTGAGTCAAGGTGCATTGGGCTTAGCGAGTCTGGCAGTGGCTCCCTTCGAGCTTCGCGTCGAGGGTCAACAGGTGAGGCCTGTCAGGCCTGTCAATTTCGCCTTGGATGCCGTGAATGCCGGCGTGCAAGTCACCGATCTCACGGGCGTGCTGGAATTAGACGCAGAGGGGTGGGTTTTGACGCGCGCGGAGGGCAGAGCACTGGGAGGGCAGTTGTTGGTCGATCAGTTTAGGGATTTTTCCAAGGATGGTCCTCTGGGAACTGTTTATTTGAACGACATTGATCTGGCCGCTGTGGTCGACGTAGCCGGAACCGAAGGCGTCACTATTCAAGGACGCGCCACTGCCGCTTTACCGCTGGTATGGCAGAACGGCAATATTCTGGTCGATGCAGGTACCTTGCGGGGCACACCGGGCTCGCTCCAATATCAGCCTTCCGTGGATCCCTCGGCCATCGATAAAAGGGTGGGTGCGGTGGCCGCAGCGTTGTCTAATCTGCAATTTGAGCAGCTTGATGCGGATATCACCTTGAATGAGGAGGGCGTGATGTTCTTCAGTACCTCTGTACTGGGTAGCAATCCCGACTATCAGGATGGCCGTCAAGTGAAATTGAATTTGACTCTGGAAAACAATCTGCTCAGTCTATTGCAGAGCCTGCAAACGATAGATTCGGTCAATCTTTGGGTGACGCGGAAATTTGAACAGCAGCAATCAACCCGCGAGTGAGGTGAGTATGTCAGTTCGATATTGTTTGGCGATGTTCGCACTTGCGGTCTGCGTGGCGGGCTGTACTCCCACGGTGGCCGTGGCGCCACCCGAGGGCCCCATTGAGCTCAATATCAACGTGAAGATCGAGCATGAGATCAAGGTTCAGGTAGATAAAGAGCTGGACGACTTGTTCGCAGAGGACAGTGAGCTTTTTTAAGCGAACGCGCATTGGCAGTAGCGCCCGTGCAGACGGAGGGAGGCGACCATGAGTAATCTAAGGCGACTGTTAGCAGCAGCGATTTTGGCAATGACGGCATTGTCGGCTATGGCGATGGACCTGAATACCGCGAAATCGCAGGGTTTTTTGGGGGAGCAGCAAAACGGCTATCTTGGGCTGGTGAACCCCGGAGCTCCCTCGGATGCAAAGAGCTTGATGCGTCAGGTCAATGACCAACGGCGAGCAAACTATCAGTCTATTGCGCGCTCCAATGGCATTGATCTGAAGTCAGTTGAGTCGATGGCGGGGCAGAAGGCCATTAATAAAACCGCCCGAGGCCACTTTATTCAGGCTCCAAACGGTCAGTGGGTGAGGAAGTAGAGCGCAGAGCCACTGCTTATCCCGGCTGTCCCTCGATATCACTGCCTGGCTGATCCACTCGCTCACCCTCTCGGCTCCTGGCCCCGCTCGCGTGCGGCGGTTTTGGGTGCGGTGGACGCGTTACCGCTGAACCCCTCAGCATCCGTTTTAAGACCCTCTCTCGCTCAATGGGCTGTAATGGCGGCAACACCGCTTCCATTGAGGCAGTGAGCAAGGTTTGGTATGCCTCGTTTTTTTCTTGACGGGCCTTCAGCGCGTCTTTAAGCGCAAGCTCGTCCAGATCCTCAGCACGAATAATCTCAATGAGCTGTCGGTCGATCTTTCTCAATTCCCGCCGAATGGCTCGTGCCTGTGGGCCATTTTGGTTTAAGGCCTCCAATGTGATGCGACGAGCACGATCGCTCAGATCGCGCGTCGCCCATTCCATGGGCGGTTTTTGCGCATCGGATTGCTGTAGCCATTGGCCTGCCATTGCGCCCAAAAGCATCAGGTTGATTGCCAGTGACGCTGCCAATAAACCGTTGCGTAGATTGTCAGTCATCGGAAAGCACCTCCACAGGCAAGTTGAGAAGAGATAACTCTACCTCTGACCAGTCATCGGGTGGCGCAGTGGTAGACAGCCCCCATGCGAGACCAATAGTCAAAGGCACGATAGCCGCGGTGATCTGTTGCCAGCCGAAAGCGGGTTCGAAGAGGCGATCAAGAAACCGTGCCATCCAATGATCGTTGTGATCGGCGCGAGTAGGCAAAGCAGCTAGGAGTGCATCCGTGTCGAGTCGTGTCTCAGGCTGCCACTGATCCAGACTGGCATCGAGATCAGCGGCACGCTGTCTGATTGCCTGCAAGGCCGGCGAAGTCGCCAATAATGTCTCCAGTGGCGCTCGTTCTGGCTCGGGCCATTTTCTTGGGTCTGCGCCGTAGGCGTCGAGTATCTCTATTGCCCGGGCCTCAGAGATAGACGGTACGAATTGGGATCGTTTCATGGCGAATCCTCCAGTGCTCTTCTCAATTGCTGGCGTGCTCTGACCAGCAGTGACTCCAGTGCGCGAACTGAAAGCCCCATGATTTCAGCGACTTCTCGGTTGTTAAGCGACTGGTAATAGGTGAGGACCAACGCGGTCCGATGACGCTCTTGCAAACCGGCGATGGCATCTGTGAGCGCTTTATTATTTTCTTCATCCCCCACGATCGACTCAGCAGTCACTGCGGTCGCCGGATCATCAGGCGATAGCTCTCCTGCTAGCTGTTCGCGGCGCTGTTTCCGCAGTAGGTCAACAGCAAGGTTATGAGCGATTTGATGTAGCCAGGTCGATAAGCGCGACCGGTTGGGGTCATAACGCGCGGCCTCACGCCAGGCTCTTATTAAAGTTTCCTGTGCAACCTCTTCTGCCAGCTGATGACTCATCAGAAGCCGATACGCGAATTGCTTTAGCGCCGGGCCGTGCCGAAGCGCCAAGGTAGACAGCGCCTCGCGATTACCTCGCGAGACCTGTCTTATCAGCGTCTCGTCATGCATTCAGCGAGTGGCGGTGCGTCAACCCTGAGGCGGTCTCTGGCGCTTACGCGCTTTGATGAGCTCGTCCATCGACAGATAGCCATCGTCATTCTCGTCCAGCGCTTCGAAGGCGACCTGCTTTCTCTCCTCCGGGGTGACAAATCCGTCATCATTGATGTCGGCTCGCGCAAAACGGGCCTCGGCGCGCTCCGTGTCCGCCTCTATGTGCGCCGCCAATTGCGCTTCCATTTCGGCACGGCTGATGTTGCCGTCTCCATCGGTGTCTGCATCTTCCAAACGCTCGCCGCCCCTGCGCTTCTCGGGCAACTCGAATTCTTCGAAGCTGATCAGTCCATCGCCGTCGGCATCCATTGCGCGAACAATTTGTTTCGCTGAGGGCTTTCC